>JAVSMP010000001.1:341835-683671 GCA_032027145.1 Ignavibacterium sp. | reverse complement strand
TTCAAGTTCATGATAATGCGTGTTATAGGTGGTTACAATATAATCTTGTGCAAGAATATACATGCCGCGCGTAATAAACCCGGTTACTCTCTGAATTTCGGTTTCATCCTTGCATAAAAAATAATAAATCTTCTTTTGCTTGATTTTGTTGATCTGCTCTTCTGAAAATTTCAGAACTTTAATCATTCTGCTGATAAATAATTCAAGCTGATTAATCGAGTAATCATTAAATAAAGTTTTATCGCTGATGTAAAACTTAAAATGATCAGATTCCTTTGTTTGCCAATTCCGTGAATAAAAATAAGATTTTGAAACGATGGACGAGTCTTTCAAATAGTATTCTTTTAAAATTTTTTTAGAAGGGATGGAAATTGTTAACAAACTATAATCATCTTCGATTAATTCTGTTTTATATTCAACCTTTAAGCCGGTATCAATCTTTGGAAATTCGTTTGCTATAAAAAATTTATTCTCTACTCCTTTATATGTAATCCCGAATCTATTTGCTGTTTCAAATTCTTCAGGCAAAACAAATTTAGAAATCTCAGGTGAATTAAAGACAAGTAAATTAGTAATTGTTCTTAGCCTTGTATCAGAAATATTTTGAGCTGAAACAATTGCAGTAAGAATAAAACAAAGAAAGATAGTTTTCATAATCAACCAATAATTGATAATGAAAACTAAAAATTAATTTGTAATTGAAAAATATCCTAAAAAAAACCCAACTGTTCTCTAAACTCTTCGTAAATCCGGTCGTTTTTAGGAAGAGCACCTTCAAGTTTACAAATCTCATTTGCAAATTCGTTTGCAAGTTTATTAATAAATGTGTTCTCCTGCCCTTGAAGATATCCAATACACAGTATTGCAGAAAAAGCATCACCGGCACCGGTTGTATCTAAAACTTTTACATCAACACTTGAGTAATCGAATCTTTTACCATTTTCAAAAATTGAAGAACCGTCTTTTCCTCTGGTTACAGCAATCATATTGATTCCAAACCTTTCCATCAATTCATACGCAACCTTCTCTGTGTTATAATCAGATTGTAAAAATAAATCGTTAAGTGTGTGCATTTCCTGATAATTAACTTTTATAAAATCTGCTGCTTTTAAAGTAGAGGTTAAAATATCTTCATCAAAAAATTTTTCTCGTAGATTAAGATCAGCAAAATACTTTACCCCCCGGTTGAATAGAGATTGTATAGTATTTCTGGAAACTTCTGATCGCTGTGCAAGTGTTCCAAAATAAAGACAATCAGTTTCTGAACTTATCAGATTCTCATTTTCAGCATTAAGTTCTATATAATCAAAAGCTGAATCCGAATCTATATTAAACTTTGGCTCACCATCTTCATTGAGTGTAACATTTGCTTTGCCGGTAGAACGAAGATTATCCTGCTGAATGTAATCTAAAGAAATATCTGCGAGCTTTAACTCATTGGCTGCTTTATTACCCAAAACATCCTTACCAACCCGACTGATAATATTTCCGTTATCAGTTAGTTTTTTTATATGGTAAATAAAATTAAGCGGGGCGCCGCCAAGCTTCTTGTGGCTGGGATAGATATCAAACAGTATCTCTCCTATCGAAGTTATATTCATAAAACGGGGACTATTACTTCCTATAATTTGTTAAATAACTACTAATTAATATGATAACTAAATGAATATTTATCAACACAAAACTCTTCACAAATTTAATATTCCCAAGAATAATGCCTGAGATTTTTTTCTCCAATATTAAAAATATTTTCTAAAACAGGCAATTTTGAGTAATTTCTCAGGTAACTTCTTCCGTTCTTTAATAGTTTATACAAACCGGATGGCAGCTTGTAAATAAAGCTGAAGATTTAATAGATGTATATTGGACGAACAAAAAATATTTCACTGCTGAAAATGCTAAGCGATGCTAATATTATATTTTTAACAATTGTTTATAAGGAAATAATTCTAATAAAAGTACCAAATGCAAAAAACTGATTACTCTAAAATTGCTCAAACATACAACAATCGATATAAAGAAAATTATTTGTCTAACATTGAGGATTTATTAAAACAGTTAATCCGTAAAAATAAATATAAGATTATTTTAGAAGCCGGATGCGGAACAGGGAAGTGGATAAAATCTTTAGAAGACTTAAATCTTAAGGTTATTGGTCTGGATTATTCTTTAGAGATGTTAAAAAGTTTTGATAAAGAAAACTCAAATGCTAAAATAATTAATGCTGATGCCTGCAGTATTCCGATTGAATGTAATTCTGTGGATTTGATTTTTTGTGTAAATGCAATTCATCATTTTCCGGATAAACACAAGTTTATTGTTGAATGTAAAAGAGTTTTAAAACAAAATGGAATGATTGCTGTAATCGGAGTTGATCCACAGATAGATAAGGAATGGTATGTTTATGATTATTTTGAAAATGTGTATCAGAACGATTTAATGAGATTTATTTCTGTGGATTCAATCAAGAAACTTTTGAATAAAGAAGGTTTTTATGAAACGGATATAAGTATAGCAGAAAAAGTTTTTAACGAACGAATTGGCAGCGAAGTATTCAATGATCCATTTCTGCAGAAGCTTCACAGTTCCCAGCTTGCAAATCTTTCGGAACAGGAATATGAGAGGGGAATTAAAAAAATAAAAGCACAGATAAAAAGCACCCCAAACACAATTTTTAAAACATTAATTAACTTTTATATCGTTAGTGCAAAAAAATAAATCAGAATCACACCTGCTTAAATAAATATATTGTTATTAATCGATAAACTATTAATAATACAACTTATAGACAGACTGTAGAATAAATTGTTATAGGTTTAGCAACCATCTTATATACAATATCCAATCCGGGTAAATAATTAAGCCTTATCCTTCAGCTACAAATTTTCAGGTATGCATTTACTAATATTTAATGGAAAGCATCTTTATCAACTCACAGCAAAAATGAATGATTAGCCAAACAGTTTTGAAGTATATTTAACCATTGATTATGAAAGGAAATAAATTACTTTAATCAAGAAAACTCAGCTCAGAACAGATTTACGTTTGTTTAGGATATAATGTTAAACATTAAAGTTATAGCGAATTGGATTTTAAGAGAAGTTTGGTGGTTCTCCGGAGTTGCATAAAGTGTCTGAATGCAAAATAAGTTCACAACAGATTACTTGTTTACTTCTCACAATTAAGAACATCATTTATACAGCTTCTTTGATATGAAAAGCAGATGGATTTTGCGGTTTGTTTTCGTTGATATTTTAAGCAATATCGAGCCATTCTAAATGGAATATTATTTGACAATAACAATCGACAAAAAAAGCAGGCATCTTTTCTATGTTTGAATTTAAGTTTACCGATGAGCAGAATATGCTCCGAGAAATGGTTCGGGAATTTACCATTAACGAGATTAAACCAATAGCAGCCAAAATTGATGAAGAAGGATATATCCCTAAAGAGTTAATTCAAAAAATGGCTGAGCTTGGATTCTTAGGAGTATCCTTTCCTGAAGAATATGGCGGCGGCGGTTTTGGAGAAGTTGGTTATTGTTTGATGCAGGAAGAAATTGCCCGCGGTTGTATGAGTACTGCAACTTTTATTGGGGCACATCAGTCAATAGGAACAAATGCTATTTTTAATGGAGCAGATGAAGAACAGAGAAAAAAATATATTCCTCCTTTGGCATCCGGAGAAAAAATTGCAGCATTCGGTTTAACCGAAGCACAAGCTGGTTCTGATTCGTTTCATCTGAAGACAAAAGCTGAAATGAAGGGAGATGAATGGATAATTAATGGCGAAAAATTATGGATAACTAACGGGGGTATCGCCGATGTTATTTCTCTGTTTGCAAGAACTGAAAAAGGAATTTCTTTGTTTTATGTGGAAACAAACACTCCGGGTTTTAAAGCAGGACCACCGGAAAAGAAAATGGGAATAAGGGGCAGTGTAACAAATGCTTTAAGTTTTGAAGATATGCATATACCAAAAGAAAATTTAATCGGGAAAGATGGTCGTGGTTTTATATATGCAATGAAAACTCTTGATGCCGGAAGATTAGGATTGGGCGCCGCCTGTCTTGGAGTTTCAAAAGAGCTGCTTGAATTATCTACAAAGTATGCAAAAGAGAGAATTCAGTTTGATCAGCCAATTGCACAGTTTCAGGCGATACAATTTATGCTTGCTGAAATGGCGGTTATGATTTACAATATGGAATCTATCGTTTATAGAACTGCTGTTGATTATGATTTGAAGAAAGATATTTCAAGACAATCAGCAATCGTTAAATATTATTGTTCGGAATCGCTGGATAAGATAGTAGATTTTGCAGTTCAGATTCATGGTGGTATGGGTTATTCACAAGAGCTTTCTATTGAAAGAACTTATCGTGATAGCCGTATTAACAGGATTTTTGAGGGAACGAATGAGATACAAAAAGGAATTATTGCAAGAGAATTAATTAAGAAAAACGGAAAAGTTTAATTGATTTAGTAATACCTGGAGAGAAGAAATGCCAGTAAAAAAAATAACAAAAAAGACTGCTGCAGTTAAAGCAAAATCTAAGCCTGCTAAGCTTTATTATTATCGGATCTTTTTTGATGATAATGAAAAGAAAAATTATATGAAAAGCGTGTTGACTCATAAGCAGGTGGAAAGATACCTTAATGCTTATAAGAAAACTCATCAGAAGTTCCTCAACTCAGAGTTTGTTGAATACCTGAAAAAATATGATAAAAAAACCGAGATGATTGAAATAAGCGATATATCGTACTAAAGTTACCGTATTCTCGCTTTACATTCCCGGCAGATTGTTTGTGCCTCCTTCAATCTGCCAGGGAATTTTTTTTGTTTTTAATTTTCACTCGTTCTTAATATATCTAAATTTGTTCAGCAAAAAATAATTTACTTTTCATCAATCTTTATAAAGGTTAAAAGTATGAAATCCTACTTATATATACTTACCGTATCAATTCTAATTTCAACTTCATTTGTCACTGCACAGGAAAAAAACAAGGGAGTATTTACCGAGCCAAAGCCCGGATATTATTTTGAAGTTAGAAAAATGATCGACGAGTTTAACAATCCGCCCAAAGAAAAAAGGGAAATGTTTAGACTTGATTTTTCTGGTATTGATTTACCCAAATCTAAAGAGGAGTTTAAGTATTACTGGCATTCTGATCCTGTTAATCAAGGTCAGACTGGTACCTGCTGGTCTTTTTCTACAACATCATTTTTTGAATCAGAGGTCTATCGTTTAACCGGAAAAAAAGTTACACTTTCCCAAATGTTTACTGCTTATTGGGAGTATGTTGAAAAAGTAACTGAATTTGTTCGCACCCGCGGTAAATCTCTTGTCGGCGAAGGTTCTGAAGCAAATGCTGTTACAAGAATATATAAAAAATATGGTACGGTACCACGGGAATCATATACCGGTTTGCTGCCAGAACAAAAAGCCTATGATCATAGTAAACTTATTAAAGAGATTAATGGATATTTAAACAGTGTTAAAGAATCAAATGCATGGGATGAGAATGAAGTTATTAGTGTAGTTAAATCAATTCTTAATTATTATATGACAGTACCTCCAACAGAAGTTGTTGTTGAAGGGAAAAAATATTCACCGAAAGAATATCTTTCAAATTATCTAAAATTAAATCCGGATGACTATGTTGATGTTCTGTCGTATATGCAGAAACCATACTGGCAGCAAGGTGAGTATCAGGTTCCTGACAACTGGTGGCACAGTAAAGATTACTACAATGTTCCACTCGATGACTTTATGAAAATAATTAAAAACGCAATTAAGAATGGTTACACAATGTCAATTGGCGGGGATGTAAGCGAAGCAGGATACGATAGCTGGACAAAATCTGCTGTTGTTCCCACATTTGATATACCTTCAGAGTATATTGATGAGAATTCAAGACAATTCCGTTTCAGTAATGAAACAACAACCGATGATCACGGAATTCATTTAGTTGGCTATCAGGAAAAAAACGGAAACACATGGTTTTTAATAAAAGATTCCGGCTCAGGAGCTTTTAATACTGGTGACAAAGGATATTATTTCTATCACGAAGATTATGTTAAGCTGAAGATAATGGATTTTATGGTTCATAAAGATGCGTTTAAAGATTATTTCTCAAGGTTCAATAACTAGAAAACAAATAGCACGCTGAGGACGCAGATTGTTCTGATCTGCGCTGATCAGTTATATCTGTGTCATCTGCGTGCCATTATTTTTACAACAACTTCGGCACACTTATGTATGATTTTATTTTCAAACCTTTCAATGAAATGACCGAGGAAGATTACAATCAAGTCGGATTCAAATCTAAATTAGAAATTCATCAACAATTGTTGACTAGAAGAAATCAGAATGAGATAAACCACTTTATATTATAATAATTGATTAAAAAATAATTCATACTAAAAGTTTCGGTATAAATTACTTCTTTGTTGAAAAAGTTTAATTAAAAGAGACTCCAAATAATCAATAATTTTGTAATAACAAAAAAAACAAAAACAATTAAATGGAGTCTCAAAATGAAAATTAAAAAAACCTAAACCAAAATCTTGATTGGATGAGAATCAATCTTTTGAAACACAACTAAATTTATTCGGCAATTTTATTATAAACATTTATTTAAAATCAATTAAAGTAGTCTAAAGTATTATAAGTTATTTTCTTCGTATTAAATAGACTGCCCCATCATCTAGACGCCTAACTAATTGAAAGTCAGCAATCATCATTAAATCTTCAATTTTAAATAGGCTGGGTTTGAGATAACTATATCTATTAAACCAAACCAGATAAGAATTATTTTCCTTTGGCCATAATCCTTTTAAATGTAAGATATTTTTTGTCTCTTTATAAGAGGATAGTCCATTTAATAATTCAGAATTATAAGGACTTATTTCAGATATAATATTCGTTAAAATATAAAGAGCATATGGCTCATTTGAATATATTAAAGTTCCATTTGTTGGTTGAATATCTTTCTGAAAATATTTAGCAGTTTGATTCTCCTTCCAGTAATATTCATTATATCCCAACTCTCGTATCACTTCATTTCCCCAGAGTGGCGTTGAAATCTGAGCATAATTGGGAAACAATAAAAGCACCCAAAGAAATATTATGGCTGATAGTACAATAATCCTATAGGTCTTATGTGAATAAGTTTTTATTAGAAAGCTAAATGCTTTCAACCCTAAAATGAGAAGAAAAACAGTTATTGGAATAAATACAGGTGAAAGTAGCCTATTACCTATTGTATTGTATGCAACAGTAGTTGAAGAAAATATTAGAAAAAGTAAATAAATGATTATGACAAAAATTAAATTGAAGTATTTTACTAATATCCTCAATATTTTCTTTCGATTTAACAATATTATCCAAACAACTAGTAGTCCAGCTATAATTAAGAGAAGAGCAAAAATGGATGAATCAAAAAAAACTCTCTTCGGGCTGTACCATGATAAAATAGTATTATAAGTAAAACTTATATTTTGCCATAAAGAAAATTTCGAGGTTGGTCTGCTTCCTGCAAAAGTACCCGATAAAAAATAATTTCTAATTAAATATACCGTAATTGGAATTATGGAAATTAAAACAAAAACTGTTAAATCTTTTAATCTCAAAGAGATTTTATTTTTGTTCAGTAATATAATAGTGGAAGCCCCAGTGATAATTAAAAACACCCCAATATATCGGGTGAGACATGCAAGGGCTACTGTGAATGAAAGAATTAAGAGTGTGATTAAATTTTGTCTTTCTATATATAACTCTATAATAATTAAATAAACTAATACTAAAAGAATAAAAAGAGGTTCGCTCATGGCTAGTAGGGTAACAACTATCAATGGGACTCCAAACAAAATTGTTGATGTTCCTAGCAACGAAAGTATTACTGATGAATTCATATGTTTAAATATTAGCAAACCTGTTAGGTATATAATTATCCCAAATAGAATAGCATTAAAAATACCGACTGAGTTAATGGGGTCTATTCCTATACTCAAATCAATTGAGGCTAAACATATTGGATAAAGTGGGGGATACAAAACTAACGGGTTATTATTGAAAATTGTTATACCACTGCCAGATACTATGCTTCGAGCAGCAGCTATATAATTAACAGAATCTGGTGTTATCCCTATCTGAGAAGATTTTGTTGAGTTTAGTATATTAATAAAACCAAAGATGCTCAATATGGTGAGTAAAAATAAGAACCCCCATCTTTTTTCTTTATAAGAGAACTTCTTTATCGAAAATAATGTCATCTATCTTCCATTTTAACTTATTTAGTAAAGTTATTGAATCGAATTCGGTAAGTCAATTTCAACAATAAAAATCTCTCTTTTCTTCAGTGCTGTCCAAAATAAATTAGAAAAAGAGAAAAAGGTTTCTTAATAAGTTTTTTTGGACAGATTATAAAATAACTTCCCAAATATCCCCCTCTTAGAATAAATTTTCTTGTCTTAGTTTCATAGAAAGATCCTCTGGCGGCTTAAAAGGATTATCAAGCCATTCAGTTAATAAAATCTTTACAAACAAATTCATTCTTAGAAAAGCAATTAAATTTGATAAACTCCATCCATATTTGGATATCTCTTTTAGATATTTCAACAGCAGCAAAGTTATCAATGCTGTCCAAATCTGTATCCACATCGCATTCTCAGTTGTTCCTAAAAAAGATTTGATTTTTAAGTGTTGTTTAAGCTCTTTGAAGAATGTTTCTATCGACCATCGCTGTTTATATAGCTCTGATATTGTTTGTGCTGTCCAAGAAAAATTGTTTGTTATTATCTCCACATCTGCTTTTTCTGTTTCGGAATATACTACCACTCGTCTTAAGCACTCAGGATAATGGTCTTTGGTATCCACACCGGTTAACCTGATTTTTTCATCCTTAAGTATATGCTCATCTTTTCCTTCCGGCAAAGGAAATTCTTTTACTTGTTCATATTTGATTGCATCTTTTAGTTTTATTACAAATATTATTTTCTCTTTCATCCACCGATAGAGCATCTTAAAGTCTATGTATGCTCTGTCAGCAACTATTACTGAGCTCTCTGGTAAAAGCATATAATTTGCGTGTTTCACATCTGCTTTCTTTCCATCGGTCATATACACATATTTGGGCATACAGCCATCATAATCTAGAAGCGTATGAAGCTTTATGGCTCCTTTTTCTTTTTTATATTTTGCCCAATCGAATACTTTTATACATACGCTGATTATTGTACTATCCAGCATAAATATTTTTTTCTTAATTCCCTTAAATTTTTTCCTTTGGAAATAACCTCTCTTCTGAAAATCTTCATACAGTGAAAAGAATAACTCCCTGAACATCTGCCAGTCTCTTGTAGCATTTATGTAAGATAAAGATGATTTAGAAGGTGATTTCCTTTGAATTCCCAAATGATTCAGATTACCTGATATTGATAATAATCCATTTGTTATTTCTCTTATTGACTGACATTTTGCAAACTGACCGAATAACATCGTTACTAAATGCGTCCAGCTATTTATTCCCTTATTATGTTTATCTGTTGAGTATTCTTTTATTACCCTTGCAAAAATGTTTCTGTTTATTTTTTGTAAAATCTGACTAAAAAGTGTTACATTTACCATTACAATCCCTCGATAAAGTTTGGTGTTTTTTATTGTCAAAACAAATTTACCACCTTTATTTGAGGGATTTCTTTTTTGTCGTTTTGGACAGATATGCTTTTCTTTCATAAAACAACCCACTCATTTTATTTCTATAATTAGTTGCGATTCTTTCTTTTAATAGGATTATCAATGTTAAATTGTTGAACATATAGAGAAATTTAAATTGTATTTAAACCTTAAAAGTCACTTTCTCACTTCTATAAACTTTTCTTATTTTTCATATTAACAACTATAAATTTTTGTAGCCTACTTATGTATGATTATATTTTCAAACCTTTCAATGAAATGACCGAAGCCGATTATAAAACAATAGGCTTTAAATCCGGACTTGAAATACATCAGCAGCTTCTTACGGAAAAAAAACTTTTCTGCCGCTGCCCGGCTGGCAAGTACAGCAAAGAGTATGATGCCGAAATATTAAGACACATGCGTCCGACGCTTTCTGAAATGGGAGTTTATGACGGCACAGCACTGATGGAATTTAAAACAAAAAAAAACATTATCTATCATATTAAACGGGAAACAGTTTGTACCTACGAGATGGATGATACTCCGCCATTCTTAATAAATGAAGAAGCATTGGATATTGCGATCGGTATTGGGCTTCTTTATAACTGTAACACTGTAGATGAACTTCACATTGCAAGAAAACAATACCTGGATGGAAGCATACCAACAGGATTTCAGCGGACAGCAATTTATGCACTTGACGGATGGATTCCGTATAAAGATAGAAAAATCAGAATTGTTCAGATGTCGATAGAAGAAGATTCCTGCAGAGAAGTTTCTGATATTGGACACGAAAGAGTTTACCTGACTGACAGATTGGGAATGCCTTTGATTGAAACTGTTACAGAGCCAGCAATGAAAACACCGCAGGAAGCTGCTGAGGTTGCCTGGCAATGCAGTAAGCTGGTAAGAAGCACTCACAAAGTACGCAGAGGAATGGGTGCTGCACGTGAAGATGTTAATGTTAGTGTTGAGGGTGGAACTCGTGTTGAGATTAAAGGAGTTTCGCAGATAAGTATGATTCCAATTCTTACATACAACGAAGCAATGAGACAGTGGAATCTTTTAAGGTTAAGAGAGGAATTGAAAAAAAGAGGAATCACTGATGAAACATTTAAAGCTGAAGATTTTGATGTTACTAATCTCTTAAAAAAAGTCAATTACGCTCCACTTAAAAATGCAGTTGATACTGGAATGAAAATTTGTGCAGTTGTGTTAAAGGGATTTAAGGATCTTCTGCATTGGCAGACACAAACTGATACTTATTTCTCTAAGGAAATTTCTGATCGTGTCAGGGTTATTGCTTGCTTAACAAATATTCCTAATATAATTCACTCCGATAGCAAAAGCGATACAATCACTTCTTCAGATTGGCAGAAGATAAAAAAGTTTGCAAATGCTAATGATGATGATACAATGGTAATAGTATGGGGCAGTAACGAAGATGCAAAAACAGCAGTTAATGAGATTATCATTCGTGCTAAAGAAGCCACAATCGGAATTCCATCTGAAACAAGACAGGCTTTAAGTGATGGAACAAACGGCTTTGAGAGAATTCTTCCGGGTGCCGATAGAATGTATCCCGATACAGATCTTCCCCCAAAGAAAATTACTAAGGAAAGACTGGAAAGAATTAAAGCATGGTTACCTGAACAGTTCTGGAAAAGAATTGAATGGTATAATAAACTCGGAATCCCAAAGGAGACAATTGAAGAACTATCAATTTCCCGGTATGCAGAGCTTTTTAAAAAAGCAGTAAATGAATGGAAGGTGAATCCAACAACCGCAGCAGTACTTCTTATTCAATATCCTAAAAGATTAAAAAAGACAGAATATTTAATTGAATGGCTTAACGAAGATATGTTTGAGAGTGTTCTCAAAAATCTGGCTGATAATAAAATTCCTGAAGATAGTTTATTTACAACATTTAAAACTGTAGCCGAGCTTGGAACATTTACCGCTGAGGTGGTTCTTAATCCTGCTAGCGACAAAGAGATTGATGATGCAATTGTTAAAGCGCAAGCTGATTATAGTAAAATGAAAATTATCAATCCGGAAAAGAAAAATAAATTATTGATGGGAATGATAATGAAAAAACTTCGAGGTAAAGTTTCTGCAAAAGATATTGCTCAGCGAATCGGTTTTGCGAAAGGAGTTAAATGATGGATGAAATAAACTTAGAGGATTTTAAAGGATACCGCGGAGCTGCACTTAACACTTTGCATAAATTTAATTCTCCTGTTTGGAGTGATGTCGAAATAATAACTGAGGATGGAAATTATAAAGGACTTGTTCTGCCACGCTCTGAAACTGCTGATGAATTTCATATCGTTTTAAAAATGCCGATTGGTTATAACATCGGTATTGCAGCAGAAAAAATTAAAGAGATAAATATATTCGGAAGAAGAGAAGCTAAGTATAAAATTCCTGAAAAGGATTTTCCTTTTGATCCTAAAAAACCAAATGTAAAACTGCTTGGCACAGGCGGAACAATAGCATCACGATTGGATTACAGAACCGGTGCAGTTATTCCTGCGTTTTCTCCTGGCGAACTTTACGGTTCAGTTCCTGAACTTGCAGATATATGTAATCTGGATACAGAAAAACTTTATGGTGTTTTTAGTGAAAATATGGGACCCGAGCAATGGATTGGTCTGGCAGAAGCAATCGGAAGAGAAATTGAAAAAGGTGTTCAGGGAATTGTGATCGGGCACGGAACTGACACAATGCATCATACTGCTGCGGTTTTATCTTTTATGGTGCAGGATTCTCCGATTCCAATTGTTATGGTCGGTTCGCAAAGATCCAGCGACCGCCCGTCATCTGATGCAGCGTTGAATCTGATTCATTCTGTAACAACAGCTGCAAAAAGTGATATTGCAGAAGTTATGGTTTGTATGTTTGGTCCCACAAGTGATCTTTATGGATTGCTTCACCGCGGAACAAGGGTAAGAAAAATGCATTCAAGTTATCGCTCAACTTTTAGAACGATTGGTGATATTCCGATTGCAACTGTTAGCCGTGAAAAGATAACACCTCTAAGGGAGGATTATAAAAGGAGAAGAAACGATAACAGTGTTAAAGTAAATGCAGTGTTTGATGACAGGGTTGCAATAGTTTACTATTATCCGAATATGAAACCCGATATGATCGATTCACTTATTGATAATGGTTATAAGGGGATTGTAATAGCAGGCACAGGACTTGGACATGTTAACAAGCCGCTTTATCCGGCATTGAAACGAGCTAAAGAAAATGGTGTTGCTGTTTATATGACTGTGCAAACACTTTGGGGTTACGTGCAGATGTATGTTTATGATACCGGAAGGGATATGATGGAACTGGGTGTTATTCCTGCAGCAAATATGCTGCCCGAGGTTGCATTTGTAAAACTCGGCTGGGCATTAGGGCAAACAGACGATCTGCAAAAAGTAAAAGAAATAATGTTAACACCTATTGCCGGAGAAATAACCGAACGTGAACCGAGCAATGGTTATTTAATATATCAGGGTGGATTGCCTGAAGTTGAAGATTTTATTAAGCAGTATAGAAAATAAAAATTATCTCTGCGGCTTTGCGTCTCTGCGTGAAAGAATTTTTTCTCGCAAAGACGCTAAGACGCGAAGCCAGAATTACATTTCCTTAAAAGTTACTCCTGATGGTAATTCAAACATTTTAGGATCAACAGATGTTTCCTCTATTTTGGTTGCTTCGATAATCATATCCTTACCGCTAAAATTAGTAATTGATTTTACCATAATATTTTTCCAAATCCAGGTTGTAATTGGTGTGCTGCCAAACTCAGCACTGTACTTTTTACACTCCTTTCCGTCAATGGTTTCAGAACCTAGTTCTTTTACTTTATATTCTTCCATCAAACTTTTGTCTGCCTTGGAATAATCAAAATCATTTGTGAACCATTTTGTTTTTATACCTTCGGTTTTGTCATCCTCAAACTTATAATTGAAGCCATCAATTCTTATCTCAGTAGTTTTTGATTTAGCGATACCAAGATCGATAGAAGTTATAAAAACTTCCTTTGCGCCGTAGTCATCAAAATACAATTCCTGCTTTGCACCCATTGGTGCATTGTAAAGAATTATACCTGATTTAATCTCATATCTTTGTTTAACAACGGGTTTTGGAGCTTCTTGATTTATGCTTGTTTGCTGATTACCGTCTTCTGGTTTAGATTCTTCCGTTTTAGAACAAGCAATTATAAAAGCAAATGCGAGTAATGTAAAAAATAGTTTTTTCATGATGTACCTGAGCCTCTCCTGTTTGTTTGTAAATTGTTAATTATATATCAGTTTTAATCCCTATAGAACACGGATAACGCAGGTTTCGCGGGTCTTCGCGGATTTAATCTGTATTAATCCGCGCTATCCGTGTCATCAGCGTTCTATTGTCTATGTGCTCTTAACTCCTCGTTAAATGCCGGTACTTAATTCTGTGCGGCTGGTCAGCTTCTACGCCTAAACGCTCTTTACGTTTCTCTTCATACTCGGTGTAGTTGCCATCAAACCAAACCACTTTGCTTTCACTTTCGAAAGCCAAAATGTGAGTTGCTATTCTATCTAAAAACCATCTGTCGTGACTTATCACCAAAACGCATCCTGCAAACTTTTCAATTCCTTCTTCAAGTGCACGCAAAGTATTTACATCAAGATCGTTTGTTGGTTCATCAAGCAGAAGAACATTTGCCCCTTGTTTTAACATCATTGCGAGATGCACGCGGTTTCTTTCTCCACCCGAGAGCATACTAACTTTTTTTTGCTGATCAGCACCTGAAAAATTAAACTGAGCAACATAAGCGCGCGAATTAACCTGTCTGCTGCCGAGCATAATTGTATCTTCTTCGTTAGAGATTAATTGCCAGATACTTTTTCCTGGATCAAGTGCATCTCTTGATTGATCAACATAAGACATCTTTACAGTTGAGCCGATCTTAATATTTCCACTGTCCGGCTTTTCTGATCCGGTTATCATTTTAAACAAAGTAGTTTTACCGGCACCATTTGGTCCGATAATTCCTACAACTGCACCCGGCGGAATTGAAAAGGTAAGGTCTTCGATTAAAATATTATTTCCATAAGATTTTTTCAGATTTTCAATTTCGATTACAATATCGCCTAAACGTTCTGCAACCGGAATGTAAAGCTCAAGCTCTTTTTGTCCTTTCTCTTTTTCTTCTTTAAGAAGATTATCGTAAGCTGTAATTCTTGATTTTGATTTAGCGTGACGTGCTTTTGGACTCATTCTTATCCAATCAAGTTCGCGTTGTAAAGTTTTTTGTCTCTGGCTTTCCTGTTTTTCTTCAACACGCAGCCGTTCTTGTTTCTGTTCTAGCCAGGATGAATAATTTCCCTTCCATGGAATTCCTTCGCCGCGGTCAAGCTCAAGAATCCATCCGGCAACATTATCAAGAAAATATCGATCGTGAGTTACTGCAATTACAGTTCCTTCATACTTTTGTAAATGCTGTTCAAGCCAGGCAACTGTTTCAGCGTCGAGATGATTTGTCGGTTCATCAAGTAAAAGTATATCAGGTTTTTGAAGAAGCAATCTGCAAAGTGCAACTCGTCTTCGTTCGCCGCCGGAAAGAACTTTACATAAAGTTTCAGAAGGAGGGCAGCGTAAAGCATCCATTGCCATCTCAAGCCTTGCGTCAAGGTCCCATCCTCCCATTGCTTCAAGTTTCTCCTGCACGGTGCCCTGTTTTTCAAGCAGCGCTGTCATTTCGTTATCATCCATCGGTTCAGCAAATTTTGCATTTATTTCATCATATTCTTTTAGCAAATCAACTACTAGCTGAACACCTTCCTGCACAATTTCCTTGACAGTTTTATTATCATCAAGCTGAGGCTCCTGTTCAAGATATCCGATAGTAAATCCGAGAGATACTACAGTTTCGCCATTAAAATTTTTGTCAACACCGGCAAGAATTTTTAACAGTGATGATTTACCCGATCCATTTAAGCCGATTACTCCAATCTTTGCACCGTAGAAGTATGAAAGGTAAATATCTTTTAATACAGGTTTGTTGTTATAAAATTTACTTACTCCCACCATTGAGTAAATAATTTTATTAGGTTCGCTGCTCATTTTGCTCCTTAGTGAGTAGTTAACCTTTAAGGCAAACTACACTTTTGCTTTTTTTTGATTTTGTAACATGTAAAAATAGGTAAAGTGTCTCTAATGTCATTCCCGCTCAAGCTAATATTTTTTATAGTTTAATTATTTTGTTGTTAAAGCGGCTGGATATTTTAACTCCAGTTAAAAGATTATTTGGAAGCTAAAATATATTTTTGTTCAGATTCAGAAATATCTAATAACTTAAATATTAGTAAATCAAGTTCAGCGTTAGTTTTTCCCGACAAAATTATTTCATCAACAAGCTTAACAATTTTGTTGTAAATCTTTTCACTGAATATGGGCAAAGGCAGCTCTTCAAGATTTCCTCTCAAAACTTTTATTGTGTTGAATTTTTTAGAATAAATAAACTGATATAAAGAAGAATTAAAAAGCGCCAAAACAACTTTAACCGGATAGTTAGTAATTGTGGGAATAAGAATATTTGCGCTATTAAGAGTAAGCTTTTGCTTATCGTCATAGGCAAATACAAGTTTGTCAGATATAAATCTGTAAATCAATTTTTCTTTTGCCCGATATTTTTCAATCGGGGCAGTTTGCTGAAATTTTCCCGGCTCAAATAAAATAAAATCAGAAGCCTTGGAAAGAATGTATTTGTTTACTTCTTTACCCCTATATATTTCTTCATAACCATTATTTATGGAATCTTTAAGAAATTTTTTGTTATCTCCGGTAACAATCCCAAGAGCCCATTCAGCATTATTCTTTAATGTATGATGAGGCTTCCTATAAACCTTTTCGATTATTTGACTATCCTCATTATTTGTTTCAATATCAAAAATATAATCGGGATTTGTTCGAAAGCGCTGCTGATCTATGGTAAATGATATCTTATTAATAATTTGAACAGGATGATTTGTTGTGCTTTGTTTTTTTAAATCAAGTCTGATTACATTGGTAAAAACATTTGTGAACACACGCCCCAACTTTACAATTTTCAAAACAGTTGTGCTATTTAAAATTTCTTTACGGATATCATTATGAACTTTAATATTCAGTACAGCTTCGGGAAGAATAAAAGATAAAATCCCATTCGGTTTTAGCAATCCAATGCTTTTAAATAAAAAATATGAAAATGATTCTAATGAAATAATTTTAGGATAAAGAGATTTTAACATGCTTAAGCTGTCGCTCGGAAAATGTAAACCCCAAGGCGGATTTGTTATTATTAAATCAAATCCATCCGGAAGATCACTTTGACTAAAAAGAGAATTGGTTTTTAATTCTAAAAGAGTATCCAAGTGAAAAACGTTAGGTTCAAATTCTTGTGCTGGGTATGCCATAATTAAATTTAATTTACAAATAAATACAGCCACTCTATCTATATCGAGTCCGTAAATCTGTACTGGATTTTTTATAAGACCATTTAAATTCAATAAAAATTGACCAGTCCCACAACACGGATCTAAAATTGTTGATTCATTTTTAATATATTCTTTAACAATATCATCAACAATGTTTTTGGGTGTATAATAGGAACCTTGCTTTGCCTTATCGCCCTCGCTTTTAATTGATTGATAAAGAAGACCCAACACATCTGATTGTGTTGGGATATAGAATTCTAAAAGTTTTGTATAAAATTCACTCTTTGAAACATTAGGGAGAGTTGAATAATAGCTTCTTAAAATTTTTTTCAGATATGAATTCTTAAAATACTCTTTGTTAAAACTCAAAATTTCCGAAAAATTATTTGTGAGGATGAATTTTTCAGAAATCAATACATTTAGAGCTAAATAAAAAACAGCAGGCTCTAATTCTAAAGAATGAACTGAAACATAGTTGGTGATTGTTGTTAGCCACTCATTTGATTTATCAATTTCACTGTATTCTTTTGGAATAAATTTTTTAGCAGAGCTTCTCTTGTTTGCACGAGTATTTAGTCTGTATATCTCGCCTGATTTTATTTTCTCTTGTAAATTTAGAACATCCTCCTCTGCAAATAAAGCTGAGCCTTCTTCATAAAAGGGTTTTAAATAATTATGACGTATCCAGTTTTTTATGGTGGCATTTGATACTCCGATTTGCGAAGCAGCGTTACTAATGGTTAAATATTTTTTCCCAGACTTCATTTTTGGTTTGATTCAAAATATAATCAGCAATTTCGTTTTGGTTCATTAAATACTCATTAAATTCCGTGATGTTTTTATTTATAGTTCCAATTTGATATTCTATACTACCACGATGCTGATGTGAAATATATGTATTCTTTCTGACTTCTTCTTTTGTTAAAACTCAATATTGAATTGTATCGGTCTAGACATCACTAAAAAAATAATCACAAGAATTCGGCCTCATTGTTGATAATTCATTTCGTTGTTGCATTCAAAAATAAATAATTGAAGTTATAAATCTACGATTGCCAGGCTGTCACTGCAGTGAGTGTGTCGGAATAACAAATAATTGATGGTAGTCGTAAGCTTAAGCTTGAGTTTACAGTTTATTTTCGTAGACATAAAGTCTGCGGCTACCAGTTTTCGGACAAACAGATGACAGTGAGGGTCAAATGAAAGTCACTCACTTTTTATTGCTCTTACCTGATCGATTCCAATTTATCGGGATAAGAACCGAAATCTATTAAGCAGCTTAAAAAATGGATTCAGTTTCAAGCACGGAATCACATTTATTAAGATTGCTTCGTCGTCCTTGTCTTCGACTCCGCTCAGACTGACGGACTTCCTGAAATAACAGAGACGGAAAAGATTCACTCCAAACATCCGCCGGGCAATGTCCACCACGGATGTATTTCGTACGCAAGACGACCAGCCTGAATTGCAGGATCATCTTTCAGAAGTTCTTTTACTTCTTCTTCTGTTGCAACGTCGAAAATAAAAATTCCTCTCCAGCTGCCGTCATCACCAAAAGGACCGGCTATCTGAAGTTTTCCCGACTCACTCATCTTGTTGATATTTGCCATATGTCCCTCCTGAATTTTCACAAGACTGAGCGAATCAATCGCATTTGCGTTTGGTCCCCGTACCAGCATTACAAAATAGTATTGCTTTAGTTTCGGTGCTTCTGTTTTATTTTCTTCCTGCTGTGAGAATGAACTGACAGAGGTTAGAAGGAAAAGTGTTAATAAAAGGTTTTTGAGCATATAGTTACTCCAAATGTTAAGATTTAAAATTATTTTATTCTCAAGAAAGATTTGAATATAAAAGATTAGTTGCAAAGATGAGAAGTATATACGAAAAATGATGGTAATTATATTCACTTCACTTTCGATCTATTGATTATCTAACATATATTAGATCATTAAAAGTTTTTTTTCTATTCTATAATCAAGTTGAAAATATTTACACTCAACAAATTCATTGCTGGAGACAATCTTATGAAGCAATATGAAGCAGTTATAGAGGTTATGAAATCCAATAGTGGTTATTCCACATTAGGAAATTTATATCAGGAAGTTTTTAAAATCGAGAAAGTCAAATGGGGCACAAAAACACCTTTTGCATCAATCAGACGCATAGTTCAGGATGATCGATACTTTTTCAAAATCAAACCTGGATTGTGGGCATTAAAAGAGGAAAGAGACAAAGTATTGAAACTCTTTGATATTCAAAAAAAGAAACCTGAAAGAGAAGTTGAGTTCAACCACTCATATTATCAGGGATTGTTACTTGAAATTGGAAAGCTTAAAAAATTTCAAACCTTCATCCCCAATCAGGATAAGAATAAAAAGTATCTTGAAAGACCTCTGAAAGATTTTGCTACGATAGAAAAGTATTTCAACTTCACTTACGATTTTATCATCGATAGAGCTTCCAGAATAGATGTATCATGGTTCAACGAGAGAAATTTTCCGCAAGCACTGTTTGAGGTAGAGTATTCGACAGATTTTAAAAATTCTCTCTTAAAATTTCTCGAGTTACAAGATTTCAATGTTGATTTTCGAATTGTATCAGATAAAAAGAATCAAAGACAATTTAAAAATGTAATAAATTACACTGCGTTTAAATCCATCGAACATCGTGTAAAATTTTTACCTTATGATATTATTGCAGAACTTCATACAAAGACATTTGAACTAAGTCTTATAGAAAAAGATTTTTAATCTGAATGAAGAAGAAAATTTCACTACAAGCTCTGAAAGAAGAAAGCAGTAAACCGAGATTAACAAGCGGACTTTTCACCAGCCGCACTGAGGAATGGGAAACTCCGGATTACGTTTTTTTTGCTTTGAAAAAGGAATTTAATTTTCAAGTTGATGTTTGTGCGACATCTGAAAATGCAAAGTGTAAAATTTATTTTGATAAGTCAGTTGATGGTTTAAAAAGGGAATGGAGCCCATTCCGATGCTGGATGAATCCACCGTATGGTCGTGATATTGGTAAATGGATGAAGAAAGCGTTTGATGAAAGTCAGCGTGGTGCTTTGGTAGTTTGTTTAATCCCAAGTAGAACAGATACTAAGTGTGGCATGATTGGGTAATGAAATCCTCAGAAGTTCGCTTTGTTAGTGGAAGAATAAGTTTTGGTAATTCAAAAAACTCGGCACCTTTTCCTTCATGTATTGTTATTTACTTTCCCGAGCTTGATAATCCCCATAAACTTTCTGTTCCTGTAATCAGGTCAGTTTCTTTTGATAAATCAAAACAAAAAATGAAATTTCTTTCGGGTTCAAATCTAGAGAATGATAACCTGCTCCAATATTAAGTGAGAAAACCTCTCTCGAATTGCCTGGTCAATAAAAAAGTAAACGCACGAAAGATCCTGAAACAAGTTCGGGACAGTATTCAGGATGACTGTGCTTCACTTCCTCAAAAACTCCCTTTTCAAACTTGACAAACTCTGCCCGTGGATAATACATCCAGCGAAATTGCTTGCTTTGTTTCGGAAAGGCTACACGGATATTCTTTCGAGCCATCTCTCCAGGAAAACATCATAAATAAAATAATCGTTCCCTTCTTTATAAATCATTTCTTTGCTCAGCAAAGATTTTACGGCTGAGTGCACTGAACTCGGTGTACCAAGATTATGTTTGGAGATAAAATCTTTTGAGGTGATAAGCTGAGCATTCCCCTCAAGAGCAACGGCAGTTAAAACTTTCCACTGATAACCCGTAAGTAGGTTCCTGTAATTAATATAAACGGGTTCGTTTTCTTTGAGTATACTTTCTAGAGTATTTCTTACAAGTGATCCGGTAATGGTGTTGTCTTTTAAAGCATAGAGTCGGTTGCACAGGAATTGAACGTAGTAAGTATGTAAACGACAGATCTCCAATATTTCTACTGCTGTGCTGACGGAGATTTTCTTCTTCCCCTTTTCAAATTTTGATATAATAAAATCAACGTACTCTTTCTCGGGAATACGTTCAAGCTGCATCATCTCTGTGCTCTGGTAAAACGGGTTTCCATACTTGCTGAAAATAGAAAGTAAAATATGCTTCTGACTTCCCGAAAAAATAAAATTGACATTAACAGCACGCTGTATGTTTGTTCTAAGTACTGCTTCAACATTTTTTTCGGGATAATTTGTAATCTGCTGAAATTCATCTAATGCAATAATTATTTTCTTTCCACTTTCTTTCAGATATTTGAATATTTTTTGCAATGACCTGTCAGCATCGTCAACAGACTGGATATTAATTTGCAAAGTTGGAGTTCCGGTTTGAGGATCAAAAGAGATTACCGGTCTTATCCCGCTGAAAATTTCTCCAATTTTCTTAATGAACATTTCCTGCTTTGATTCCAGCTTACCAAGTAGAGACGAAGCGAATAAATTAATAAGGCTGCTGAGATTTGTAGTTGGTAGAATATCTAAATAGAAGAGATGTTTCATTTTTTCCGGCTTTAATTTATTGAATACATGTTCAATAAGCCCAGTTTTGCCAAGACGACGGATGGAAAAAATCGTTATGTTCCGTCCGTTGGCTAATGCACTGATTACTTTGTCAGTTTCTTTTTCCCTGTTGCAGAAGTACTCCGGGGAATAATATCCTGAAACTAAAAACGGATTATCTGGTTTCATATTTTACGTTACGAACTTTTCGTAACGAAACTTACGTATTATCTTTCAACTATCCAAGCTGTTCATGATAACTTTTCTTAGTTGGTTGGAAATACTATTTCCCCCAAAACTCTCTTATCAAAGCAAAAAGTTTTGAAGGTTCTTCCACTTGCGGATTGTTTCCGCTCGCCTATTTCGAGGCTCGTCAATGACGGCTTTTTTCAACAGCACAAAGATGACATCTTTCTATATCACTTCTTGTGATCCTGAAACAAATACAGATCCCGAAACAAGTTTGGGTTGACAAAATACTGGTTCTCGGACAGACTCCCTACAGTGTCATTCACTTTATCATCGCAGCGGTGTTAATTAATTTTTCCAGAACCTTCAGATCAACATCTTCCAGTTTATTAATGTAAAGACAGCCGACGCCGGTTTTATGTTTGCCAAGCTTTTTCAACTCAGCGGAGTGCTTTTTGATATCAAGCACAAGATGTAAAGATATGTTTGCCTTTCTTGGGGAGAAACCAATCTTAAACCATTCTACTTCTCTTCCAGTTGCAGGGCTTTTATAGATCTTATTTCCAAACCCAATCATCGAGCTTCCCCACATTTTAGGTTTTTCATTTGAAGCTTTTTCCATCATCTTAAGTAGTGTAAAGCTGTCTTTTCGTTTCACTTCATCTTTAACTGAGTTGATAAAGTCTTCAACGCTTGCGCTGGTTTCTTTTGTTTTTATTTGTACTAACCTGCCCATTATTAAACCGGTTTTATATTGTTTAAAATAATTAGAATGAGTTTATTAATAATATAATATTTCCAGACTTAAATTAAACAGCAGCAAAAGTATATGTTGATTAAGATTCAGTTTTTCTGTGATAAGCAAAAGCTTTATTCTTTTCCAAAAATATTAGATGGAATTTTGTGGTAAAAATCTGCTGATAGTTTCTGTACATTCAGCCGAAGATAATGTAAAAAGATTTTTTACCAAGCTAATTGTTCCGATTACAGAATAATTTTTTTATATAAAAAAAGGATTTAAACCAACTTATGATTTAAATCCTTTTAATAAACAGGAGCTATAACTATTTCAGGAATGTCATTTTTTTTGTTTCTGCAAAGTCGCCGGCTTTAATCGAATATAAATAAACACCGCTTGAGAGATTCTGACTTCCATTAAGATGACTATTAAACATAACTTCATACGTACCTGCTGGTTTATACTCATTAACCAATACTGCAATTTGGTTTCCAAGTATGTCGTAAATCTTTATCTGAACTAACCCCGATTCCTTAATTGAATATTTGATGTTTGTTATCGGATTAAAAGGGTTGGGGTAATTCTGGAAAAGAGCAAATTGTTCAGGATGTATATTATGTTCTTCAACATTAACAGGTGAATCAACAACATGAATGATAAAGTTTTTACCAAAGTTCCACTTATCCAGATCATTAGGATTTCCATCTCCGTTTACACTATTGCCAACAGAGTATAAAGTATCTGTCAGAATTGAATCAGGAGCAGCATAATTGAAATTCCACGATACAGTATCATTCTCAAAAGGATTTGGTAATGAGTGAGTTAATTCTCCTGAGATAAGTTTTGCAAGTGTATCAAGCGGACTTAATTGACCGGTGTAACTGGCAATATTAAATCCTCCCTCTACAGCAGGACCGCCAGTCATAAACAGTTTGAATTGTGCTGTAATATTTTTTTGTAATGTATCTGGTCCTTCAATCCAAACATTTACAGAATCATTTGGTGAAAAATTATGACAAATACATCCGATTCCGCCATCTCTCATTGTCATTCCGGCTATACCATGAAAATAGCTGCTGTTTGCATAAATTATAAAAGATAAAAAAATTAGTACAAGTAGTATGTTAGCTTTCATTGTTAACTTTCTTAAAAATATAGTCCCGAAAAAAATCGGGACTTAATAATTGTGAAAAAATATATAATATAATCTCTGGTACATTAGCGCAATAACAGCATTTTTTTTGTTGATTTAAAGCTCACACCATTTGCTGCTGATGTTTCAAGTGAATAGATATAAGCCCCGCTTGATAAATTTTGAGCATCGAAATCAATATTGTGAACCCCTGCCTGAAAACTCCCTTCTGAAATCTTTGTAATTTCCTGTCCAAGCATGTTAAATAATTTTATTGTAACATCAGCTTCAACCGATAAGTAAAAAGAAATAGTAGTACTGGGATTAAATGGATTCGGATGATTCTGATAAAGGATAAAGTTATCCGGCATTGGTCCTGTAACTTCAATGGAATTATAAATTGTTGACGATCCGTTAAAATCAACTTGCTTCAATCGGTAATACTGTACACCTGCTGATATATTCTGAACCACGAAGGAATAAGATTTCATTTCAGAAGTTGTTCCGGATCCTGGTACGAATCCAATTTTGCTGAAGTCTTGGTTATTTATACTATACTCAATTTCAAATCCGTGGTTGTTAAGTTCTGTTGCAGTTATCCAGTTTAATGTAACTGAGTTATCAATAACATTTGCTGAAAAAGAAACAAGTTCAACAGGCACAACTGAATTTCCGAGCTGTCCATCAGGATTTATATCCTGAGCATAAATTCCGCCGGCATCAAAACGATTATCACCCCAGGCGAGTTTACAGTTTTTATATACATCCACAGTAGATACTAACTGAAGTTTATCACTTGTTGGATTGGAAAGAACTGTGAAGTTACCTGTCCACAAAAAATTACCGTTGTCATCACAGGCAAATCCTTCAACTTTATCATTCAATCCTGAAGAATTACCCTCCAGATAAAAAAGATATGCTTTACCACTGCCCATTTCAGAGGTAAGATAGCTTATTGAAGCTGTAGAGCTTAAGTCTTTAAATATTTTTCCGTTATCTGTCCACTGTCTTGTTCCGTTTGAAGAAAATTTTTGACCGGTTATTCCATTTTGGTTTTGATTTGGTTCTGTTTCCATCCAGAATACATAAGTTGAGTTTGTTGAATTATCAAAAGTTACTACAGGATTAAACTTATGTCTGTTTGCAAGCAATGAAGCTTCGGCACCATTTACAGGAAAGTAAAGCGTCCCGGTTGATGAAACTCTTTGAACAAAAGCGCTTTGAAGATTATTATTGTCACGATCATCATGCCAGGCAATCAAACCGCCGTAACTATTATCTGAGTAAACTTCTGGAACTGAAAATGCGGCAATTGCCCCGATGTTCTGAATGCTAACATCCCAGCTTACTATACCGTTTGAGTTTAGTTTTTTTGCACGCAGTTTAACTGTTTGTGCAGGAAAATTACCGGTAGTTGCTGTATGAAATAAAATTACCCCGCCGCTGTCGGATGTAACTATATCAGGATAATTAAGACCCTCGGTAGCAGATTGAAGTATAATCGGATTTGATCCCCAAAGTTTTGTTCCAGCCGGAGAAATTTTTTGAAGTCCGACCTGTGATCTTGCTGTGCTGATTATCCATGCAACAACAATATTTCCATCATTGGTTTTAGCAAGCTTAGGATTTGGCTGAAAGTCTGAAGTTGGATTAAGAACAATTCCATTATTTCCCCAAAGAAAATCACCAGTCGGAGAAATTGCGTAAACAACAGGATTAAGATTACCGCCGTTTCTGATATCACTAAAAGCAATAATTGCATTATCATTATCATCAGCAAGTAAATCATAATCTGTAATCCAGGTATCCTGCGGATTATTACTTACGAGTAATCCATTTGGTACCCATAGCTTATTACCCAAAGGATCTAATCTTTGCAGATAAACATTGTAACTCCCGCTTCTCGTATCGAACCAGGAAATATAGCATCCGCCATCAGAGGTAGAAACTATTTTTGCGAGTGCTTGTTCGCCGGTAGTATCACAAACAGTAAGATTAAGAGCTGGATTTGATGACCATTGAGCTGTTATACCAACGGTTAAAAAGATAAAAATTAAAAGAAAACTTTGTATGGTTTTCATGGCATACACACTCCTTTTAAAAAATAAATAGATGGGATAACTGTTTTTATTAACTTAGAAAATTCTGATTTCAGTTACAATTAAAATTTTATATTTACATTGATTCTTTTTTAAAATACTGTTTTATAATATAAACAGTTGTTTGGTCAAATAGATTTGTTTTTTTGAAAAGTCAATGGTTTATTTTATCTGCATAGAAATATGAATATCAATGTTAAGAACATAATTATTATGTTTGTCCTGTTTTCAATCTTTAGCGCTGCACAACTGTTTTCACAAAACAGTGATTTTCAAAATACTGCAGATGATAAAACAGAGCAGACAGAAAGAACTTCAGTCAGGGTTATTGGTGCAGGTTTTTTGACTGGCTATATGATTTCGCATGCAAAAGAGGTCGTTAATTTACGAGGTTTGCATCCGCAGGTGTATGAGCTTGATTATAGCTGGCATTTAAATAATGATGAAGTGTGGAATGATTGTCATTGTTATCCGCGGATAGGTGTATTTCTTGCTTATCATAATTTAATCAACAAAGAAGTTCTTGGCGAAGGCTATTCAGGTGGTTTGTCTTTTACATATTTCTTTGGAATACCTGATTTTTTTAATCCGCATTTAAAAGGAAAAGCAGGGTTGTCTTATTTAACAAAACCTTTTAACAAAGAAACTCATCCGGATAATATGGCTTATGCTACTCATTTAAATTTTTTAATATCTGTTGGGGCAGGAATTTCGTTAAGACCTTTAGACAATCTGGAAATACAGTTCGATGGAAGTATGAATCATCAATCAAATGCAGCTATACTTGAACCAAACGGAGGTATAAACTATTGGGCAATCTCTTTATCTACAAATTACTTTTTAGATAAACCGGATTTTTATGAACGAAACATTCCCGATCCTTATTTAACACATGAGAAAAAAACACGCTGGGATTTATCTTTTTCCTGGGGAATATCTTCAATGCCATATCCGATGCCTGGGCAAGTACCAATGTATGGAATTACAGTTTTAAGAAGCTGGCAGTTTGGAAGAGTTGCTGCATTTACACTTGCAGGAGAACTTGAAAGAAACGGAAGAGCTGTTGAAATAAACAGACGCAAAAATCCAGGAACCAATGTTGATCCGTTCAGAGCTTCAGTTTTGACAGGGGTAGAGTTTTTAATGGGCAGAACAATATTCAGCATTCAGATTGGAGGATACGTCCACAGACCATTTAAAGAAAAGGATGATTTTTATCAGAGGTGGGGATTAGTTTATAATATCTGGAATAGTTTTTATGCGGGTATTAATTTTAAATCTTATCGTAATTCTGCCGATCATGTAAGTGTTAGGTTTACTTATTCTTTCTGAGTGATCAAAAGTTAACAATCACCAATTATAAGCGCACATCAAGCTTATTTGCAACTTACCTGAAAAAATATTTTCTTAATACAGACATCTTTTTTTTGTTGTTCAATGAGCAGATGAAGTATAACATTATCAGATTATGGCAGAACTATTTTTAAATAAAGGGACAACAGTTTATTCTATCCTATTATTCATTTTTTGTTCATTACAGCATTTTTCACAATCACTTCCATTTAACCAATTAACAACAAGCGATGGATTATCAAATAATACTGTGTACAACATAATTCAGGATAAATCAGGATTTCTTTGGTTTACAACTGATGATGGATTAAATCGTTTTGACGGTTATCAATTCAAAGTTTTTAGAAATGATCAGAAGGATCAGAACTCTATTTCAGATAATACCACAATGGCAATTACAGAAGATTATGAGGGTAATATCTGGATTGGAACAAAGAACGGAATTATCAACTGTTATGATCCGGTATTTAACAGGTTTAAAAAATGGGATATAAAATCAACTGATGAAAAAGATAATCCCATAAACGTAATCCATATAGATGACAACAAATATGTATGGGTTGGAACCTATAGAAGCGGCTTATATCGACTAAATCCTGAAACCGGAGAAATAAAAAACTGGCATAATGATCCAAACGATAATAACTCTCTTAGCAACAACTACATCTCTGCAATTGTTGAAGATGAAAAAAACAATTTATGGATAGGCACCTTTTATGGTCTTAATAAGTTTAATCCCGAAGAATCCGAGAAACACTTTACCAGATTTTTCAATTCACCGGATAATACTTCTTCACTAAGTGCAAATACTATATGGGCAATAACCAGCTCCTGTTTAGAAAATAAAATATTGTACATCGGAACCATAAATGGGCTTACTATTCTTAACACGGAAACTGAACAATTAAACTCAATTGCAATTTCAAATCCCGATAATCTTATGTTTGGCACCGGCACAGGTTCGGTAATTGAAGAAATTGTTAACGGAGAGAGAATACTCTGGATTTACTCTTATGCAGGATTATTACGGTATAATCTTAGCAGAAATACTTTAGATAGATTTACGGCAAATAAAGAAAGTCAAAGCGGACTATTAAGTAATCAGATATATAGTATTTATAAAGATAATTCTGGTGTCTTGTGGATAGGAACTAACAACGGAATTAATTTTTTTTCTCAAAAGAACATCAAGTTTAATAACAAACTTAAGTATTCTAAAGAAAGATTTAATACTGCTCCAATATCTAAATGTGATGTTAAAGCAATAGCCAAAACACAAGATGGAACAATTTGGTTCGGAACAGAAAACGGATTTTATTTTACTTCGGGAACAGTTGGGAAGAAAACGATTAAAAAACATCCATCGCTGGCATCCGATAATATATGGTGCTTAACACCGGGACGTGAAAACGAATTATGGATTGGAACCTATGGATCGGGTTTGTACTTGTTAAACTATAAGACAAATAAGATTATTAAGAAAGCAATCGTTGATAATGTAATCAAATCTCCGTCAAAAAACTTCGTTAAGTCACTCTACAAAGACCGCAAAAACAGATTATGGATTGGATATTGGGGTATTGGTCTTGCAAGTCTGGATTTGGTTTCCGGCAAAGTGAAAAACTGGCTGAATGATTCTAACGATGAATATTCGTTAAGTTATGATGATGTTTGGGACATCTTTGAAGACAGCAAAGGAAGAATATGGATCGGAACAAACGGCGGGGGATTAAATTGTTTTAATGAAACGACAAACAAATTTTTCCGGATTAATTTAAGCAATGCCTCAAAATTTAAACTTAGCAGCAATAGTGTTTATTCAATTACAGAATCAACTTATAATTCTGATGAAAGCAAGTCTGTAATTCTTTGGATTGGAACCAACAGCGGATTAAACAAGCTTATCCTCGACTATCCAACAGACGAGCACTCGTCATCATTTATCATCAGAAGCATTAATGTTTATACTATTCAGAATGGTTTGGCTGATAACTCAATTAAAAGTATTGTGGAAGATGACAGTGGAAATCTTTGGCTTGGCACCAGCTCAGGCATTACATTTTTTAACACTAAAAATAATTCGGTTATAAACTTTTCAAAAGAAGACGGCATTGATGGAGTTGATATTAACAGCGAATCTGTGTTAAGGGTTGATGGAAATTTTATTTTGATTGGCAGTACTTCAGGATTAAATACATTTAACCCCTCAGAAATAATCCAGTCATCATACAAGCCAAAGCTTGTCATAAGCGATTTTCAAATATTTAACAGCTCAATCTCTCCAAGTGCAAATTCTGTTCTGACAAAAAACATTTTTTTTACAGATGATATTACCTTGTCGCACAAGCAAAATGTTTTTTCATTTGAATTTTCTGCTTTCGATTATAATAGTCCACATTCAATAAAATATGCTTACAGAATGGAAGGCTTTGATAAAGATTGGGTTGAAAGCGGCAGCAGAAGATATGTTACATATACAAATCTCAATCCCGGCAAATATACTTTTAAAGTCAGGTCAACAAACAGTGATGGTGTATGGTGTGATAATGTAAAATCAATTGCAATTACAATTACACCGCCGTGGTGGCAAACCGGATGGGCAATCCTTTTGTACTTTATTGTTTTTATTACCGGCGTGTGGGGAATTATAAAATTCCAGGCATACAGGGCAAGTATTCAGCAGGAATTAAAAACGCGTGAATTTGAATCATATCACTTGCGCGAAGTTGAACAGATGAAATCAAGATTTTTTGCAAATCTGTCTCACGAGTTCAGAACACCATTGCTGCTTATAAAAGGACCATTGGAATCATTACTGAACGGAAAGATAAGAGACAATATTCCTGTTTATTATAAAATGCTTCTGCGTAACACAGAAAAACTTCAACAGTTAATAGATCAATTACTTGAGCTTTCACAATTGGAAGCAGAGACAATTCCATTAAAGGTTGATTCGTATAATATTGTTGATGTAATTAAAGCGTGTTTTAATAATTTACAACCACTTGCCGAAGAAAGAAGTATTAACTTTGTTTTTTCGGCTGAAAAAGATTCAGTTTATGCAATGATAGATAAAGACAAGCTGGAAAAAATTATTAATAATCTGCTTAGCAATGCTTTTAAGTTTACACCCTCAGGTGGAAGTATTTATGTAAATATTAATTGTCCAGATAACAATGCTGATCAGATTACAGTTTCGGTTAAGGATACGGGAATTGGTATTCCCAATGAATTCCAAAACAAAATATTTGATAGATTTTACCAGATTGATAATTCATCCAAAAGAAATTTTGGCGGTTCAGGAATAGGATTAGCATTAGTTAAGGAATTAGCTACTCTTCATAATTGGGAAATTAATTTAAACAGTGTTGAAGGCGAAGGGACTGAATTTGTTTTGACAATTCCAATAAAGAGCAATCATTCAGCAGTATCAGAGAAATTAAAAGCGAATATCGAAACACAAGCCACTGAACATATTGATCCCTTATCCCCCGAACATTTTAGCACAGCTTCCGGAAACATAAATGAAAAATCTTTAATACTTTTTGTTGAAGACAATGAAGATGTAAGAGTTTATGTTAATGATCTTTTAAAATCTGATTATGATCTTCTGCTTGCTGACTGCGGTGAAAGCGGAATTGAAATAACAAAAAACAATTTGCCAGACTTAATCTTGAGTGATGTTATGATGCCCGGAATGGATGGGTTTGAATTCTGTAGAAGAATAAAATCTGATTGGAAGACAAGCCACATACCAGTAATTCTTCTTACAGCAAAAGTAGATCATCAAAGTAAATTGGATGGATTAGAGCTTGGAGCTGATGATTACATCACAAAACCATTTGAACAAAATGAATTATTAGTCCGCATAAAAAATCTTATTGAGCAAAGAAGATTGCTTAAAGAAAAATTCAGTAGAGATATAACCCTGCCCACTGAAACCGTTCCTTACAATAAGGAAGAAAAAGAACTCATCGAAAAAGCATCATCTATTGTTGAAAAATATCTTAATGATGAAAACTTTAACAGCGAGATACTTGCAAAAGAAATGTTTATGAGCAGAAGCCGGCTTACCAGAAAAATGCAGTCTGCGGCAGGACAAGGACCCGGCGAGTTTATCCGCAATTACAAACTTAACCGATCTGCCAGGCTGATACTTGAAAAAAAATTAAGCATCACACAAATCGCTTTTGAAGTAGGCTTCGGAAGTCCGGCTCAGTTTACAAGAGCATTCCAGAAACACTTTAACTGTCTGCCTTCAGAGTTTAACCAAATGAAACCGTAGAACAGACTCAAGCCTGTATTACACTGTTGCTTAACTAGTCTTAACACTTTACAGAAAGCAAATTATTTTTATTCGTTTTGCATCAAAACAGCAAAAGATTGAAGCGAAAAAGCAATTTACCCCCTCCTTAAAAAATTAATTTAGTAATTAAAAAAGAGACAATAAAATGAAGCATTTATCCACACAACATTTTTCTGGAAATGATAAAACCAAGACTCAGATGAGGAAAAGAGCAAGGAAATTTGAAATGAGTGTTTATGCTTTATTAATTATTGTTACTGTAGCTCTAATGCTGCTGATATTTAATCTTTTGTTAATGGAGGGATAATATGAGAAGTCAGTTAGAACAAAACATAAACATTATCAGGCGCGATTTTTTTAAAATCTTATATACTCTTCTTCTGCTGGCTTGGCTGTTATTTTCAGAGAGTAGCTAGATTATCAAAGCTTTAGCTATTAGACAAATAAAATGAAAAAAATCCTTTTGAAGTCAGATATTTTTATGCAAGATGTATTAAAGAAATTAACTAGAGACAGTTGTTGGCTGGAGGGATAAAATAACATTGCAGCAGTGATTAAGCTCTTAATTGCTGCTGCATATCCGGAAGAGTTATCAGCAGAGAAGTGACATAATTAAAACGCTGTTAAGAAATAAACACTATTAAAATTTTACGGAGCTTAATATGGAATTCAGAATTACAGTATTAGTAATATTGCTTGGTTTTATTCAGACCTTTCCGCAACAAGATGATTTTGAAAAATTTTTTAATAAGAAACTTAATACAAGAACAATCATTTCAGAAAAAACAACTGAGGATGTGTATCTTATTAAAGAAAGCATCGAGCAAAAATGGATCAACTCTGCATGGCTGAATACCAGCAGATATACATATTACTATGATTCAGTTAACTTCAATTATCTAACAACAATTGAAGCCTGGGATAATAATCAATGGGTAAACGAAACTCAGTACTGGACGGTTGTTGATGAAAATGGAAATATTATTGAAGAAATTTATAAAGCCTGGGTAGATAATGACTGGGTTAATTCCGAGAGATTCTTATATGAATATGATGGGAATGGAAATACAATTACTGAGTTAAGCCAAAGCTGGAATTCTTCTAATTGGGTCAATTCAAACAGAACCGTCTATACACATATAAACGACCATCTTACAGAGAAACTTTACCAGCAATGGGACAATACCAATTGGCTTAATGTAGATAGATATCAATACACTTTTGTTAATAACAATCTAACCGAAGAACTTTTTCAGCAATATATATCTGGCTGGAATAATGTTGAATTAATTCAAAATTCCTACGACAGCCAGAACAACATAATCGAAACACTTTATAACAGATGGGAAAATGATAACTGGTTTCTTGAATCGAAATTTACAAATCAATACAGTAATGGAAATCTTACAGTAGTAATACTCCAGGAAGGATGGATTGACACTATATGGACAAACATTGTTTTGCAAACGATAAACTACAACAGTAATCATTTGTTAATAGAATATGTCGCTCAATACTGGCATAGCATAAACGGCTGGATAAACCAACAAAGATGGGTAAGAACTTATACTCCTGATAACAAATTTTTAGAATGGGTAACTCAATTCTGGCAGAATAATAATTGGGAAAACTCCAGCAGGTTAATATCCACTTATGATGCTAATGGCAATGAAACTGTCTTTGCATGGGAAATGTGGGAAAACTCTGCCTGGCAGAATCATATACAGATATTGTATAACTACACTGTAGTTAGTGATATTGAAGAAAACTTAGGTAATGAATTTAATTATTCATTAGCACAGAACTATCCCAATCCGTTTAATCCATCAACCAGGATACAATATTCAACAAGCAGTATGCAGCATGTTTCACTAAAAGTGTATGATTTGTTGGGTAGAGAAGTTGCAACTCTGCTTGATGAATACAAATCGGCTGGATTTTACGAACTTGAATTTGATGCGAGTAAACTCTCAAGTGGAGTTTATTTTTACAAATTAAAAGCCGGAGATTATTTTCAAACAAAGAAAATGATTTATTTAAAGTAAGCTATTATTCCTTTATAAAATAAAGAAGATCGTCTTCAACCCTATAATACATTGGTGCAATCTGAATTTTGGGATATCGTTTTCTCAATCTGGCAGTTTCACTAAGTATAAAATCAATTTCATTGTTGATCTCAAACATTGGCGCATAGTTGTTAAAATGTTCTTCAGCTTGTTCAATACTCCAGCCGCCATTTTCAGCAAGTTTTTTTACAAATTGATCCTTTTTAGAAACAAGATTTACCATACTGCAATTGCTATGACCAATAAGTGCGATGTGCTTAACTCCACCGACAGAAATAGCAAATGAAACTTTAAATTCACTATATCTTAAATTAGCGCCTCCTGTGCGGATTCTGTACGTAAATTTTTCCGGTAGGTTGAGATTATTTCTATGATCCATACACATACCAATAAGTAGTTGTGCATCTGTGTAATTTTCAAACCCGCGGTTTAAATTATGATATTCTAAAAGTAATCCAATAGGAGTGTTTTGATAAACAGCAGGAATATCAGAGACTTTATTTATTTGAATTAATCTATCCATACTTTTCTCTAATTTAAATTAAATTTGATCCTGAAACATATATCCGGCGCTTCTTACACTTAAAATAAATTTCGGATCAGCCGGATCGTTCTCAAAATATTTTCTTAAACGTACCATAAAATTATCAATAGTTCTTGTTTCAACATCGGGTGCGGTGTTCCAGACATTTTCCAAAAGCTCTTTCCGGGTAACGATCTTATTTTTATTTAATATAAGATATTTCATTATCATTGCTTCATACGAGGTAAGCTGGAATTCTGTTTTGCCTTTTCTGCATTTAAAATTTTCAAAATTTATTTCGTTACCGCCAAACTTATAAATCGGCTCGTGTTTTACAACAGAGCTATACCAGCTTTTTCGTTTTAGCATCCCCTTTATGCGAAGCAGCAATTCCTTAAGATGAAAAGGTTTTGTAATATAATCATCAGCTCCAATTTCTAATCCCTTTACTTTATCATCAACACCGGTACGTGCAGTAAGCATTAAAATCGGCATTTGCGGATTTTCCTTTCTAATGAATCCGGCAACTTCAAAACCATTTAAGTATGGAAGCATTATATCAAGAAGTATGAGATCATAATTATTTTCAGCAAAAAAATTTATTGCCTCTTTACCATCCTTTGCCCAATCTACTTTATATCCTTCTTCCTTAAGGTTATATTCAAGTCCCATTGCGAGGTTTTCTTCGTCTTCAACCAATAATATTTTTGCGCTCATTGTAGTTTCCCTTTTTCCCTTTCAATCTCAGTTACCTTGCTTTTTCGAACTGGTAAAACAATGTTAATAGTTGTTCCTTTTGCTTTACCCTCACTATGCGCGGTTATTTTTCCTTTATGATTTTTTATAATCTCCTTAACCCAGTAAAGTCCGAGACCTGTTCCTTTTACATTAGGGATATCCTTATCATAAATTCTGTAGAACTTTTGAAAGATTTTCTTTTGTTCATTTGATGGCAGACCGATTCCGTTATCCTTAAAGGTTATCTCAAGTTTTTTCTGATTACAAATTATTTTTATCTCTAACTTTAAGCTGCCGGTTGAATACTTAATCGCATTATCAATCAGATTATCAAAAACTATTTTAAAAGAGCCGGCGTCAACTTCAATTTCGCAGCTGCCGGTCGTTTCAAGTTTAAGATCATTCCGGTTTAATCTGAACTGTGCTGCTGAATCTTCGATCAGTTTTGGCAGAAACTCGTTTGCCTGATGTAAGGCAAATGAACTTCTCTTTTTTTTGCTTTCAATTTTAGAAATCTCAAGGATTGAGTTAATAAGATTTTGCAGTCGTGCTGTATCTTTCATCATCAACTCATAAAACTCTTTTCTCTTTTCTTGGGGAACATCTCTGGAAACTAATGTTTCAAGATAGAGTTGAATTGATGATAACGGCGACTTTAATTCGTGTGTTACGTTATCGATAAAGTTATCATACAAACGTCTTAACCTTATCTGAACATTAAGGTGACGAAAAATTAAAACAAGACTGAACGATAATCCCACAAGCAGCACTATTCCGCCTACAAAAGGAAAAACGCTTGGGGTATCAATATTTATTTGTGGTGAAACAGTTTCACCAACCTGTTCAAAAATCAGATAGTTTGAAACATACCAGTAAATCCACAAGCCAAGAAGTGCAAGCCAAACAAGCTGTGCTAAAACAAATATTACAAGATTGTTAACAAAGTAATGTTTTCTGCGAATCATAAAAGATATTCTAAATTCCTTAACGCAATAATCAAATATCATTTTTATTCGGATGAACATCAAATATTGACAAAAGGGTTTTACAATTCTTTTACAAATATGTATCGGTTTTTTCTGCAGTTTTGATATATAATTTTTACGGAGAATTGTGATGAAAGTGCTGCTTGTTTACCCTGAAACTCCTTCAACATTCTGGAGCTTTAAGGAAGCATTAAAGTTTGTATCAAAAAAATCTGCTGAACCACCGCTTGGTTTAATAACAATTGCTTCAATGCTTCCTGAAGAATGGGATAAAAAATTGATCGATCTTAATGTTTCAAAACTTACAGATAAAAATATTTCGTGGGCAGATTATGTTTTTATCAGCGCAATGAATGTTCATCTGAAATCGTTCAGAGATATTATCAGAAGATGTAATAAGCTGGGAGTAAAAGTTGCTGCCGGTGGTCCGCTCTGTACAACGCAGTATAACGAGCTTCTTGGTGTTGATCATTTTATTCTTAACGAAGCTGAAATTACACTGCCGTTATTCTTAGCGGATTTGAAAAACGGAAGTCCAAAACACATTTACCAAACTGATGAATTCCCTGATATTTCGTTAGCACCGGTTCCAATGTGGGAGTTGCTTGATATGAAAAAATATGCATCAATGAGTTTGCAGTATTCCCGCGGCTGTCCGTATGACTGTGAATTTTGCAGCATAACTATGCTAAATGGAAGAAGACCCCGGGCTAAATCCACTGATCAATTTATTACCGAACTGAATCGTTTATACGAGTTAGGCTGGCGAGGCGGAGTTTCTGTTGTTGATGATAATTTTATCGGGAACAAAAGAAAACTTAAAGAAGATACTTTGCCGGCTTTAATCAAGTGGTCAAAAGAAAAAAAATATCCTTTCTTTTTTATAACTGAAGTTTCAATAAATCTTGCTGACGACGAACAGCTAATGAAGTTGATGGTGGAGGCTGGATTTAACAGCATCTTCGTTGGAATTGAAACACCAAATAACGAAAGCCTGAACGAGTGCGGTAAGAAACAAAACCTTAAGCGCGATCTTATACAATCGGTTAATCGCTTACAAAAAAACGGAATGCTTGTATCAGGCGGCTTTATAGTTGGTTTTGATAACGATACTGAAAATATTTTTGATGATCAGATTGATTTTATACAAAGGAGCGGAATACCAAATGCAATGGTTGGATTGCTGAACGCACCAACAGGAACCAAACTTTACAACAGAATGAGAGATGAGGGAAGATTACTCGATATGTTTAGCGGCAACAATATGGATGCAAGTATAAATTTTATTCCTAAGATGAATTATAAAAATCTTATTCAGGGTTACAGTAGATTGTTGAACACAATTTATTCTCAGGAGGAATATTATAATCGCTTAAAAATATTTTTAAAAGAATATAATGTACCAGAATGGACTCCGAAGATTATAAATCTCGAACAGCTAAAAGCTTTCGTAAGATTGTTATGGCTTCTTGGAATTATTGAGAAAGGGAAAAAATATTTCTGGAAACTTTTCTTTGTCAGCTTGTGGAAGTATCCGCGTAAGTTTCCAACAGCAATGACACTTGCAGTTTACGGGTTCCATTTCAGAAGAGTTATTAGAACAGTTTAATAATGCAAATAGCAAGCTGATGACACAGATCGAAATGATTCGCACTAATCTGTGTTAATCTGTTTAATCCGTGTCATCCGCGTTCTATTTCTTTTCACTCATTCACAAAATCTTTTCCAAGAAAATTCTTGTACCAGAACCTTACATATTCTGTTTGTGCGTGAACCCATTTAGGGAATCTGACTCCGTGTCTCTCATTTGGATAGAGCATTAGCTCAAAATGTTTATTCATATTTGTAAGCTTATCAGCAAGCTGAATAGTATTCTGCATATGGACATTATCATCAAGCGTACCGTGACTAATCCTTAACAAGCCCTTATATTTATTTGCATAAGTTAATGCCGAACCATTTTTATATCCTTCGGGGTTTTCTTCCGGAGTATCCATATATCTTTCTGTATAGACATTATCATAAAGACGCCAATCAGTAACCGAGTATTCAGCAACTCCGTGTGTAAAGTAATCTGCTCCAGCGGTTAAAGCCATACAAGTAACATACCCGCCGTAGCTTCCTCCGGTAATACCAATTTTAGTTGAATCAACAAACGGTTTAGTTCTTAGCCATTTAACTGCTTCTGAGTAGTCATTAATTTCCCATTTGCCAAGATTGCGATGAGCAAAATCCTTTCCTTTACCGCCAAAATATCCTGAACCCCGATAATCAACTTCAAAATAAATTATGTCGCTCTGAGAAAGAAAATATCTGTCAAGATAACCGGAAAAAGAATTTCTGACTCCAACAAAACCGGGCGCACCATAAACTGCAAACAATACCGGATATTTTTTGTTTGGATTAAAATTTGGCGGAAGTACCCACATTGCGGGTAAATTAATTCCATCATCGGTTTGTATGTAGAACAGTTCGGCTTTTCCAAGCTTGTATTCGTCAAATTCTTTTGCTTTGCTGTTACCAAGATTTCTAATAAGTTCTCCATTATTATCGTAAATATCCAGTTTGCCGGGAGTATTTATATCAGAATGAGTGTCGTAAAAATATTTTCCATTTGGCGATACTGAAGTTTTGTGTGTTCCTGAAATCTTTGTGAGTGCAGTAATTTTTCCGCCATCAAATCCAACAACATAAAGCTGGTTATCCACCATATTATCCTTGTTTCCGTCAAAGTAAACCCGCGAGTTTTCTTCATCGACTAATATGATATTTCCGACATTCCACTCACCTTTAGTCAATTGCTTTTTCAACTTTCCATTCATATCGAAAAGATAAAGATGATCGTTTCCGTCAGCTTGAGAACGTAAGATAAAGCCGGTATTGTTTTTTAAAATATGTATGTCTTCAAAAAAGTCAACCCAGGTTTTAGATTTTTCTTCATAAACAAGTCTGTTTTTTCCGGTTGAAGGATTTGCAGATAAAATCTGCAGATTATCCTGTCCGCGGCTTAATACTTGATAAAATAATTCTTTGCTGTCGGGAGTCCAGAAAGGCCATGCCGTGTATTGATCAGCAGCTTCGTCTTCTTCTATCCAAACAACTTTATTTGTGCTTATGTGTGCGATTCCCATTTTAACAAGCGGGTTCGGATCTCCCGGTTTCGGATAATGTTCCCATTCAAGTTCACCATGTACACCATCAGCTTTATAAAGCGGAAATTCAGGAACGGGTGAATCATCAAATCTTAAAAAGGCAATCATCTCACTGTTTGGCGACCACCAGAACGCGCGATAGTTTAATGAACGCCCGATTATTTCTTCCATATAAACCCAGGAAGCATATCCGTTATAAACAACATCGCTGGCATCGTTAGTTAATCGTGTCTCTACACCTGTTTCAACATTAACAACATAAAGGTCTTTATTTTTTGTATAGGCAGCTTTCTTTCCATCTGGAGAAAGCACCGGATTAACCTCTTCGTCTTTATCGTTTGTTAATTGTGTCAATTTTTTTTGCGGGATGGAATAGAAAAACAAATCATTGCTGCTGTAAAAAAGTAAACCATTGTAATCTTTTGTTATGGCGATATTTTCATCAGCAGAAAATTCTGCTTCATCAAGATTTGAATTGATAGCATTGAAATCCAATACTATAGCTTCAACTCCGGTTTTAGCATTAGCTTTTATAATTGCATTTGTTGAAGCGTCCTGCTTTTGAAAAAGATAATGCTCACCATCCAACCAGCCCTGTAAACGCGGTAGCTGCTTTAATATCCGCGGCTCGCCGAACATATACACCTGATTAAAAGAGAGTTGTTTCTCCTGTGCTTTTGTAATCTGTCTGACCGGAATTACTAATACAACGATAAACAGAATTAATGAGAAATATTTAAATGTCCGATACATTAGCTACTCCTGATGCTATTAAATAAACAAATGAAATCTCTGCAATAAAATTATCCGAAGCATAGGATAATGCAAACTTTAATTATTCATTAAATTTTGCTGATTAAAACAGCAATAAATTATTAAACAACAAATTATTCTATTCAGCTTCATTTAACAAAAGCTATAAAAACATATTCAGTCATTATGAATCATTTCCCTTTTGCTTACCAAAGAGATTGATTCCAAGAAATTTAAACGGAGGAGCCTGATACTCTTTGGATAAATATTCTTGTGGAATTGTAGTTTGATTACCATCCCGTACAGCACTATAGTTAGGGGACATAATTTCAACTCCTGCCTCATTAAATTTATCTTGTATTTTTGAATGAAGCTCAGAATAAATTCCACCCATAGAACCGGAAGCATGTGTATATGCATTAATCTCATATGCAACAGAGAAATCATCAAGTCCGGTTTGTTCAACAAAAGGTTTCGGCTCTTTTAATATAAGATTAGTTTCGCTGGCAGCGGAAATCAGCAGCTCATGTACTTTTCTCCATGGAACATCATATCCGATTGTTACAGTAGTATGTAATATCAGTCCTTTGTCTTCAGCAGATGAGCTAAAATTAATAATATGGCTGCTAAGCACCATCGCATTTGGAATTGTAATATCAACATTTTTATTTGTTCTTATTCTTGTTACCAAAAGTGTTTTATCAACAATCTCACCCATTGCGTCAGATATCTTAACCTTTTCTCCCAGCTTGAAGGGCCTCATATAAGTTAGTAATACTCCAGCAACAACATTGGAAACTGCAGATGTTGAACCTAAAGAAAACAATATTCCAACGAAGATAGAAATACCCTGAAAGAATGGTGAATCTGAACCGGGGAGATATGGAAATATTACTATTACGGCAAGAATTATAATTAAAAACCGTACTATCTTAAATGTTGGTATTGCCCATTCACGGGGGAAGGAGGGGAATTCTATTTTTCCACTATGAATTTCTGTAAATATAAATTTTATAAACTTTATTATGTACCTGAATACAAAGATGAGTACTATTATAAAAAACAGATTCGGTAAAAATTTTACAAATGAATTTAGTACAGAGATTAATGGAGTTAAGATATATCCGAAAAGTTTATCAGCCCACGTTGCGGTAAACTTAAACAGACTAAAAATAATTGTTATATACAGGTATAGAAGAATAATCTGAATTGTAAACCTGAGCACTTTATTAATTAAAATTAAAAACTCAACTGTTCTGTCAGCAGACAATAATTCAACCGATTTGATTTTTACAGATTGTATTTTTGTTCCCTTCCAGCTTTCATATTTATCATTTAGCAAACTGAGAAGAGAGTTGACACTCCTAAATAATGTAAAGAAAAGTGCGGAGTAAAAAATCAGTAATGCCAAACTTTTAATAATCGGCTGAAGATCCCATTGACGGGTATAAGGCCATAGTAGTAGTGTTTGTGTTATGAATAAATAAATGGCAAATAATATTAAGACAAATCTTAGTCCCCGTAAAAGTAAGATAATGATTGTAACAATAGTTGATGACTGAATAATTGCCTTATCTTTAAGAGTTACTGTTTTGATTTTTGATTCATCAAGCTGTTCAATTTTCTTGTATAATCGGGGAAATACTTTAGTTGTCAGCCAGAAGAAAACAATTAATAAAATTAAATAAACAAGAGTATATACTCCGTTTTTAATCATACTGTTCTGACTGTAAATCAACCTTCTTTCATTTAACTTTTTTACAAGAGTGCTTCTGTAGCTTTCAGCAAGTGATATTTCAGTAGTATCAGCAACGGCAGCATCATCTTTGGTCACTACAAATAAAACCTCATCAAAAAGCTGAAGCAGAACAAAATCTGTTTGCTGCACAATTTTTATTGAATCGTAATCAATTGTGTCATTTGATGCAATGGTTTTGATCTTCGAATTAATTTCATCTGCCCGCTTTTCAGGACTAAAAACACCAAGACTTGCCTGAACATAAAAAAGAGTGTCAGTATCCAATACGATAGCGAATTTATTAAGACTATTATTTAATGATTGAGAAAATGCTGATCCCAAAAAAGTAAGGGAGATCAGAATTATCTTAAAAACTGATAAATATTTTTTTACTATGTTCATATTTCCTCCGAACAATATCATTATTTCTGATTTAATAGTTCACTGCGTTATTTTATTGTATAAAATGCAATTGTTATTGAAATATTTTCTTTTTATTTAATTAAAACTTTGGCGGGTAAAATCAACTGCATAAAGCTAAACAAATTTTTAATATTAAACAGGTAAAATTATCACTGCAAAAAATTCATTTCGGGCAGAACTACAATAATAAAGCCCCCAAAACATAGTCATAGACGAACAAAAAGAATTTTGATAGAAATAATGAAATAAGTAAAACAGTAAATCCACAAAGCTAAAAAGTTATTACGAAGCAAAAATTTTTTTATCTTAGCTAATTCAATTTAAAATTTAACCGGAAATAATTTTATGTCAGATTCATCAGCAAATATAGAACAACTTACAATCAACACTATCCGCACACTTTCAATTGATGCAATACAAAAAGCAAACTCAGGACATCCGGGAATGCCAATGGGAATGGCACCAATTGCCTACGCACTATATTATAAAGCAATGAAACATAATCCTTTAAATCCTAAATGGATTAATAGAGACAGATTTGTTCTATCTGCCGGACACGGAAGTATGCTTTTATATTCTGTTCTGCATTTAGCCGGTTACGATATATCAATAGATGATATTAAAAACTTTAGACAATGGGAAAGCAAAACTCCGGGACACCCTGAAATTGATCGTTCTCTGGGAATTGAAACTACAACAGGTCCATTGGGTCAGGGGTTTGCAACTGCAATTGGAATGGCAATAGCGCGAGATTATCTTGCTGCTCTTTTTAATAAAGATGATATTAAGCTAATTGATCATGGTATCTGGGGAATTTGCAGCGATGGAGATCTGATGGAGGGAATTTCACACGAAGCTGCTTCACTTGCCGGGCACTTGAAATTAAGAAAACTTGTTTTCTTTTATGATGATAATAAAATAACTATAGACGGCAAAACAGATATTTGTTATTCAGATGATGTTGCAAAAAGATTTGAATCTTACGGCTGGCAGGTGCTTTCTATTAATGATGTTAATGATATAGCCCTGGTTGAACGAATTATTAAAATGGTCCGTTCAAGTTACGATAAACCAACTTTGATAATCACAAAAACACACATCGGATATGGAAGTCCGAACAAGCAGGATAAATCATCATCACACGGCGCACCTCTAGGCGAAGAAGAAGTAAAGTTGACCAAACGCAATCTCGGAATGCCTGAAGATAAGACATTTTATGTCCCCGATAAAGTTTACGAACATTTTAGAGAAATTATTGTGTGTGGAAAAGAAGCAGAGGATATGTGGAATGAGAAAATTAATGAATACAAAACAAAATATCCCAGAGATTTTACTCTGTTTGAATCAGTGATGAATTCTAATTTCAATTCTGAATGGCTTAATCATCTTCCCAGGTATGATAACTTTGATGAAAAAATTGCAACAAGAGTAGCATCAGGCAAAATTCTTAATGCAGCAGCTGTTGATATTCCAACTCTTATCGGCGGATCAGCAGATCTGAATGAATCAAATATGACAGAGATAAAATCTTCTAAATCATTTTCTGCAGAAAACAGAATTGGAAGAAATATTCATTTTGGAATTCGTGAACACACAATGGGAGCTATAATAAACGGTATGGCGATTTATGGCGGATTAATTCCATTTGGTGCTACATTTTTAATTTTTTCAGATTATATGCGTCCCGCCATTCGGCTTGCTGCACTGATGAAACAAAAAGTAATTTATATCTTTACTCACGATAGTATTGGTCTTGGCGAAGACGGACCAACACATCAGCCAATTGAACAACTGGCATCTTTGCGTGCAATGCCCAACTTAGTTGTGCTACGCCCTGCAGATGCAAATGAAACAATTGAAGTCTGGAAGTACGCATTGAATCACACTGGCGGACCTGTAGCATTGATCCTAACCAGACAAAAGTTACCAGTAATAAACAGGAAAAAATATGCTCTTTGTGAAGGAGTAAAAAACGGTGCATATATAATTAAAGATTCCAATGGTAAACCTGATTTGATTTTGTTGGCTTCAGGTTCCGAAGTTTCGCTATGTATTGAGGCTGCAGAAGCGCTTCAGACAGAGGGAATAAAAACGAGGGTTGTGAACTTTGTAAGCTGGGAAGTTTTTGAAAATCAAGCTGAGGAGTATAAAAATTCAGTTCTACCAAAAGATGTTAAAGCAAGGCTTTCAGTTGAAATGGGAGTATCACAGGGATGGGAAAAATATGTTGGAGATTATGGGGATAGTTTAAGTATTGAGAAATTTGGGGCTTCTGCACCCGATAGTGTTTTATTTAAGCAATATGGATTTACAAAAGAAAATATTATTTTTTTAGCAAGAAAGATTCTGAATAGTTAAAGTTTTATTAATGTCCGGGCTTAGGAAAGATTTTACTGAAAAAGAATGGAAAAAATGCTGTGGAAATTTTTGTAAGGATTGTAATATTGCCGATGCTTATCGAAAAAAATTTGGCAAGAAAAAGGGTGAAAAAAAATTTCTTAGGGATCATAAAAAATATTAATATCAAAATAGTGGAAGATCGAATATGAAAAAACTCATAGCATTTCTGATTGTAGTATTAGTCGGTATTCAGTTTATCTCGGTTGAACAAACAAATCCCCCTGTTCAATCTGAGATTTATGCTCCTACTGAAGTTAAAACCATTTTTAAAAAAGCTTGTTATGATTGTCATTCAAATGAAACAAACTGGGTTTGGTACACTAAAGTTGCACCGGTATCTTTTCTTTTAGCTAAACATGTAAAAGATGGAAGAAAGCATCTTAATTTTTCTGAGTGGGGTTTATATGATTCTAAAAAAGCTCAGAAAAAAATGGAAGAAATCTGGGAAGAGATTAAAGACGAAGAAATGCCGCCATGGTTATATCGAGTTGGTCATAGCGAAGCAAAGCTGACACCGGAAGAAAAAAATACTATTCGTAATTGGGCAACGAATAAATAAACTAAATGAACAGAAAAAAATCTGGTTTAGGATTTTCTCAGTTTTGGTCGCAGGTTGATTTTAAAAAGACTTCCACTTTAACATTAATTTTTTCTAACATCCTTGTAATTTTCTTCGCTATTGTTGATGAAATCTCAGCAATTGAAGTGTTGTGGATTTACTGGTTTCAGAGTGTTATCATCGGAGTATTTACATTTACAAAAATGATAACCCTTAAAGATTTTTCTACTGAGGGATTTAAAATTGGGAATAAACAGCCTGTTCCAATAAGAGCTGCTGCTATATCAAGTGCAATTTTTTTCTTTTTCCATTATGGACTCTTTCATTTTGTATATGCAGTTTTTCTTGCCAGTTTTTCTGCCTTAAGTGTTTTTTCTGTAAGCAGTAACAGTTACATATTTATATTAATTTCTGCCGGAATATTTTTTATAAACTATTTAATTGAGTTCATTAAATCCAGAAAAGAAGAACCGGATGAGAAACCTAATCTCGGAAAACTAATGTCTGCTCCTTATGCAAGGATAATCCCGATGCACTTAACTATAATTTTCGGGGGCTTTATCGGATCAATTGGTCAGGCATTTTCAGCCAATACAAACATTGTAATTGTTGTTTTATTTACAACAATAAAAACAGTTGTGGATTTGATAACTCACTCGATAGATTTTTCAAGGCGTAATCCAGTCGGGGCAGCTGCAGAGTAATGATTTGACAACGCATTTACCTTTTATTATTTTTATTTCGTGAAAGCGATATTTCAAATATTGATCTTCTTTTTTTCCTTTAGTTTAGTCTTACTTTCCCAAACAATCAAAGAGCATTCAATCAATTCTGAAAATGATTCTTCCAAAATAAAATCAAGTGTAAAAAATATAGAGCAGATACTTGTTAACTTTGATGAGTTTGAGCTTTATCATAAATTCTACGATTATAAAAATCAGATATCATTGGATAATGATCCAAACACAGTCTGGTTGAAAACCTCAGTGCTTGTTTCAAAATATGAAAATTTTTCTCAGGATTTCTCACCATATTTTTTGGGACCCTTAGAACAAAAATATCAAAGGGATTCAAAGTTTAATCTGTTCAGATATGCTTTAGGAATGATCCAAACCGGTGCTGCCGGTTATCTTGCTTATAAACATATTAAGAAATATGGACTACGGAAGTAATTCGCTCAAAGTAAATATAGTCCACAAATCAGATAATTTTTCCACTCCTGAATTATTCCAGCAATAAGGAAACTTTTATAAAGCCTCCTCTGTCTTAATCAATAGTTAAAATTAAAAGTGAGGTTAGTATGAAAAGGTTAGTTAGGATTTCTTTTTCGGGAGAGGGTTATCTAAGACAAATTAATGTCTTAACTTCTCTACTACTAGCAGCTACATTATTTGCGTGCAGTTCAGTATATCCGCAGGATGAACAAGCCAATTCAGATAATTTAATACCAGATAAATCTTTTTCCTTTAAAGAAAACGGAGCACACTGGAGAGTAGATTTTAATGATGATGAAATATCTGCTTTATTTAAAGATGGAGTTAAAATTCCGTCCGAAGAAATTGATCAGTACAAAAAGATGATTTTTAAAAACCTTAATAAATTAACCTGTGAGCGTGATTATCTGGTTGGTATCATTCCTAAGCTTAATTTTGATTCAGATAAGCTTAAAGAAGATATTGAAAAGTTAAGAGAAAATTTTAACAAGGATAAGTTCTTTAACTTCAAGCATGATTTTGACAAGGGAAAGTTTAAAGAGGATATGAAAAAATTTGAAGAACAGATGAAAAAATTTAATGAAAAAGAACTCGATATGTATTTTGATTCAGAAAAGTTTAAGGAAAAAATGAAAGAACTTGAAAACTTATTGAAAAAACTGCCGGTTCTTCCGTTCCTTTCAGAACCTGATTGTGAGAGTTATCTTGAAATAAAAAATTTTGAAGATGAGTTAAATTATTTCAGTGAATCATTTAGTGATTTATAAACTATACGAGACTGATAATAAAACAAGTCTCATTTGCCTCCCGAAGCCCGCAAAAAACTGTGGGCTTTTTTATTTTGTATTCGAAAATGAAAAGCACCTGAGGGAAAATTGAAAGATTAATTTAGGATATTATTGTAAGATTGGAGAGTAAGTTCTTTTTTAATGAAGAATTATTGCTGGTTGTATTTAATTAATAATTCAAATTGGGTTTAAAAAAAAAGTCCCCGATGTTGGGGTGACACATCGGGGGAGTACTGATAATAAGTTTGGGGGAGAACTCATTACCAAGTACAATTTCAAATCTATTACAAAGATAATATGATGTTAATAAAATGCAAATGAAATATTTTTAAATTTCAAAAATTTTGTGTGGTTAAATTTTTTTAAGGATAATATTTTTAGGAAAAACATTGTTAAAGTTAAATTATTAAGTCTAAATAGCTATTAAAATCAGGAATTATTTATTTTAAAAATTTAAGTCATTTACTTACTTTCCCATATATCAATTCATTCAATTAGGAGAATAAATGAGCCGGGAAATACACCGTTGGTACAGCCCAAATTTAAATAAAGAAATGGAAATTGTTGTTTACGGTCATTATGGTTTTGCATTACTAATGTTTCCGACTGCAGCAGCAGATTATCTTGAATATGAAAGATTTAAACTAATTGATACTATAGGCGGATATCTGCATGATGGAAAAGTAAAAGCTTTTTCAATTAATAGTATTAATAATGAAAGCTGGCTTAATAATAATATGCATCCAGCTCATAAAGCTATCCGACATCAGCAATATAATCGATATGTTGTAGAAGAAGTTGTTCCTTTTATTCATAATCATTGCAAAGGATTAGTTCCTATTGTAACAACCGGCGCTTCACTTGGTGCGCTGCATGCAGCAAATAATTTTTTCCGAAGACCGGATATTTTTTCAGGCACAATTGCAATGAGCGGCAGCTATGATTTGAAGGGATACTCAAAAGGTTATTATGATGATAATGTATATTTTAACTCACCAGTAGATTATTTACCAAGATGGAATGATGAGAACATGTTCAACCATATGAGAAAAGGCAGAATTATTATTGCAACTGGTCAGGGAAACTACGAAGATCCAAACGCATCAAGACAGCTTTCTGATATTTTAAATGCACGAAGAGTTAAACACTGGCTGGATCTATGGGGATTTGATCAACCGCATGATTGGCCAACATGGAGAAGCATGCTTCCGTATTTTTTAGGTCATATAAAATTTTAATAATTAATTTTTATGGGGCGCATGAACTGGAAGGATTTCTTATCTGATAAAAGGAATAAAATTGAATTTATTATAAGTTTAGTTTTGTTGACCGGGATTTTAGCTGTTTTGGCTTGGTACATTAACTATGTTGAACTTAGACAAGGTGTAGTTTTTAATGATCCTGTTCTTGAATTATTTAATCCGATAAACTTAACCTGGTTTACTTTCGGTTTGATCTATTTTGCATTGATAATTGCAATAGTATCATTAATAAATAATCCAATAAAATTATTGTTTGCGCTTCAGCTTTACTCACTAATGGTTTTCGTAAGAATAATTGCAATGTATTTGCTGCCATTAGACCCGCCCGAGAAAATGATATTGTTAAAAGATCCTTTTGTAGAATTCTTTGGCTCAGGACAAACATTAACAAAAGATTTATTCTTCTCCGGTCATACAGCAACGTTGTTTATTTTATATCTTGTTTCGGAAAGTAAAAAAAACAGGTTGTTTTTTTTAATCAGTACGATATTAGTAGCAGTATTTGTTTTACTGCAGCACGTGCATTATACAATAGATGTTTTTTCTGCAGTCTTTTTTACTTACGCATGTTATAAGTTATTAGTTAAAATAAATTGCAAAAAAGTTAATGAATAATGAACTAAACAGTGAAGATATCAGCTCGCTACAAAAATTTGTATCCAAAGATTTTGTAATTAATGATTATTCATCACTCATCCCAGATAGCGATTTTAAAAGACTTGAAGAATTCCGGGAATATCTAATCAAAATAATGAAGAATCTTTTAGAGAATAATTACAACCTTTTGATAAACACATTGTATAGAATAGATATTAGTGAGGAGAAATTATCAGAATTGTTTTCATCAAATAACAATGAAGCAATCCCTGATAAATTAGCTGACTTGATCATTGAAAGGCAGATACAAAAAATTAATTTTCGTAAACTCTATCGTAATGGTAATCTTTAGCCTTAGCTGGGGTCAAAAAATGGCAGTAATATTTACTGAGTGTAAAAATTTGTTAAATTGAAATTTATCTGCACAATAAGTAATTTCATTTTCAAACATTATATATTTATTTGGATTTTCGATAATATAGGCATACTTAACAGGAGCCGTCATGGGTATATTTGAGAATAAACGACGTAAAGAATTAGAAAAAGAAAAAGAAGAACTTCTTATCAGATTAAATAACATTTCTGAAAGAGAAGATAATGTCAGACAGCTTAACGATGTATTGAAAAAAATGCGTGTTGAAGTTGCTGATTTGAATGAAAGAAAACTTAATCTTTCAGGTGAGATAGAATCTTTGCGCGAACAGAAAAAGCAAATCAAAGTTGATATTGAAACCTTGAACAAGGAAATCCTGAACTTAAAAAATCTTAAACTCGAAGAACAGAACACACTGCTTGAGTATTCCTCCCGAATAGACAAAATTAAAAATCAAATTAGTAATGATGATATTCTGAAAAATCTTGACATTGAATCAGAGTCTGAAGAATTTAACCATAAAAGCAAACAGTTAGAAAGCTTAAGCTTTGAGTATGAAGATTTACGCGATAAAATTTTTACAGCCGAAGAAAGAATTGATGAACTAAGCTCACTGGAAGATGAACTAAGCTGGAAGATCAAGGAAAAGAAAAAAGAACTTGAATCACTGAATAACGAGAAATTAAGGCAATCTTACAGGGAAGCAAATGAAGTTGAAGATAAGATCATAGACTTAGCCCAGGAACAGAAAAAAATATTAGATGATATACAGAACAAACAAACTGAAATAACAGAGCTTAATAAAAGATTATTTGATCTTAAAGAAAAAGAAAATTCATCTAAGGATATTATTAAAGAACTGAACGAAGAGCTTGAAGAAAAACAAAAGCAAGCTGATTTTCTTGGTGAAAAAATAAACGGCTTATATGAAGAAGAAGATTCTAAGAGAAAAGAAATAAGAGAATTAGTTAGAGAAGCTGATGAGCAAAAACAAAAAGTTGATGTTCTGCAATCAAGAGTTCAGGCTTTAGAAGAAGAGGAAAAGAAGAAAAATTCATTGCTCGGCAGAGTATTCGGTCATATAAAATCTAAAGAAGATGTTTCCGATGAGAAAAAACAAAATCTGGATGATCTTGATAGAATCGGAAAAGAAAGACTTCACTGGATTGAAGAGATTTCGCGTGAGGCAAAAGAACAAGAACTCCGCCTGCAAATAATTAAAGAAGAAATTGAGCGATTAACTAAAGATGAAACAGATAAATCAGAGAGATTAGTCCTTCTTGATGATCAGATTAATTTAAATGAAATGCAGCTTGATCAGAAACGAATCAGATTCAGAGAAATTGAACTGATGGAGCAGGAAAAGATTGATAAGATTTCAACACTTGCAAGCGAACTAAGTGCACAGGAAACTAAGGCAGACGATCTTAGGAAAGAGCTTTTATTTCTTAATAGCCAGATTGAGGAAAAAAATTCCCTGCTTATTGAACTAACCAGTCAAATAGCAAACAACGAAGAGATAATAAAACAGAAATCAGGTGAATCACAGCAGTTATTATTGGAAGAACAAGATAAAAAAGACAGAATAGAAGAATTAAATATCGAAATCTATGAAAAAGAAAATCAGGTTGATAAATTAAAAGACAATCTTGCAGTTGTTGCAGAAGAAGTTGATGATAAAAGAGATGAGTTAAATGATTTGTTAAATCAGCTTAAAGAGACTCAGGAATCATTAACAGAAAAAATGCTGCCGGCACAATCAGAATTAAATAGAATTACCAATGAAATAGATTCCAAAAAAACAACACTGGTCGAAATTCTAAATCAGATTCGAAATGAAGAACAGCAGTTAGAAGCAAAACAGCAGAAGCTGGCTGAACTTGATTTGAAGGAAAGTGAATCATCAGAAAAATTAGATCAGTTGATTAGTGACATAAAAACTCATGAGCAGAAATATAGTTTGTTGAAAGAAGAATTTGACACACTTTCATCGCAGGAGAGCACCAAACGAACAGTACTGGAAAATATTTCTAACAAACTTGAGCTTAGCAAACAGGAAATCGAAGAAAAAGAAATAAGACTTTTGGAACTTGAGAAACAGGAGTTTGAGTATTCAAATAAGCTTAGGAGTTTTGCGGAAACTTTAAAGACCGAAGAGGAAAAATCAAATCTTCTGCGTGAAGAAGTACTGAAGTTAACTGAAGAGAATATTCAGAAAAAAATTAAACTTGAAGAACTTATTGCCGAAATTGATGAAAAAACTGCAGGGGTTTCAGAGAGAATAATTGAACTTGAAAATACTGAATCGTTAAAAAGAGCAACCGTTGAACAATTAGAACGCCAAATAGAGAAACAATCTTTTGATGCTGAACATTTAAGAAGCACTATTGATGAATTAAGTAAGGCTGAAAAATCAGCACGACAAAAAGTTGATGAGCTTGCTGAACAGATTAAAGAAAAAGTGGACAGGCTTAATCAAATTGAAAATAACTTTGCAGCAAAAGAAAACGAAGCACAGGGATTTGAATTCCAATTGGCTGAAAAGTTAAAGGAGATCAATGAAACCACAGCACGGCAGCAGAAAATTTTTGAAACTATTGAACTCAAACAAAAAGAACTTTATGCTGTTGAAGAGTCGTTAAACATTAAGGCAAAAAGACTTGAAAAACTTAATCTGGAAGTTGCAGAAAATGAAAAGAGACATTCAGAATTAATGAATGAAACCCGCCGGCTGGAGGATATGAAAAATGATCTGCACAGAAGAACTTTGCTTGAGCAGGAATCTTATGACAAATTGAATAAAGAGAAAGAAAAAATTAAAGAGATACTTCCTTTACTTGAGCAAAGACGAGAAGAAATCGAGAAAGGTAATATTGATCTTGAAAACCGGTTCACTAAAATGTTTCAGAAGTTTAATGCAGAGATGAATGAAGTTACTAAAAAAAGATCTGTTATAGATCAGATTGTTTTGAAGAAAGAAAAGGATATCGAGGAGAAAGATCACATTCTGTTTGAAAAGATGAATGCAATTGAAGAAAGTGACAGACTGTTAAGTATGAGACAAGCTGAAATTGATGCCTTTGAACAGATACTTAAAGCCTTTAATGAAAAGAAAGAAGAACTGAGGAATGAACTTTTGAAGCTTGATGAGCAAATAGTAGAAAAGAAGAATTCTAATGATGATGTAAAACTTGAAGCTGAACTTATCTTAAAAAAGAGGACTTCAGTCGAACAAAATCTTCAGGAACTGATTAATAACATGAATCAGAAATTTGTTGAAGCAAAAGAAAAACGAAGCAAGATTGAAAAAGAAGTGAGAGTATATGAAGAAAAAGCTGATGAATTGAATCAGAAAATTTCTGAATCAATGGACGAATTGGTCGAATTGCAGTCAGCAATCAGTATGATTAAAGTTGAACACGAAGAACACCGCGGAAGTATCATTAAGCTTGCAAATATGAAAAAGAAACTTCAGGAAGAAATAGCTAAAAGTCAGAGAGTTTTGCAGAGATATCAGAAGATAAGAGAAAAGCTAAAGATTGAACAGACTATACTGAAAAACAGACAGGATTCAATTGCTAAAAGAGTTAATGTCGGAGATGATTTAAGCACTCCTGACAGTTTAGACGATACTGAAGCAGCAAAAATATTTAAAATTTAATTTTTTGATGTTAACAAGGGGATATTATAAGATCTCTCTTCATTTTATTGCTAAAGCATCGGCATGTTAAGCCCTACTCTGAAATTATTTCTGCCGAGATGATTTAACTTCCACATAAACTCAATTTTAAATGGAATTATACCCTGTCCGATTCCAAATCCTAATTCATAAAACGGATGTTCAAATGTTTTAATAGGATGCGGTGAAATTTGTTTTGTGCTTTCGTTTAATTCAGATACAGCCATATTAAAAATTAAAGACAACATAATTTCCCAGTTTTTAATCACAGGAAAATTTAACATCCTGAAAAGCTCATCTCTGAAATTATGAGTCAGGTTTAATGTAAAGATTTTATCACCGGCAATTTCATTAAGGTTCAGCGTTCTGAAAGTTTCTGAGTTAAAGACTGCATCAATATTTCCAGGCAGCGAATAAAGGTCCTGATATGCAGTTGTTCCATCAGTATATCTTGTGTAAATGTTCAGATTTAATGAGGCAGATTTAAGTGTTCTGATAAACGCTTGGACTTTGAACTCATACATTTTAAAATTCAGATCACTGCCAAATTTATTTTTATCAGAATAATGGATATCTCCGGAAAGCAAAACAAAAGATCTGCCTAAAGATGTTCTGCGTCTAAAGTATCCGTCTTCAATATAATCCCTGAAATCAATATCAAAACCAAAGTTTATAGTATTTATTGTAGAAACAAAAATTAAAGGATTATTTCTAAAATCTTTATTTCTGTTGAAGAATGAGAAATTTGTATTTACTAAGGCTGAGTTATTGGTTTTATTACTGAATCCTGTTCTGACTTTTAATACCGGAAACAATTCTCCCTCGACTTCAAATGCAAAGCCCTTGGAATAATAATAATCTCTGAACTCATCTTTGGAAATTAATGTAACAAGAGTTGAAAATAGCTCCCCGTAATTATCTGAATCTTCAAACAGAACCTTTAACTTATTGAATATATTTAGTTTTATTTCCCATGTGCGATAATCACCTAATAAATAACCAGCAGTAAAATCTTGTTTAAACTTTTTATCTGAAAAACCATAAGAGAATTTCAAAAGAGAGTTAAGTCTTTTATTGAGAAGATCGTTTGCAAAGATTCCGAAATCAAGTGCATGTCCTTCAACTCTTGAAAAATGATAAAGTGAAAGCGGTGCACTAACTGAGATATTTTTATTTAAACTTATTTGTGTGCTTAAAGGCGAAAAATTTTCCCAAAAACTCCAGGGAACTTTTTCGAGGCTATCAATGCGAGCGTAAGCAGTCTGTTCTTCAGGCGTGTTTGGTATTGTAGGTGTTGAAATCCAATAAGATGAATCTTTATCATCCGCATCAGGAAGAACAGTTAAAATTGCCTTGTTAAAAATATCATCGGGCAGTTGTTGATTAATTTTATAATTAAACAGAATCGTGTTTAACTCGAAACCAATCCTGACAAGTCCAAGCAGATTAGCTTTAACAAATAACCGATAATCAATGGGCAGTTGAATTCCAGAAAACTCATCAAACTGCTGAAAGATATTAACGGTATCAAATACACCACCGGTGTTTGCAGCACGATTTAAGAACAGATCAACTTTTAAAAGATCATAAGTACTGTCTGAAATAAAAATATTACCTGTAAAACCCGGATCGGAGGGGAGATTGGGTTCTATAAAAATATTGTAAATCTTAAGTGCGTTTTTATATGAAGTTGATTCTATACGATAATAATAATACTCTAACGCATCATCTGAAATCGGACTTGGTAAATCCTTACCTAAAAAATTCAGTTCGTTTTCATAAAAATTCTGTAACAATCTACCGCCCGTTAAAATGTTTATAGAAGGCGGAATGTTTGCACTTTGCATTCTGGCTAATACAATCGATTTATATTTGTCAGGCTGTTCAAAATAATTTACGCTGTGGTTTTCCAATATTCCTGATATTATCAAATCAGTTGTATCACTCCCCCCGATTCCAACGCCGATACTGTTATTGCCCGAAGTAATATTCTCAGTAGTTCTGATAATACCCTTAGTATAAGCCTCAACCTCAGAGTTTTTTAGTAATGATTTTATAATATTTTTTTTCTCAATTGCCTTGCGGATAATTTCCAATGCGGGATTAACACCCGGGCTTACGACTATTTCGGGCAGAATAACCTCTGTCTGCCTTAATTTGAAATCCAGTTTATTTATTTGTGAATCAGTATTGATTGTCAGAGTATCGGAATAATAGCCAATATGTGAAGCAATGATTTTGTAAGATACTTTTTTCAATAATTTTAATTCAAACTCTCCATCAACATTTGCAGCTGTTCCTGTGAATGTTTCACTTATTCTGATATTGGCAAAGCTGAGTGGCTGGGCAGTTGTCTTATCTGTTACTTTTCCACTGACTATAATTTGTTGTGGGAAAACCAGAATTGAAAATATGATTGAGATTATTTGAGCTATAAAAACAGATTTAATCATAAGGAATAATAAAATTAAAGAACGAAAAATATTTTAATAGATTATAATATATCTGTGTATTAAATATATGGTTTTAACCGGTGATTAACGGTGATATTTTCGGTTACAAATTAATATCTTATTATTATTTTTAATTGTTAAATTTCATAAGAATCTTTCAAAGGTAACACAATGAATAAAATAAAATTATCACTAATCATTATACTTGGTTTAATTACTCTTAGCCAAACATCTAACTATGCCCAGGATTCTCTGGAGGTATCAAAACAAAAAGCAAAAGATGTGATTGAGAAATATCTGACTGCTATTGGCGGGAGAGAAGCATTATCTAAGGTTGATGACAGAACCACTATTATGCGCGGTTCTGTAATGAGTCAGTCAATAACAATGATAGTAAAACAAAAAGCCCCAAATAAAATGAGACAGGAAGTTAAAGCCGGAGGAATGGATCAGCTGATTGTCTTTGACGGTGAAAAAGGTGTTATGAAAGTTGCAGATCAAAAGAGTGATATAACAGGAAAAGAATTAGAGCAGCTAAAAATTGAAGCAACTTTGAATATATTGCTTGATCCTGAAAGTTTTGGGATAAAAATATCTTACGAAGGTGAAGAAAAAATTAGCGATGTAAGCTTGAACAAAATAAAATTCATACTTCCTTCAGGTATCAGATGGTTTGAATATTATGATATCGAAACAGGGCTGAAAGCTAAGGAAGAAAAAGAGATGCAAACCAGGATGGGCTTGATTCAGCAGACGGTTAATTATGATAACTATACTGAAGTTGATGGAATAAAATATCCTTTTAAAATTACACAATCAGTTGCCGGACAAACAATTGATGTAACTGTTAGCAGTGTAAAAATAAATAAAGGTTTAAGCGACGATCTTTTTGTAATAACTGAATGACAAACCAAAAGTATTCTGCCGTTGTTTTTGATCTGGGACAGGTGATTTTATCATTTGACTACAAACTTTTTGTTAAGAAAGTTAATAATCACAAGGATGGAATTGGAGAAAGGTTTTTAGAGCTTTATAAAAGCAATTATCATATTCACAGAGATTTTGAAAGAGGAAAAATTCCTGAAGAAGTATTTATTCATCAAATGCTTAAATACCTTGATAATGTAATTGATGGTGAAACTTTTTGCCAGTACTGGTCTGATATATTTACTTTAAATGAAGATGTTGCTGCATTGCTGTCAGTGCTTAAACAGAAGTATAAATTATATCTTGTTTCAAATACCAACTCAATTCATAAGAGATACGGTTTTCAGCACTATGAGTTTTTAAAACTATTTGATAAGCTTTTTCTTTCTCACGAAGTTGGATATGTAAAACCCGAAAAAGAAATTTATCAGGCTGTTGAAAAAGAATCCGGTTTTCTACCCGAAGAGCATATTTTTATTGATGACATTTGGGAGTATGTTGAAGCAGCAAAACAATTGGGCTGGGATGGAATACAGTTTAATGGTTATAATGATTTAGTAATGAATCTAAAAGAAAGAAATATTCTATGAACAAAATAATTAATGATAAAAAAGGAAGCCGCTTTGTGATTAATATTGATGGGTTTGAAGTTTATGAGCTTTACGCAGAAGACAAGGGGACGATTGATCTATACTCGACATATACTCCACCACAGTTACGCGGAAAAGGTTTAGCCGCCGATGTTGTTAAAGCTGCTCTTGAATATGCAAAAGAAAAAAACCTGAAAGTTATTCCAACCTGCTGGTATGTGAGAAAATATGTGGATGAGCATCCCGAATACAAGAAACTAATCTTAGATAAATTTTAATTACAAGGATTTTAAATGAAAAATTTTATCGGAGTTATGTTGATTTTAACTGCATTTATTGGCTGTTCGCAGAAGCTTAAATATCCAGAGACAAAAAAAGTTGAAGTAACTGACGATTACTTTGGAACCAAAGTGGATGATCCATACCGCTGGTTAGAAGATGATAATTCGCCTGAAACAGCTGAATGGGTAAAAGAAGAAAATAAAGTTACAGATGAGTACTTATCCAGGATTCCTTTTCGTAATAAATTAAAACAGCGATTTGAGAAACTGTATAATTATCCAAAGTATGGAATTCCTTTTCGTGCAGGAAGTAAATATTATTTTTTCAAAAATGATGGATTGCAAAATCAAAGTGTAATGTATGTTAAGGAAAATCTGAATAGTGAAGCACAGTTGTTTTTTGATCCCAACAAACTTTCCGATGAAGGAACAATATCTTTAGCCGCTCTTTCATTTTCAAAAGATGGAAAAACATTTGCTTATGGAACTGCCTCCGCAGGAAGTGACTGGAACGAATATTTTGTTATTGATGTTGAAACCGGTAATAAACTTGACGATCATCTAAAATGGATTAAGTTCTCCGGTATGGCTTGGAAAGATGACGGATTTTTTTACAGCAGATATCCGGAACCAAGCGGCTCAGAGCTTTCGACAAAGAATCAGTATTCAAAAGTCTATTTTCATAAAATTGGTGATAAGCAATCAGAGGATGTTGTAATATATGAAGATGCTGCAAAACCGGATCGCGGTTTTTCAGCAAGCACTACTGATGATGAAAGATTTTTAATTATATCTTTTTCGGAAGGAACCAGCAACAATGGTTTTCTTGTAAAAGATCTGTCAGTCCCTGCTTCAAAGTTTATCAGCATAGTTGATGATTTAAATAATAATTATAATGTGGTTGATAACCTTGGTGACAAACTTTTAGTTCTAACCGATTATAATGCCCCAAACTACAGATTGGTTTTGATTGACCCCAAGAGTCCTGCCAGAGAAAACTGGAAAGATGTAATCCCTGAATCAAAAAATGTTTTACAGAGAGTTCAGATTATTGGCGGAAAACTTTTTACAACTTATATGCAGGATGCGTCACATCATATTTATGTTTATGATCTTAATGGAAAAATTGAATCAGAAATAAAACTGCCAGCATTAGGCTCAGTTGGGCTTAGCGGTAAAAGAGATGACAATACTGCGTTTTATTCATTTACTTCTTTTACATATCCGGGTGCAATTTATAAGTTGGATGTAAACAGCGGCAGCTCTGAACTTTATTTAAAAATAGATATGGATTTTGATTTTGATAATTATGTAACAAAGCAAGTTTTTTATGAAAGTAAAGACGGCACAAAAATTCCGATGTTCATCGTTTACAAAAAAGGATTGAAGCTTGATGGAAATAATCCGGCTTTTCTTTACAGTTACGGCGGATTCAATATTTCGTTAAATCCTTCATTCAGTGCGGCAAGACTAATGTTTTTGGAAAATGGAGGAGTGTATGCGATGCCTAATATCAGAGGCGGCGGTGAGTATGGCGAACAATGGCATAAAGCCGGAATGCTTGATAAAAAACAAAATGTTTTCGATGATTTTATTTCTGCTGCAGAATATCTTATAAAAGAAGGATATACTAAACCATCAAAGCTTGCTTGTGCGGGCGGTTCAAACGGCGGTTTATTGATTGGTGCAGTTATAAATCAAAGACCCGATCTCTTTAAAGTTGCTATCCCGCAAGTAGGAGTAATGGATATGCTTCGCTTTCATAAATTTACAATAGGTTATTATTGGGCAGTTGAGTACGGCTCAAGCGATGATGCTGAACAGTTTAAATATTTGTATAAATATTCTCCGCTGCACAATATTAATGGCGAATTGAATTATCCGGCAACCCTTGTAACAACTGCTGATCACGATGACAGGGTGGTTCCTGCACATTCATTTAAATACATTGCAACCTTGCAGGAAAAGTATAAAGGAGATAATCCTGTCCTTATTAGAATAGAAACCAAAGCCGGACATGGAGCCGGTAAACCAACTTCAAAAATTATTGAAGAAGCTGCTGATATGTGGAGTTTTGTTTTTTATAATCTGGGCATGTCCCCGGAATATTAAACTACTTTTTAATTACTTAAGAAAGCTTGTGAAAGCCGTCTTGTTACATACGGCATTTTATTTTTTAATTACTTTAGCTAATCAGAATTTATTATATGCAGAAAAATATTTCCAATTATTGGTTCACGCACTTTGAAAAATCTAATCAACTGGAATCTCCTGATTATGAAAATACATTGAGTTATTTCCAGAAATTTGCCGATAAAACCCAATACGTAAATATTGAAACAATCGGCAGAACACCACAAGGCAGAGAGTTAAAAGTTATTATTGTATCTAAAGATAAAGCATTTACTCCCGAGCTTGCAAAACAAACAGGCAAAGCAATTGTGCTTATTCAAAATGGAATCCATCCCGGAGAGATTGAGGGAAAAGATGCTTGCATGCTTTTGCTCAGGGAAATTCTTATCACAAAAGAAAAAGAACATTTACTTGATAACATAATTTTATTAATTATTCCTGTTTTAAATGTTGATGGACACGAAAGATTAAGTCCGTTTAACCGCCCAAATCAAAATGGACCCAAGAAAATGGGCTGGAGGACCAATGCGTTAAACCTGAATCTGAACCGTGATTATTTAAAGGCTGATACACCGGAAATTAGATCATTCTTAAAACTGTTTAACGAATGGCTTCCGGATTTTATGATTGATAATCACACAACAAACGGTGCTGACTATCAATATCATGTAACTTATGGAATTGAAACTCACCAGAATATTGATAAAGGACTGGTTCATTGGATTGAAAAAGATTATCTGCCGTATTTGACTGAAAAAGTTGAAGCAGACGGATTTATTGTCGGTCCTTATATGGAATTTAAAGCCGGCACAATTGAAAGCGGTATTTTGGATTTACCGGCACCTCCAAGATTATCTCATGGATATTGTGCAAGACAAAACAGAGTATGTTTACTTGTTGAAACTCATAGTCTGAAACCATTTGCAAACCGTGTTTACTCAACAAAATCAATGATGGAACACACTATCAGTTTTTTGAATGATCATTCCGAAAGAATAGTTTCATTGAATCATCATTCTGATAAATACACAACAAAATATTACCTGACTGATAAAAAGAAATTTCCGCTTGTTCTTACTGGAAATGGAAAGTTTGATAAATATTTATTTAAAGGATTTGAATGGTATGATGAACACAGCGGGATTTCAGGTTATACGATTCGTAAATACACAAACAAACCAATCGAAATTGAAATACCAATTTTTAATAAAGCAAATTCATTGAAAAAAATTTATGTTCCACCGGCGTACATTATTCCTGAACAGTTTACCAATGTAATTGAAGTGATTAAAGCTCATCAGATAAAATTTAATGTTTTATCCTCATCAAAAAGATTAAAAGTTGAAAAGTACAGATTTACAAACATTCAATTTTCATCCTATCCTTATGAAGGAAGACAACTGCCGTCATTTAGTGTTGAATCATTTACCGAAAAATGTGATGTACCTGCCGGCTCATTGGTTGTTTACACAAATCAAAGGCAGTTAAGAATTATTGTAAACTTGCTGGAACCCGAAGCGCCAGATTCATTTGTCAATTGGGGATTCTTCAACGCATTCTTCGAAAGAAAAGAATATGCTGAAGCGTATGTAATGGAGCCTTATGCAAAGAGAATGATGAAAGAAGATCAGCAGCTAAAATCCGAATTTTATAAAAAGCTTAATGATGATGAAAGTTTTAGAAATAATGCAGGCGAAAGATTGGATTTCTTTTATAAGCGCTCACCTTTTTATGACAAAGGAGAAAATGTTTATCCGATTCTCAGAACACATTCTGCTTAACTATAATTTTTAGCAGAAACTGCTAAAAGCAAGTTTATAAAAGATATTTGAAGTTATTTTTATCTTTTCAAAATCTAATTTAAAATCTTACACTTCAAAATATTTTATCCACAACTGAGATTATTAAGAAATATTATTGACCTTTAAGGTTTTATTCATTAGGTTTAGAACAGCGTAACCAACAAAACAATAATTATATTTCATTATTTAGGAGGCTGGAATGAAATCAATAATTAAACAATTGATTTTTGTTGTACTGATAACTTCTGTCTTGCCGATTTACTCTCAGGAATATTCTTTTGAGGGATTAATCATTCAGAAAGAATTAAACCCTTCTTCTTACATAGAAGCAAAAAGAGAAGCGATAAAACAAGCATTACCAATCAGCATAAAACTTCAGGAAGGAGTATTGATTGATGTGCTTAGAGTAGAGAATGGTAAATTGCTCTACAGTGTAATAAAAAACCTTTTACATCCATCTGTAGATGGTGAAGTTTTAACTTACGATCAGATATTAAATAAGTATAGTTTATCTGATGCACAAATTAATTGGGGTAACGCCAAATCAGAAAATCAACAGACTGATGCTTCTGATACCAAGCTGTTATTGATACCCGATTGGACAAACGATAATGTTTTATCTTTTGATCCTGTTACAGGCAATCTGGTTAATGCAAACTTTATTCCGCCAAACCCTGGAAATCTTGCTTCACCGAAACATGCACTTTTAAATCCTGCGGGATTTATCAGCGTGTCTGACCAAATTACAGACCTTGTTCAGAAGTTTGATACTGCCGGTTCATATCTTGGAATTTATGCCCCTGCCGGTGGGGTAAACAATGCTATACTTGATAATATCCGCGGACATGGATATAGACCAAACGGAAACCTTGTTGTTACGGTTGGAAGTGGTGCTAATTCAAATGGTATTCCGGAATTTGATAATGCTGGTAATTATCTGGGTAATTTTATTGCAATTGGTTCTGGTGGATTAAATAGTCCTTTTGATATTTTGTTCAGAACCAATGATGTGTTGGTTACTGCTTCTACCAGCGATGCTGCACACAGATATGATCTTAATGGTAATTATTTGGACAACCTGATTTCGGGTGTAAACTTTCCGCAGGATATTTATGAATTACCTAACGGTAATCTGGCTGTTGCTGTTTTCTCCTCACCCTCTGGGTTAGGAATTTACACTCCAAGCGGCAATCAGCTGCATTTCTTTACATCTGTAACCGGTTTAAGAAGTGTTTATTTATTACCAGGCGGCACCTACCTTGTAACTAATGGTGCCGGGCTGCACGAAATTGACAGTACTAGTGGTGCCTTGATAAGAACAATATATACATCTACTAATCTCCAATATATTTCTTATGTGGATTATTCAATTATTCCGGTGGAACTTACATCATTTACTGCAAGAGTCAGTGAGAGAAGTGTTGTGCTTAACTGGACAACTGCAACTGAGCTTAATAACTCTGGATTTGAAATTGAAAGAAGGGAATCGGATGATATAAATCAAAGCTCAGAATGGGTTAATATTGGATTTGTAAATGGTAACGGCACTTCATCAGAATCACATTCATATACATTTATTGATGATCTAACGATCACTCATAATCAAACTCTTTCCTATAGATTAAAGCAAATTGATTTTGATGGCAGTTTTCAATACTCGCAGGTAGTTGATGTTAATGTTTTAAATCCTATGGAATTCAGACTGGAACAGAACTATCCAAATCCGTTTAATCCATCCACTACTATCAGCTTTAATATTCCAACGGATGGTTTTGTGAATTTAAAAGTGTTCGATATAATGGGAAATCAGGTTGCAGAACTTCTGAATAAAGAAACAAAAGCCGGATTGCATTCAGTTGAATTTGATGCTTCTGGGCTTGCCAGCGGAACATACTTCTGCAAACTACAAGCGGGCAGTAATATTAAAGTGCAGAAAATGTTGTTATTAAAATAATTATTCGTAAAGGCTCCAAAAGCGGAGCCTTTTTTGTTTTTCTTCAGTTGCATCTTTGGTTCATAAAATTTAAACTTAACTCAAATAATTAAACTAAATAATAAAAAGTCAAAACTTATGAGCATCAACAATCAAATAACTGTTTTAGCTGTTTCGTCTTATGAAAAAGGACATGACTTTATGCGCGAAGCAAAAGCACAAGGCTGCCGCGTAATTCTGCTTACTTCAAAAAGTCTTGAAGATGCCAATTGGCCTCGGGAAAGCATTGATGAGATATTTTATATAGTTGATAAAAATAAAGAATGGAATATGCAGGATGTAATATATGGAGTCAGTTATCTTGCACGAACAGAAAATATAGATAGAATAGTTGCACTGGATGATTTTGATGTTGAACGCGCGGCTTCCTTAAGAGAGCATTTAAGAGTCGGTGGAATGGGTGATACTACAGCCCGGTATTTTCGTGATAAACTTGCAATGAGACTGCGCGCCCAGGAATCGGGCATACCTGTACCAGAATTTTTACATGTTCTGAATCATAAAAAAATAAATGAGTTTGCTGATAAAGTTCCTTTTCCATATATGATTAAACCTCGATTGCTTGCAGGTTCTTATGGATTACAAAAAGTAAATAATAAACGAGAGATGTGGGATAGGATTAATTATCTGGCAGACGAACAATCGTTCTTTTTGATGGAAAGATTTATTCCCGGCAGCATTTACCATGTTGATACAATTATTTCTGAACGAGAGGTTGTTTTTGGTTTAGCAAGTAAATACGGAACTCCTCCTTTTGAAGTTGCACATCAAGGTAGAGTTTTTACAAGTCAGACACTTGACAGCAATTCTGACGAAGCAAAAGAAGTTTTAGAATTAAATATTAAAGTAATTAAAGCATTAGGTCTGCTGCGTGGTGTGTCACATTCTGAATTTATTCGTGCCGAAGACGGAAAACTATACTTTCTTGAAACATCCGCCAGAGTTGGGGGAGCGAATCTTTCGACTCTGGTTGAAGCAGCAACTGGTGTAAATCTTTGGAGAGAATGGGCTAAGATTGAAATTTTAAAAGGAGAAAAACCTTATAAGCTTCCGAAAGTAAATAATGATTTTGCAGCAATTGTTACATCTCTTTCAAAACAAGAGTGGCCTGACTTAAATACTTACAATGATCCTGAAGTTGTATGGAGATTAAAAAAAGAATATCACGCAGGACTTATTATCAAGTCATCAAGTAAAGAAAGAATAAATCAACTAGTTGGTGAATACACAAAAAGATTTTACGATGATTTCTTTACAACTGCAAAAATGGGTGAAAGACCGAGCAATTAGAAGGGTTAAAAATAGTTTTAAAATAGAATAGATTTATAAATTTATTCTTTGAATTATAATAATCCGTTTTTATCTGATAACTCCGTTTTATCATCGTTACAATTTGTTTCTTTATGTGAGGCGGGAATTTTAATAGAACATTCTTCCCGCCTCTTAATAAAAAATAATGTTAAGAAATTTTCTTAAATCTTGCCTGGAAAAATCTAAGATGTTTAGGCTCATAAACTATCTTTAATCCTTTTATCTTCTTTCTCTCTTCATAAACTTGTGCGATTGATTCAACAGCAACATCAATATGAGCCTGAGTATAAACTCTTCTTGGAAAAGTTAAACGCACCAACTCTAGTTTTGGATAGCGGTGTTTGCCTGTGTTCGGATCCCTTCCGGCAGAAACAACGCCTCTTTCCATTCCGCGAACGCCGCTATCTATAAATATTTCTGCAGCCAGTGTTTGAGCGGGAAAAACATCTTGTTTTAAATGAGGCAAGAATTTTTTTGCATCAAGAAAGATTGCGTGTCCGCCAAACGGATAAACGAGAGGAATATTATATTTCTCAAGCTGCTTCCCGCAATATTCAACCTGTCCGATGCGGGCTTTAATATTATCAAACTGTACCATCTCTTCCATTCCCCTTGCCATAGCTTCCATATCTCGTCCTGCTAATCCTCCGTAAGTATGCAGTCCTTCATATACTACCACCATATTTCTTGCTTCTTCATAAACACGTTTATCTCGAGTTGCAAAAATTCCGCCTATATTCACCATCAGATCTTTTTTAGCGCTAACCCAAAGTCCATCAAAATGCGAGCAGATTTCTTTCAGGATTTGCTCTATTGATTTATTCTCATAACCTTTTTCGCGGAGTTTAATGTAATAAGCATTTTCAACTGCACGTGTTGCATCAAACCAGAGTTTTATTCCATGTTTTTTAAGTAATGAAGAGACTTCTTTTAAGTTCTTCATTGAAAATGGCTGACCGCCTGCCATGTTTACAGGGCCTGCCATAAAAACATAAGGAATATTTTTAGCACCGACTTTTTTAATCAGGCTTTCAAGTTTGTTTATATTAATATTGCCTTTAAAAGGATGAGTATTTTGAGGATTGTGTGCTTCATCAATAATTACATCAACAAATTTTCCGCCAACTAGTTCAATGTGTTCCCTTGTTGTTGTAAAATACATGTTACCGGGAATAACGTTATCAGGTTTGATCAGAATTTTAGAAACCATGTGTTCTGCAGCCCGGCCCTGATGAGTTGGGACAAAGTATGGCATTCCATAATATTTTTTTATGTTATCCCACAGGTAATAAAAATTTTTGCTTCCCGCATAAGCTTCATCACCGAGCATCATTCCTGCCCATTGATAATCACTCATTGCATTTGTTCCGCTGTCGGTAAGCAAATCAATATAAACATCTTCACTTTTTAATAAGAAAGTATTATAGCCGGCTTCTTTAGCAGCTTTTTCACGATATGATTTTGTAGTCATTTTGATCGGCTCAACCATTTTAATCTTAAATGGTTCTGCCCAGCTTCTCTTAATAATTTTTTTTGCCATTGCTTTCCCTTTTTATTTAATAATTGATGAGTTTTTTCAAAAAATAAAATTGTTGTTAAGGCAAATTAAGAAAAACAATTTTAGGAATTAAGTTTTTCACAACAAATAAAATCTAAATAGCAGATAATGATTATTAAAATGCTCTTTGGTCTTTGTGTGAAATTTTTATCCATTAATTACTTTTTTAATCAGCCTAAATTTTTTCGATTTGGATTTGGAAATCTTAATCGCGCCTTCAATCCTTTTTTTAGCAGACTCAATTCCTGCTTTTGAATCAGAAAATATCTCAGCCAGAACAACATTCTTATTAATAGTATCACCAATTTTGTAATTAAAAATAATTCCAGCTTTTGGATCTATTATACCATCTTTAGTTTTTCTTCCCGCACCAAGATCGATTGCTGCCATTCCAAGCTCATAAGTATTAACTTCGGATAAATATCCGGCTGAGTTAGATTTTATTGCTTCATTAAATTTCGGTTTTGGATATTTTTCAGGATGAATAACAAAATCTGCTTTACCGTTCTGTGCTTTTACAATTTCTACAAATTTATCAAATGCTTTTCCTGATTTTAATATTTTGATCGCTGCTTCAATCCCCTCATCTAATGATGCTGCTTTCTTTCCAAGAAAAATCATTGCACCGGCAAGTATTAATGACAATTCAGTCAAATCATTTTTCTTCCCATCTCTTAAAACCTGAATTGATTCGTACACTTCCAGCCAGTTGCCAATGTAATTACCCAGCGGTTGATTCATATCGGTAACAAAGCCAATAACTTTTTTATTAAAAGCTTTTGCTGTTTCTATAAGTGAATTTGCAAGCGCAACAGCATCTTTTTCCCTCTGCATAAAAGCGCCATTGCCGGTTTTTACATCAAGTACAAGTCCATCAATTCCTTCAGCAAGTTTTTTACTCATTATACTTCCGGTAATCAGCGGAATTGATTCAACCGTTGCAGTAACATCCCGCAAAGCATAAATAAGTTTATCTGCAGGAGCAATTTCTTTTGTCTGTCCGATTAAAACAGCACCAACTTTTTGTAAAACTTTTTTGTATTGCGATAAAGTTAAATCAGTTTTAAAACCAGGAATTGCTTCAAGCTTATCAAGCGTTCCACCCGAATGCCCGAGTCCGCGTCCAGAAATCATTGGAACTTTTACACCGGCAGCAGCAGCTATTGGAGCTAATATTAAAGAAGTTTTATCTCCAACTCCGCCGGTTGAGTGCTTATCAATTTTAATCCCTTTGATAGAAGAAAGATTTAACATCATTCCGCTGTAAAGCATTGCTTCTGTTAAAGCAGATGTTTCTGCCTTGTCCATTCCATTAAAATAAACTGACATAAGAAATGCAGAAAACTGATAATCGGGTATTTTATTATTTGTGAAATTATTAACTAAAAATAAAATCTCATCTTTTGTCAGATTTTCATTATTTCTCTTTTTGCGGATAAGTTCTGCGGTGTAAAGTGCCTTTGCTTCATATTTTGTTGTTACACCGCGTATTACAGATCTAAAATTTGGTATAACAAGTTTCTGAAGATATTCTTCATAGTTGCCAGCAGTTTTATAAATTTGATTTACCTTATCAGTCTTTAATTGAAAAATCATGCTTGTTTCAAGTTCAACACTCATTCCTTCTTTAGATGGAACGTTCATCACTTCTTTTATTTCCTGTTTACGCGTATCAAACTTTACAACATTTGCCATTGGGTTTACAAAGTTTATTCCCGGTCCAAGAGTTTTATCACTAACGGAACCAAAAAAATCTTTTACACCTGAATGTCCTGCAGGAATTACTGCAAACAATTGTGTAAAAGCAATTAGAATGGCAATCACTAAACCTATAAAAGAAAATGTTGCCTGTGCTTTTATTCCTTTTTTCTTTGAAGAATTATAAAGATAAAATGCAACAACGGCTCCGATTAATGCTAATACGAAAAGCATAATGATTCTCCTTAAAATGTATAAATAAAATTTACACTTACTGATTAAGATAAAAAGGATTATGAATTAAATATTAATTAGTATCAGTATAAATTTATCAATCTTTTAATTTCATTCTATCTTTCCACAATTCCATCACTCCATTTTAATATTCCTACTAAAAACAACAAATAACAATCAATGGCAACCAATAACGTTTGCACTTACCCTTTGATCTTTGTGTTATACTCTTCCATAAACTACCAAACATCCTCCATCATACATTTTTAATTTCACTACCAATTTTATCACCCAAAAATTTTACAACAAGGTAAGCATTAGCCATTCAGTTTTACTTCTTACAAAAAAAATATTATTTTACAATACTTCTTAAAAGGAATAATTCTTGTAAAGAAAAAAAACCAAGAAAATATTTTTTTGTTGTGTTGATATAAATAATCTCTTTAGTTAAATCTAACTTAACTATCTGTTTTAAAAAATATATCGGGTCACTTTTGAAATTTTACATTCACAGTTTTGATTCATTTTATTTCTCTCTCAATCTCTACAACGTACTTGTAAAACATAGAGTTTTATTTTTTATCTATACTTACTCAAATAAGCAAGTATTTCTCTTTATCCCCAATTTTAATAAACTAAACTAAAGCTTAGCCGGGGTATTCCAATGAAAAAAAATATGTTTTGCTTTCCTAACTTAATCTTTAATTCACAATTATATTTTTTCACACATATGTTGTTAATCGTATTTTTATTTATGATTTCGGGTTGCAGTAATCCAACTGAACCACCACCGGATGATATAAAATCTAAATGGGAAGTAATCCCTGACTTAGCTGATGTTGACGTACGATATATATTAAAATACAACAATGCCATTTATTTGACGGGCTTAGTTACAGGAAAATCTTACAGAGGTGCAATTTGGAAAACTGTTGATGGTGATAATTGGATAATGATTAGAACATTTGAAAAGGCAGTTGGTCCATTAGCGGTGCATGGTGATAGTTTATTCTGTCTCGGAGATAGTCTATTTAAATATATTATACCTTCTGATACTTGGGAAAATATTTGTCAACCCTGGCCTTTAAATACAGATGTGCAAGCAACCTCTGAGATGTTTTTTTTAGATAATGAATTGTTTGCATTTCAAAATTTTTTTCAACCTGGAGGTACGTATAGAATTCATTTTGATGATACAATTGAAGATTTATCAAGTTACTTCGGTTATTTAGGTGGGGCGAAGATGATAAAAAAAAATGAAATTGATAACTGGGGTTATGTGAGGGGAATGTACCATAGTGGTGGTTTTTTTAGATTTAATAGAGATGGCTTTATTTATCTAATTGAAGGGCTTACTCAACAAGTAATTCTTAAGCCTGCATCAAATTCGATGGAAATACGGAATGACACTTTGTTTGCTGGGTTCCGTTATCCAGGTATAATAAAATATTTAGATGAATCTAATGTTTGGAGAGATTATACGGATTCAATACCTACCACACGTTTAGATGCTTCTTCACCCTATGTTGAACCAACTGAGATATCTTGTTTTGGTGATCGAATGTTTGTTTCTACCGATATATTTGGTGTATTGGAATGGAAAAAAGGAACTGGTTGGACCGATATAGCAGAAGGTTTAAGAACTTATGATTGGTCTGATGGAAAAGTTTTTTATCCAATAGTTTTCTTGGAGAATATTGGTAATAATCTTATAGCTGCCTCTGGTGCGCCAGGTTACGCTGCATGGGGTGGGTATGGTGTTTATAGATATAATGTAAAGTGATTTTTTATGGAGGTTTAGCCAAAATAAATAATTATCCATTCCGGCGTTTGCGGCACCGGAATGGTGAGTGTAAACAATGACAGTAACTCGACAGTCTGGCTAACTGAAGACTGATTTGCTTACACTGCAATTTAATAAACTAATCAATAAAATTCATTCTCTCGCTGCTTACTTTAAAAACTATTGTGTATGGGAATAGTTTTGGACTTATTCTTAAAGGAGTAATATATGTTACGTCTTTTCAAGTTATTATTACTGGTATTTTTTAGTATTTATACTAATGCTCAAACTGATCCAAATACAGATCCCAATTGGGACTGGATAAACGGGGATTATCCAAACGCACCATATCCTTCATCTCAATATAGAATGTTTATCGCTAATTATAATGGACAGATAGTCGAAGCGCCTATAACAGCCCCTTGGGGACAAGGTAACGCGTGGATAGGATTGCAGGATATGAAAAGAGAAGATGGTTGGAAATTAGTTTCAAGAGATTTTGGAACTCCTAGTCGTTATGTTTGGGCCCCATATCAAGAAGGTGCCCCCTATTTCATATTGTACAATAGGTATAAAGGTATATTACGATTTTTTATAATGGTCAAATCTAATCAAGATTTAACATCTGGGGCTTTAGAACTTAAATTTCATGCAGATAATACTTTTAAAACGGCTACTTTAACTCATTTAAAACCTCGTGCTTATGCAACTGACAAACTAGCTAATGTTCAAAATAATGCAGGGTTAGCACTCTCGCAGGTGATGAATGATAATTGGGCTTGGGCTGATTATCCAATGGCTTTTGACCCAACTTTTGTTGCAACAGAAAATGGTGCCTGGCTTGATTTTCAGGTTGTTGGCACAATTGAAAGCGAAATTAAAATCTCAGGGACTGCAACAGGTATTAATGGAACACAAAAGGAAGTTAGAGACTTTATGACTGGTACCAATAATGGGGCTGTCACTCTAACTACTGATGCACCTGCAGTAAATTCTACAAAAAGTTTTAGCCAATTTACAACAAGTGTTTTTGGAACTGCTTCAAGTTGGGACAAATGGAAACAGACAATTATAGACTTTGCGAAGAAGCAAAAACCAACTGACAATACTACTAAACTTGGTCAAGAAAATAATAAATTAAAAGGATTTATTGACAATTTGGAGAATAGTTGGTTGTTGAAAGGTTTACCCTATATTGGGGCTGCAGTTGGTCTAGTGGATTTTTTAACAGGTGGTGGTCAAAAAACTAAACAAACTGTTAAACCAACTTTTACGGGGTTAAACTTATCTTTGACTGGATCAATTACAACGACGCTCAAGTTACCAAATCCCAAGCGAATTCAAGTACCTTCGTCAAAATTAAATCCTAATCTAGCTGTATATGGGAGTACTACACCGATAGTTTATAATGAAAATTTTGGTGTACTAAACCTAACCAGTACACCGATTATAAAGTACAAAACGTACTTTCAGTCATATGGAAATGGTACGTCAAGACAATATATGGATTGTCAATTGCAAGACAATTTGCAATTTTCAGTTAATCCAGCAAGTGGATTAATATTAGATAGTATGATGGCTTATATTGTAATGGATCCAAGTCAGAACGTTATGCTTGAAAATCCTACAGCTGACCCAGATTTAAATCTACTTGCAACCTGGGCGTCAGTAAGTAATCCCAAAATTGCATTGGAAACCAGTTCAGATGGGAAATTTATTTTTAGATCAAGGGTAGTGCCGTACGATGCATTTAAATATCAAAGAGTCCAGGGCCCAATCGGTAATTATACACCTGATATCACTATTAAAATAAAGGCTGTTTTACATAGATCTGATGATCCTCTAGCACAGCCTGTATTAATGATTGTTACTTATGAGCCAGAACTAGTTGCTGATGGTACTGGTAATTATCCGGAACCTTTTTACGTGAGGGTCACACGAGATTTTGAATTTGATACTGACGAGGTTCAACAATCATTATTTGGTTTTGTGGCAAATCCAATCTCTGTTTCAACGCCTGCTACAATTGGAAGTTATATTTTTGCGGGTTGGAGTGATGGAGTGATGTCGACTTCCCGTCAATTTACAAGTAATACAGACATCAGAGCTCTATATAAGAAAATAAATAACTCAAATAATGCTAATACTTATAGTAATAATAACCAGCGAAAGATTGTGCGAACTCAAAATGGTGAATTACACAAGGTATACGAAAGTATGGATAGAGTTTGGTATGAACGAAGTGTTGATAATGGTGCATCTTGGAGTATTGTGATGGGAAAACCTTTGTCTACTTTAAAATCAATTAGTCCATCAATTGATTATTATCAAAACGATGTATTTATTGTATTTCAAGAGATTAACAACGATAAATTTAACATCAAAACATATACTTTCCAGAATGGTGATCCAATTGTCTCGTTAGGTGATGTCGCAAGTAACAGGCCTTATTCGAATGCTTTTGATGCAACACCAGTAGTTGCATTTACAAATAGTAAGTTATTGGTTGTGTGGAAAGATGATTTCCACGGCACAATGAGGTTAGTCCACAGATTAGGTACTGGATACGGATCGTTTTATTCCTCATTTTGTCAATTTATTGATACTGATATAAATTCTACAAATCCCTGTATTGTTGGCAAAAAAAGTACAGGAAATATTATTTTTCATATGGCTTTTCAGCAGGGTGAAAATAAAATCTACTATAAGAAATTATCAGTAACTAACAATGAAATTTCATCTGATAATATTGTTGACATATCCACTCAAAGTCCTTATTCTAAAAACTACAAACCATCTCTCATTGTGTTGCTGATTAATGGTGTTGAAAGTGTCCGATTTTCCTGGATTGGAGAAAAGATACCAAATAAGGATGGATGTAATGTTGTCTTTCGTGCTTTAAGTGGAACTTCTTTATCTGCCTATTGGAATTTTGGTTCTTCAGTACTCTCAACAAATATCAATTCCACTGATGATATGAATTATATAGTTGGATGGAGTGATGGCTTTAGAAATGACAATTATTACGTAAGAAATACGACTTTATCGGCTGTGAAAACGTTCAAAAAAAATAATACAAATTTGAGAGGGCGTTCATTACAGGTAGTGAATGGGTCAAATTTTTCAAATCAATTCGGTTGTATTTTTGCCAATATTACTTCTCCTTACCAATTCACTGTATCGGATCCAATAAGTTCATTAGGTAAAGAAAATTTATTTAGTAGTATTTCTATTGGTAGAGAAGGAATAGTTACGAAGGATAGTGCAAATTACTTCTTTACTTTAGGTGATATTACTGTAGATGGAAATTGTTACGATTTTACACCTATTGACGAAACAACTATCATCACTAATTATGAAGAGTTGAATAGTTATTTGATAAGTGAACCTTTCCAGCTTAATGATGGATCATCATTTACTTATAGTGTTCAATATGGGGTGACTGATTCCGTAATCGCGAATCAAGTGCTAGGTGAGCAAGACTTCATATTATTCAAAGTCCAATTAATCGATAGTCAATCAGGTGAAGTATTAGGGACTTATGATCAAGTGCAATTTTCGAGTAACAATGTTATACAATATGAAAACATTGCATATGAAGTTGAAACAGAAGGAATTGGAAGTCGTATGGTGCAATTAAAGTTAATAATTTTAAACAATATTAATCCATATTATACTTTGGCATCAAAATATGCAACTGAGAACACTTTGATGAAAAAGAACTTCAAACAAATGTATTTTAATGGTAAAGAAATTATTAAGGAATTTGAGCTATCTCAGAATTTCCCAAATCCTTTCAATCCAAATACAACTATTCGTTATCAAATTCCCAAGAGTGGTAATGTAACTCTAAAGATTTATGATGTTCTAGGTGCAGAAGTAACAACTTTAGTCAATGAAGAAAAAGTGGCCGGGAAATATGAAGTAAGTTTTAATGCCTCCAAACTTGCTAGTGGTGTTTACATTTACAGAATACAAGCAGGAGATTTTATTAGCTCAAAGAAAATGATACTGCTCAAGTAATGTTCAATTAATAATTTTTCAATGCTCAATGTTATAATAATATTTTTTCATTGAGCATTGATCCACCTTGGTGGATTTTACTTTTAAGGCTTGCATAAATAAATGTTCTAAACAAGTTCATTTATAATTTAAAGGTGTAAAATTATGGGATCGATTTCAGAAACCAGTCATTTAAATAAACGTAGCAAATTCTGAAGACCTTATTTCGTTCTGAACAGCTTGTTTTACAAAGTACAACCCCTTCAAATCCAGCACCAACACTCTTAGCAATAATAAATTTAATCAATTACAGTTTTTATAAGTTCTAATTTCTTTGGTTTGGATTTAGAAATCTTAATCGCGCCCTCAATCCTTTTTTTAGCAGACTCAATTCCTGCTTTTGAATCAGAAAATATCTCAGCCAGAACAACATTCTTATTAATAGTATCACCAATTTTGTAATTAAAAATAATTCCAGCTTTTGGATCTATTATACCATCTTTAGTTTTTCTTCCCGCACCAAGATCGATTGCTGCCATTCCAAGCTCATAAGTATTAACTTCGGATAAATATCCGGCTGAGTTAGATTTTATTGCTTCATTAAATTTCGGTTTTGGATATTTTTCAGGATGAATAACAAAATCTGCTTTACCGTTCTGTGCTTTTACAATTTCTACAAATTTATCAAATGCTTTTCCTGATTTTAATATTTTGATCGCTGCTTCAATCCCCTCATCTAATGATGCTGCTTTCTTTCCAAGAAAAATCATTGCACCGGCAAGTATTAATGACAATTCAGTCAAATCATTTTTCTTCCCATCTCTTAAAACCTGAATTGATTCGTACACTTCCAGCCAGTTGCCAATGTAATTACCCAGCGGTTGATTCATATCGGTAACAAAGCCAATAACTTTTTTATTAAAAGCTTTTGCTGTTTCTATAAGTGAATTTGCAAGCGCAACAGCATCTTTTTCCCTCTGCATAAAAGCGCCATTGCCGGTTTTTACATCAAGTACAAGTCCATCAATTCCTTCAGCAAGTTTTTTACTCATTATACTTCCGGTAATCAGCGGAATTGATTCAACCGTTGCAGTAACATCCCGCAAAGCATAAATAAGTTTATCTGCAGGAGCAATTTCTTTTGTCTGTCCGATTAAAACAGCACCAACTTTTTGTAAAACTTTTTTGTATTGCGATAAAGTTAAATCAGTTTTAAAACCAGGAATTGCTTCAAGCTTATCAAGCGTTCCACCCGAATGCCCGAGTCCGCGTCCAGAAATCATTGGAACTTTTACACCGGCAGCAGCAGCTATTGGAGCTAATATTAAAGAAGTTTTATCTCCAACTCCGCCGGTTGAGTGCTTATCAATTTTAATCCCTTTGATAGAAGAAAGATTTAACATCATTCCGCTGTAAAGCATTGCTTCTGTTAAAGCAGATGTTTCTGCCTTGTCCATTCCATTAAAATAAACTGACATAAGAAATGCAGAAAACTGATAATCGGGTATTTTATTATTTGTGAAATTATTAACTAAAAATAAAATCTCATCTTTTGTCAGATTTTCATTATTTCTCTTTTTGCGGATAAGTTCTGCGGTATTCATATAAACAATAAAAAATTTATTAATGATATTATATAATATAAACTAATCAATATTTGATTGCCCTTCTTCATTTCTTTATTTTTAGCCCTCAAATTATATAAGGAGTTATTCAGATCATTATGCAATTTAAAACAAGAACACATAATTGTGGAGAGTTACGCGAAAAAAATATTAATGAAAATGTTGTGCTTAACGGCTGGGTTGATAGAAGAAGAGACCTGGGCGGTGTGATTTTTATTGAAGTAAGAGACAGATACGGTGTTACACAGATTGTGTTTGAACCAACTTTCAATCTGCAGGCACACACTGCCGCTAAAGATTTGCGGAGTGAATTTGTTATTTCTGTTGAAGGTGTTGTTAGAAAACGACCCGCAGATACTGATAATCCTGAACTGCCGACAGGACACATTGATGTTATGGTAAACAAGCTGATTATACTTAATGAAGCTGAAACACCCCCTTTCCAAATCAAAGATGATGTTGATGTTCATGAAGATTTAAGACTTAAGTACAGATACCTGGATTTAAGAAGATCACTGCTTCAAAAAAATCTTTTACTCCGGCATAAAATGTATCAGATTACCAGAAGATATTTTGATGAAAACGGATTTGCAGAGATTGAAACTCCCGTTCTGATGAAATCTACACCTGAAGGTGCAAGAGATTATCTTGTGCCAAGCCGGCTGCATAAAGGCAAGTTTTATGCTCTTCCACAATCACCACAGCAATATAAACAACTGCTGATGGTTGCAGGAATGGACCGGTATTTCCAGATAGTAAAGTGTTTCAGAGATGAGGATTTAAGAGCAGACCGCCAGCCTGAGTTTACACAGATTGATGTTGAGATGTCTTTTGTTGATCAGAATGATGTTTTTTCAATAGTTGAAGGATTGATGAAAAACTTGTTTAACGAAATCTGGAACAAAGAATTAAAAACTCCTTTGCTAAAACTTTCATTCGATGATGCAATGGAAAAGTATGGCAGTGATAAACCGGATCTGCGTTTTAATCTGGAGATGAAAACTCTTAATAATGTTTTTTCAGATACTGAGTTTAAAGTATTTAAAGATGCCATTGATTCAAAAGGTATTGTTACAGGGCTACTGGCTCCTGCTTGCGGGGATTATACTCGTAATCAATTAGATGTGCTTACAGATTTTGTAAAAGGACATGGTGCTAAAGGATTAATCTGGATCCGTGTTAAGGAGAATGAACTTGAATCTCCAACAATGAAATTTTTTACAGATGAAGAAAAGCTGAATCTTATAAATGCACTGAATGCAAAACCAGGCGATTTGATTTTTATACTTTCCGGTTCCCGATTAAAAACTCTTAATACAATGGGTGCATTAAGATTAGAGATGGCTAAAAGATTAAATCTTGTAAAAAAAGATTCCGAACCAAAATTACTTTGGGTAACAGATTTTCCATTGTTCGAGTGGGATGAAGAGACAAAAAGATTTTATGCAATGCATCACCCGTTTACCTCTCCAAGGGTGGAAGATATACCTCTAATGGAAACCGACCCCGGTAAAGTTAAAGCCCGTGCTTATGATCTGGTATTAAACGGAAATGAAATAGCCGGCGGAAGTATAAGAATTCATAACTCCGAATTACAGGCTAAAATGTTTAAGGCACTGGGAATTGCTGAAGAAGAAGCTCAGCAAAAATTTGGCTTTTTAATTAATGCATTCAAATACGGTGCACCGCCGCATGGAGGAATTGCGTTTGGCTTTGATAGAATGGCGATGATATTTGCAGGCGAGAGTTCTATCCGCGATGTAATTGCATTTCCCAAAACCGCAAGTGCTGTTTCACTTATGGATGATTCACCATCAATCGTAAGCGAAGAACAATTGAGGGAACTGCACATTAAGGTGAGATGATTGTAAATATAGTTTGCTTGTTTAATTTGATTGGCTGCCTATTAAATAATAAGGGGGTGAGAAATTTAATCTTAAACTAAAATCAGGAGATTAAGAAACATTTGATTACAAAGCTCTTTAAATAATAAAGGTAAACAGAATACAAAAGATCAATCTGTCTTTATCAGTTTAATCAGTTCAATCTGTGTTCCAATCCTTTTCTTTTGCATCTATTCCTGTAAGGGAACAAAATAAGACTAAGCAGTTGTTTTTATTTTAGGACTAAAAAATTAACTAACAATACAGAGTATAATCTGTTTAAAGTTACGGAAAGCTCAGGTAATGGGAGCCGGTAAATAAAGGTTGCAGGTATGATTAATTCTTGAAAGTTTATATAGCAGCCATTGGGGTTCTGAAACAAGTTATTCAACTTTCAAGTTATTTCCAGCTTGATCAATAATATCTTAATTTAATTTTTAGTCAAAACTGGTTTTGATTTTTTTATCGCTTTGGGCTGATTAATGATTAGCCTTGTTTTGATGTATTTGAGTGATTTTTATTTTATAACTAAAAAAACACACAGTAATAAAAATCAAGGAAAATATAACTGATACAAACAGCCACAATTGATAATTGTTGTTAGTAATTAATCCAAGTAAAAATGGTCCTGTTTTATAATTCAATAAATATAATGCGGGCGAGTATTTCCAGCTTAAATAAAGCGAGTTGTTAAGTAATACGTAATTACCAAGCTTTTCCTGATTTATATAGATAGTATGTAAGTATGAAAAAATTTCTCCAATTGAAAAGAAAAGTTGTTGAATTATACAAGTCAGACTGAAAATGCTTATAAGTATAAATTGTTTTAATTTCTGTCTTTCAACTACCTCTTTAATACCAATTGCAATAGGAATAAACAGAAAAGGAATAATTATTAAAAGATATCGGGGTCCTAAAGCAAAACCAGCGTGCCAATCACTTCTGCTTGCTAAAAAGAATATTCTTACCAATATCATCCCAATAATAGCTGTTGATAAATGTGGATACCTTTTATGAAAGGGCTTCCAGAAATAAATACTTAAGAATACAATCGGTGAATAAATAAAAACTCCTTTGCCGGCACTAAATAGAAGACCGAATATACCAGGCAGTGGATTAGTATAAATTGCGTAATGAGCTAGTGGGTCAGCAGATCTGCCCGTCTCAAATATATTTCCGAACCTTGCATAATTGTAATATAAAAGAAGACTACAAAAAATTACCAATCCCGTTGTAAAATGTAAAAGTGCCCCAACAAAGTGCTTTGTTTTAATCTTAACTTTTGATTCTTGACCCAATAAAAACATATAATAAAATGGAATGGAAAGTACAGCAGATATGTGGGCTGTTATAGCCAATCCTAAGAACAATCCCGAATAAAAATAATTTCTAAATTTTTCATTTTTAGATTTTCCTTCAGTTTCATTATTTATTATAAATAGAAAAGAAATTATTATGAGTAAAGTACAAAGAGGTTCGCTGAGAAAAGATCCAGTATAAGAAAAAATTAAAGATCCGAATGAATAAATAAAGGTTGTATAAAAACTTATCCAAGTTGATTTTGTCAGGTTTAGTATTAAATAAAAAAACAACACACCAGATAATGCTCCAACAAAAACATTAAAAAATGAAACAATAAATCTCTCATAATGTCCGTTAAATGTCGGAGGTTTTTCATTGTTGAGATAATAGACTCCGGCAAGTTCTCCACTATTGTTCACATGAAAACTAAGAGGAATTATATCATTATCTACTAAAAAGATATTATTGTTTTTCAGATAATCAGCAACATATAAGAACGGAACTGCAAGTATAGACTCTGCTGGACCAAAAATTGAATAACGTTTATTGTCTTTCCCGGGTCCTAACCCAAAATAATCCCAGCTAATAGGCTCCTGCACTGCAAATTCATGCTGATGTAATAATGATTCAGTAGTTCTAAAAACTATTTCACTATCTGGTGAACGAATTCCGCCATAATTAAAAAAACCATATACAATCAGGTTTGTAAAGAAGATGATTACAGGGAATAGAATTTTTCGGTTCATAGTATATACAAAATGATATCTTAAATCCGGTGTTTATAAGATATAAACTGATTCATAAATTTAATTTTGTTTTTATTGCACTGATCTTTTCAAGTACATCTGCATTATCATTAAAAATTATCATTAATTCACTAACCTCCTCCTGCTTGTTTAGTTCTAAAGATAGAGAGATAAACTTTTCAAGTAATGCTGCCGATCCATTAACCTTTTTATAAATAGTGTCTCTCATAATTGCAAATGCTTTATCGGTTTGATTGTTTTGCTGATAAAATCTTATTAAAAACTCCCTGATACTAAATTCATCAGGTTTTAAACTAATAGCATGGATAAGTTGATTTTCAGCATTACTTAAATCTTTAATGTGATTATAATAATTATACAATCCGATATATGGAAGAAATTTCTGAGGGTAATCAATTTTAACAGCGTTCCAGAAGGATATTGCATTTTTATAAACTCTGATTTTTGTAAAAGTAACCGTGCTTAAAACTAATATATAAAGGATGATAATACCATAACTGTAGATTTTTTGTTTGTCAAAGCTAATAGCCTTTAAAATTTCTGCAAGTATAAAAACAAACCCAATAGCCGGAAGGTAAGAACGACAGTCCCAATAAAAAAAACCATCCTGCATCATTGTTCTAAAAACCATTCCGGGTATAAGTAACACAATTAACCAGATTAGTCCAAAGTAATAGCGAAATCTATTAATTTTTTTTAATAAGAAAGGAAGTATAATCAAAACTGATAGAATGAATCCGCCCAAAATTGATGTGAATAAGTCATTACCCGGCAGGGCTTTAATTCCCGCTGGAATAATAAATTTTGAAACCGTTTGAGGCAATACTAAAATATTTTTGTAATAAGTTAAGAAAGAAAATTTATTGATGTGAACAGATGGTGAAATTGCTAATCTGAGTAAGTAATACAAACCAAAAACAATAAAGAACATTAACAGCAAACTGATGCTGCTTTTGTTTAACAACATCTCTTTCTTTTCTATAAAGTAGAGAACTAAGAAAAGAAATGGAACAATAAGTGAAACCTCTTTGGACAAAAAAGCAAAAAAAGTTAGAAGAGAAACAAAAACTAACAACTCAATACGATTATTTTTAATGAAGTGCAGGAAAACGTATAAAGCTGCAGCTGAAAAAAACCCAGCAAGTAAATCCCCGCGCCCGGCTATCCAGCCAACGGCATTGATATGGATTGGATTTACAGCAAATACTAATGCACCAATTAACGCAGTAAAAACAGTGTAATTAAGCTTTTGTAATATAAGAAATATTAAAAAGGCTGTTAAAAGATGAAGTAAGAAATTTGTAATGTGGTAAACAGAGGCAGAATTGTTGAAAAAAACAGAATTAATAATAAACGAAAGAGAAGTGAAAGGTCGGTAATAATGACCATCGAGAAAATTTGATGTAAAAATTGAAGTAATCTTTTCACTAAAGTTTGTTTCTGAAGAATGTTCATAAACAAGGGTATCATCATCTAAAAAAATCAAATTGTAAAAATTCGATTGAAAGTAAATTATTGAAACAAGAATTAAAATAGTAAAAAAACTTTTTCTGCTGTTAAGCTGCATTGTTGTTTACTTTTTGTTTTTTTGCAATCAGTTGAAATAATAATTGTCCGATTAAAATATTTTGTTCAAATTTATCCAATATTATACCAGAAAACCTCTGCAAAATTATTTTAGAAGAAAAAAATGAGGATGTTAATCAACCAGCTCAGAATACAATATATTAAACTCTCTTTATTTTAAGTACAAAATTAACAAAGATTATGAAATGAATTCAGAATGACGACTATTTTGTATGTTGAGCGAAGTCGAAATACGACAGGAACAAAATTCAGTCTTCGTCTCCGCTCAGACTGACAAATGGGTGTTGCATTGAACGAAGTCGAAATGTGACAGAAATAAAGGTCAGTCTTCGTCTCCGCTCAGACTGACAAATGGGTGTCACGTTGAACGAAGTCGAAACGTGACGGAAACAAAGGTTCAGTCTTCGACTCCGCTCAGACTGACGAATAAGTGTCACGTTGAGCGAAGTCGAAACGTGACGGAAACAAAGGTTCAGTCTTCGACTCCGCTCAGACTGACAAATGGGTGTCACGTTGAGCGAAGTCGAAACGTGACGGAAACAAAGGTTCAGTCTTCGTCTCCGCTCAGACTGACAAATGGGTGTCACGTTGAGCGAAGTCGAAACGTGAAAGAAACAAAGGTTAGTCTTCGTCTCCGCTCAGACTGACAGGAGCAAATTGTCTTACCCCGTCTTCGATATTCAATTAGGCATTCCATAAATAATTTGGTTTAGTAATTGATAGGTTAAATAAGGTTTTAGTTCTTAATTTTGACGCATCTAAAATTTTTTATTTATTAATGGAAGCTAATGAAAGAATCAGCTCAAAAAGGCAAACCGGTTTTGGGATTATACAAATATCTTCCGCAAATAATAATAGTTTGTATGATCTTGCTGGTTTATGTTCAGAATCTCTGGTTTGATTTTGCATATCTTGATGATAATCTTATTGTTTTTGCTGAATATGAAAAAATAGACAGTCTCTCAAAAATCCCCCAAACCTTTGTAAGCGGTTATTTGTTGGATAATTATTACCGCCCTATGGTAATGATAAGTTTTATTATTGATACTGCTATTGCTGGTCAATCTTCGATGATGTATCACCTTACAAATCTTCTTATACATATCATGTTTTCCTTACTGCTTTTTAGTCTTTTACTTAAGTTTGAAGTACAAAAATTAGTTGCGTTTATTTCGGTTATTATTTTTGCCATACACCCAATTAATTTGAACGCAGTATCTTGGATAGCAGGTAGAAATGATTTAATTGTTGGATTATTTTCAATTATAAGTATTTTGAGCTTTATTAACTATGTTTATACTAAGAAAACCCATCTTCTTGTTATACATTTAATTACATTTATTTTTGCAATGTTCTCTAAAGAAATAGGAGTTATTATTCCTGTTTCTTTAATTATTTATCTTTATCTATTTAACCGCAGTTTTTTTAACAACAGAAAAAAGATAATAAAATTGGTTTTAACCTGGGGAATTCTTACTTGTGCGTATTTATATCTGCGATTATTTATAGTAAAGATACAACCTCAAGAACAAATTGGGATATATATTTTTCTAAAAAACTTATACATAATATTTGAGTATTTTGGAAAATTGTTTTATTTGCCAGCCATCATTCCACTTTCAATAAAAAATTATACTCTGATTTTTATTGGATTATTCAATTTGCTGCTTTTGTTTTCAATAATAATCTGGAAAAAATTCTATACAAACAATAAATTTACTTTTGGATTAATCTTTTTTGTTGTTTTCATAATACCTTCTCTGATGGTTAGACTGCAAACAAAGGATGGCAGTTTTGTCTATCTTGATTGTCGATTATATCTGCCTATGGTCGGCTTGATTTTATCATTTGCAGCTATTGTAAGTAATATAAAAATTAATAGAATATTGAAATTATTTCTTTCAATTACACTCGTAGTTTATTTGTTGATATTTTCATTTATTAAAAATCGACCGTATGATAATGGTGAATCTTTTTGGTCCGAGGTTATCAAAAATCACCCTAATGAACCATACAATTATATTGGTATGGGATTTTATTATTATGATAATAAAGAATATAAAAAGGCAGCGTTATATGCTGAAGACGCTATAAGAATTAATCCAACAATAGATCAAGAGTTTTATCAGAAAGCAGCGCTTGCCTATGAGTCTGCCGGCGATTTTCTAAAAGCAAATGATGTATTAGAAAGATCATTGAAGATTGATAAAGATAATCCTGTTACCTATATGAATCTGGTTAAAAATTATTTAAGAATAAACCAAACAGATAAAGCTGACAAATGGTCAAAAAAATTCCTTGAATTAAATGTAAGTGATAAAAAAGCATTTGAGGATTTATCTTCATCTATATCATATTATTATACTCAGGCTAAGCAGTACAATTCTGCAGTTGAATTTATGAAGAAGGCGGTAGAGATTTTTCCTGATAATCCGGTTTTTAACAACGATCTCGGTGCATTGTATGTAAATATTGGTGCATTAGATACTGCAAAGATTTATTTCGAGAATGCTGTTGCCATTGATCCCAATAACATTTCATTTAGGAAAAATTTAAACTTTGTTTTAAGTAAGTTAAAGTAAATTTTACCTGAAAATCCAAGATTACTCAACTCCTTTTTTAAGTGAATAATGGATATCTATTCTTGAATGAAGCAAAATACTTACTGACTGCTTGAAGATTATTAGAAAATCAATAAGCGAATAACATCAAGCTGCCTGCCTTATACTGATTATCCTACGCTCTGTTTATTTTGATTTTGATACTATTTAGAATAATTATAAACAATTTTTCAGAAATCTTTACTTATAAAATTCTTTATCTTTTTGAAAATATTACCTGTAACTATTACCTGCAATTTTAAGAAATTTATAAATTTTAACTGATTTTGTCGTCTAATACAGAAAAAAGCAGTAGTATTCTCAAATATGCCGCATTATTTCGGTAAACATTACCGTTAGAGTAAAATCTGCCGTAAAATTTTATGTAATTATTACTGGTGCAATTTCTTCCCTGATTACAATGTCATCAATAAATCCAGTTGATATGCAAATCAAATGAAAAAAGGGATAATAGCGTTGAAATTTATGAGAATTCTTCTTGCTGTTTTTATAAAATACCGGCAATTGGCTTGGCACAAATAATGAATAGACAAGAACAAGTTTGAAAATTGTTCTTTTAGAAAATTAACTAAATAAATTCATCAATAACTTAGGAGGCTCAAATGGGTCAACAACAACTTCTCTTAATCGTTCTTGGCGTTATCATAGTTGGTATTGCTATAGTAGTAGGTATTAACTTGTTCAATGCTAACGCTGAATCATCAACTCAGGATTCTATAGTAGCACAAGGCACAAACATTGGTGCTTTGGCACAGCAGTATTACAAAAAACCAACTGCGCTCGGCGGTGGTGGTAATAGTTTTGTACCATCGGATCCTAATGCTACTTCTTTTACCACCTATTGGAATGGTCTTCCTACTAACTTAAAAACTTCATCAGATGCAATATGGGCAGATCCTACTCCTACTGATTCTCAGATAGTTTTTATAGCAACACCACAAGATGCATCATACGAATGGACTGTTGCAACAACAGTTACACCAACTCAAATTTATTCAAAAGTGGTTCAATAGTAGTAGTTAGCTCTATTGACATTACAAATACAATAATAATTGTATTCCGGGCTGCCTTATTGGCAGCCTTTTTTGTTTTAAAAAATTGTGTTTGTTTAATGATAAAACTCAATGTCACATTGAACGAAGTCGAAACGTGACAGAAACAAAGGTCAGTCTTCGTCTCCGCTCAGCCTGACGAATAAGTGTCACGTTGAGCGAAGTCGAAATGTGACGGAAACAAAGGTCAGTCTTCGACTCCGCTCAGCCTGACAGGTGAGAGCCACATTGAGCAAAGTCAAAATGTGATGGAAACAAAAGTCAGTCTTCGTCTCCGCTCAGACTGACAGGAACAAAGGTCAGTCTTTGTCTCCGCTCAGCCTGACGAATAAGTGTCACGTTGAGCGAAGTCGAAACGTGACAGGAACAAAGTTCAGTCTTCGTCTCCGCTCAGCCTGACGAATAAGTGTCACGTTGAGCGAAGTCGAAACGTGACGGAAACAAAGTTCAGTCTTCGTCTCCGCTCAGACTGACAGGTGATAGTCACTTTGAGCGAAGTCGAAACGTGACAGAGACAAAGGTTCAGTCTTCGACTCCGCTCAGACTGACAAATGAGTGTTGCATTGAGCGAAGTCGAAACGTGACAGAAACAAAGTTCAGTCTTCGTCTCCGCTCAGACTTACGAATAAGTGTCACGTTGAGCGAAGTCGAAACGTGACGGAAACAAAGGTCAGTCTTCGACTCCGCTCAGACTGACGAATTAGTGTCACGTTGAGCGAAGTCGAAACGTGACGGAAACAAAGGTCAGTCTTCGTCTCCGCTCGGACTGACAAATGAGTGTCACTTTGAGCGAAGTCGAAACGTGACGGAAACAAAGTTCAGTCTTCGTCTCCGCTCAGACTGACAAATAGGTGTCACGCTGAACGAAGTCGAAACGTGACGGAAACAAAGGTCAGTCTTCGACTCCGCTCAGACTGACGGAATTAGTTCCAGACAACAATGTAGAATCGGGACTTGTCCAATCCTTTAACAACTCCTCAAAAGTTGCAATATATGGAAACCCTCGTTAACTTTGCAAAAAGCAAATCTATGAAATATTTTGAAACAAGATTTTTAGAAGAAGCTGCTGATTTCATTTCCAGTCTGGACAAGAAATCAGCTGCTAAGGTTTTGTATAACATTGATCTTGCTGAACAAACAAACGATCCTAAACTATTTAAAAAACTCAAGGGGGAAATTTGGGAGTTTAGAAGTCAATATCTGGGAAATCAAAATAGACTGTTAGCATTTTGGGATAGAACAGAAAGCACAGAAACTCTGGTTTTTGCAACTCATGGATTTGTCAAGAAGAGCAGAAAAACACCTCAAATAGAACTTGAAAGAGCAGAAAGAATAAGACAAGAATATTTTAATCAGAAAAGGAAAAAATAATTATGTCAAAGAAAAAATTGAAAAGCTACCCGCTTTCTAAGATGAAAGATAAATACATCGGTAAAATTGGCACACCAGAAAGAGAAAAATATGAATATGCACTACGAATGGATATTTTAGGTAGAATGATAAAAACAGCTCGTCTTGAAAAAAAAATAACACAAGAAGAATTAGGAAAATTAATTGGTGTGCAGAAATCCCAGATTTCCAAGCTTGAAAGCAGTGCAAACAGTGCAACAATAGACACAATATTAAAGGTATTCAAAGCGCTGAAGGCAGATATAAACTTTAATGTAAAGATTGAAAATAATTATATCCAACTCTTATGAAGCGGTCATCCTTCGTCTCCGCTCAGACTGACAGGTGAGTGTCACGTTGAGCGAAGTCGAAACGTGACTTTAAGAAGAGAATAATTAGTGTCAGTCTTCGTCTCCGCTCAGACTGACAGGTGAAAAGCTCATACTATCACTCTCAAAATCTTTTTCGTACCCACCGATTGTTATCTCCTTTACCATCAAAACAGATTAACAATAGTAATATTTAATGTAAGTATATTTTACACGACTTTAGATTATAGGGACTTATTTACCAAATATTTTTGGCAAATAATTCATTTCTAAGCAAAAATCGAACAGAAATTCTGGAACTAAATTTGAGTAAACCGTCCAAAGAAAAATTAACAAGTATCGAGTAAAAAATGGTAGAGTATAAATTTACAGCGCAAAAGATAAACGGACAGACTATATCCGGAACCCTTACTGCAGAGACTTCGATAGAAGGTAAGAAAAAGATTCAGCGTCTTGCAGAAAAAAATCAATTAAAGCTTTTATCCACTGAGAAGAAGTCAACCTTTCTTTATAGAGCACAAAAAGGTACCGATAAACCGATTAAAGGTGAACAGAAAGCATTTAACAAAAAAGAAGTTGAAGATGCACTCATTCGTTTAGGATATAAACCTTTAGCTGTTAACAAAAAATTGCTGGATTTTCAGGCAAAACCACCAGTTGCTGATATAGTTACATTTGTTAAGATAAGTGCCGAACTTTTGGAACAGAAATTAGCATACGGAGAAATCCTTACTTTACTTATTAACGATACTCAGAATCTTGCACTTAAGAATACATTGAAAGAAATTAATAATGAATTGAAAAAAGGAGCCGATAGCCAGGTAACATTTTTAAAGTATCAGGATATATTTGGTAAGTTCACTGCTTATATGCTTGGTCTTGCATCCAAAAGCGGTAATATGACAGAGATTTATCTTGCAACTGCAAAATTCTTAGAACGAAGACAAGAGTTTAAAAAGAATATGCGGAGTGCGCTGATTACTCCGCTAGTTACTGTGTTTGTACTTTTTTTGGCAGTGATATTTTATGTGGGATATATTTTTCCTGAAACAGCAAAATTATTTGTACGGTTTGGTGTAGAGCTTCCGCCGATGACTGCTTTTACATTGAAGATAAGTGACTTCCTGATTGAGAATCCATACTTAGTCGCTGCGTTTTGTATAATTCCGCCTATTGCACTTTGGCAGTTTACTAGAACTGAAAAAGGTAAGTTTCTTATCGATCAGTACATTCTTAAGCTCCCAATAATTGGAACACTGATACATAAGACACTTATAGAAGTTTTTTGCAGAGTGTTTTATACTCTTTACAGCGGCTCAGCAGAAAGTATTGAACCAATTCGGATTGCAGCAGAAGCTAGTGGAAACGCTTATTTTGAAGATAGAATTAAAAATGTTGCAATTCCTTTAATGATAAAAAAAGGAGTTGGTGTAACAGATGCCTTCGAAGCATCGGGTGTATTTACAGAAACTGCTTTATCAAGATTTCACTCGGGTGAAGAAACCGGAACTATCAAAAACACTGCTTTACAGTTAGCTAATTATTATGAAACCGAAACTGTTTATAAGTTAAAAAATCTTATTGAGATCATACAAGTGTTTATTGCAATGTTTATAATGGTGGTGATGATATTGTTAACATTAGTCTCAGCAGAAACTGCAACTGTAAGACCAAAGACACCGGGTACTGCATCTGTTAGTGTTAATTTTGAGCAGGATAAGGTTTGATATAGTTTTATTTGTTGTTACGTTGAGCAAGAGTTAAAACGTAACTTTAAGATAAGTATAATTAGTATCAGTCTTCGACTCCGCTCAGACTGACAGGTGATAGTCACGTTGAGCGAAGTCGAAACGTGACTTTAAGATGAGAATAATTGGTATCAGTCTTCGTCTCCGCTCAGACTGACAAATGGTTGTCACGTTGAGCGAAGTTGAAACGTGAAAGAAACAAAGGTTCAGTCTTCGACTCCGCTCAGACTGACAAATGTGTTACCCGGGCAGTGTGGCTCTGGTTAAATGAATAAAATATTTTTTGCATATCTTATTAAGAATATGAACAAATTAAAAACTTTATTATGTTTAGAAAAATAAATTTTGCGAATATTGAATGATTGATACCAGCCTTGAGATGACAGATAAGATCGGTTACCTTTTATTTAAAAAAGGAATAATCGATGGGCAGACGCTTGAAAAGGCAATTACTGCTAAAACAAATGATAGAAGTAAGATAAAGAGAAATCTTGCCCAAATACTTGTACAGGATTTTAAGTATGATCACGATACTATATTCCGCGAAGTAGCAATTCTTTACGCTTTCCGAGAACTTGAAACTAAACCCGAAGAGATTTCAGACGCCAGATTGGAATCAATAAAGAATATGATTACCGGCTCCGGTGAAGCGTTAAAAGATTTGATATTACAACACAAGATCATTCCTTTTATGTTCGATGACCGGAATAAAGATAAACTTATACTTGCAGCTATCGATCCGACTGATAGGAATATACCCAAAATAGCATTCGGACTCAGTGCAAAGAAGTATGAAGTAATATTTATTCGTAAAGCTGATTATGAAAAACTGATAGAAAAAATCCTTCCTCCGGAAAATCTGTTCCTTAAAGTAATGGAAGAAGATGCTCAGATGATTGATATTGAGGAACGGGAGGATTCATCGCTTGACGAACAGGCACTTGATGCAGAAATAAATAAAAGCGCTTTAATAAATCTTGTTGAAGGCGCACTGGTTGAAGGTGTCAGAAGAGGGGCGAGTGATATTCACTTTATTCCTAAAGCAGGCAACAAAACTCTGGTAATGTTCCGTATTGATGGTAATCTGCAGACATGGCATATACAGGAAGGCACCTTGCCCGAGGCTGTAGTTGCAGTAGTTAAAGATCGTGCTAAAGGTATGGACCGTTTTGAAAGAGAAATGGCTCAGGATGGTTTTATTCAAAGAGATATTGATGGTATAATAATTAGATTCAGAGTTTCAATACTGCCGATGGTTGGTACGGAATTAAAAAATAAATTTGAAAGTGTTGTAATAAGAATTCTTGATGACAGAAAAGTTATACGTGATCTTGATAAACTTGGTCTTGCAGGTACCGCACGAAAATCATTTGAGAAAGCAATTAATGAACCACAGGGAATGGTTATACTTACCGGACCAACCGGTAGCGGAAAAAGTACAACACTTGTAGCAGCTTTATATCAGGTGATAACTCCGGAAGTTAATGTGCTTACGGTAGAAGATCCTGTAGAGTATGTAATTGAAGGTGCCAGACAGCTAAAGATTGGTTACAAGATGAATTTTGAACAGGCGATCCGCTCCATACTCAGACACGACCCTGACATTGTACTTGTTGGTGAGATGAGAGATAAAGAAACTGCTGAGATTGCTATCAAACTTGCTAATACAGGGCACTTAACATTTTCCACTCTTCACACGAATGATGCACCAAGTGCTGTATCAAGACTTTATAAAATGGGGATAGAGCCGTTTCTTATTGCTTATGCAATTAATCTTATTGTTGCACAGCGGCTTGTAAGAAAGCTATGTCAGAAGTGTAAAAAGAAAGTAGTAAATTTTGATGAAAGCCTGATGTCTGCTGCAGGGCTTAACATTGCTGAGTGGCGTAATTATACTATTTATGAGGCAGCTGGCTGTGAAGAATGTAATGGAACCGGTTATAAAGGTCGTTTAGCAATACACGAAGCATTATACTTTACTAAAGAAATAAGACAACTAATTGTAAAGTCAGGGGTTGAAGTTGATGAAGAATCACTTAGAATCCAGGCGAGAAAAGATGGTACGTTAACTTTGAGGGAAGCTGGTCTTGAAAAAGTAAAGATGGGATTAACATCTATCGAAGAAGTGTTAGCAGGTACCAGCGAATCGTAAAATTTCTTACGCAAGTGTAAATTTTACATAACATTTATATCAAAATAAGATAATTATTACAGTTTTTACGGAATTCTATTAGTTATACAATGGTATAGTTTTATCTAAGATATTAAAGTATTTAAATAGGTTTACATTGAACATTAATGAAGAAAAAAGAATACTTGAAAACTTTTGCAGAGCAATTCCTGAATCTATATTCGGTCCGGATAGAGTACATTATATAATTGAAAACATAGATAAACTTAAGGATAATGAGAAGTTACTTCTGAGGAAGTTTTATAATAAGCTTCTTACAAACATGATTGAGAAAGAAGCTTCGGATATTGAAATTGGCGGACATGGTAATGTAGGTTATGTATGGATGAGAGTTTTTGGAATAAAAGAGCGGGTGAAAGAAATACCACAATTTACTAACGATGAATCTGCAGTTATTATAATAAATCTTCTTAATGTTAATCAGAGAGAGCAATTAGCAAAGAGACGAAATTTAGATTTTAGTTATACCTTCTTATACGAAAGAAGAAATATTAACGTAAGATTCAGGTCTGATACGTATTTTGATCTTGACACACTTACGATGAATATGAGAGCAATCAATCAGATAATCAGACCGCTCTCTTCTCTCGATTTTCATCCGAATATTGTAAGAGCATTAAGTCACGGTTATATAAAATTTGGTCTCTCATTAATTACGGGTATTACCGGTTCGGGTAAATCGACAACACTGGATTCAATAATTGATCATCACAATAAGATGGATCCCTGCCACGTAATAATTATTGCAGCACCGATAGAGTTTGTACATACATCTAATATTTCTCTTATTAAACACAGAGAAGTAGGCAGAGATGTTTTATCATTTAAAGAAGGTATTGTGCAATCTTTAAGACAGGATCCTGATATAATAGTAGTTGGTGAAATGAGAGATCCTGATACAATTATGGCTGCTCTGGAAGTTACTGATACCGGACATAAAGTTTTTTCAACACTGCACACTTCCTCAGCGGTTGAATCAATAGACAGAATTATTGCAGAATGCGATCCGGTAGAACAGGAAAGAGTTAGAAACAGATTGGCAGACGTTTTAATATCAATAGTATCACAAAAGCTTGTTCCGAGCCTTGATGGCAAGCGTGTTTTGGCTAAAGAAGTATTACTTGTAACACCAAGTGTTAAAGCTGCAATTAAAAATAATAACACCAGCGAGATTTATATGATGATAAATCAGGGCGGTGCACAAGGTATGATTACAATGGAACAAGATCTTAAACGTTTGTATCTTGCAAAGAAGATTTCATTAGAAACGGCAATTACTTATGCCAATAATAAAACAAGAATTCAGCAAATATTAGCGGCTTAAATTATGAAAACAATAGCCTGCATTTATTGCGAAGGCAATGACACAAAACTTGCTGTCGTAGGACATGAAAAAAACGGCAGCAGATTAAAAGTACTTAGCACAGCCTCAGTTGATGTGGTTTCCAGTAAAACGGATCTTCATCCGACTGCAGGATTTAACCTTGATGCTGACGGGCTTCAGCTTGAAGGCGATGGTGCAAAGGATACTGCATTTGGCAGCCCTGAACTTGAAGCACCAAGTATTAGCTCTATTGGTGCGGCTTTAAAAGGAATAAGTCTCAGCAAACTTGAGTTTATTCCTGCTCTTACAGAACCAGCAATTTATTATCATCCTTTTGACGGCAGAAAGGATTTAAAGGGCAATAAACTTCTTGACGAAATTATTCTGGATATCAGACAAAGCAAAGGCATGAACGTTGAGAGAGAAAGCCTTGATTACACTGAACTTTCTGATGGTTCTTTGTTATCTGCATTTGTCGATGGTCCTGTTGCCTGTGTTAATCTCTTAGATAATATTGCGGAACACCTGGGTAAAAAATTCTTTAAAGTTCCAACAATAAAAAGTGCTGATATCTCACTTGCGTATTATGTTGCAAAGAGGAAGAAATTTTTCCCGGATGACCAGAGTCTGGTTGTTTATATCGGAAAAGAGTATAGTAAACTAATATTTCTTCAGGGAAGAAAACTTAAACATATCGGTACAACTCTGGATATCGGTACAACCAATCTTCACACCTATGATGTATATTTTTCTAAAATTCTACTTGAAATGGAAAACGGCGGAATTACATCCTTAGATAATATTATTGTATGCGGTGAAGATGATTCTGAAAATCTGATACTTTCTTTTTACGGTACTTTTCCCGAAGCTAATGTAAGCAGATTAGAGTTTGATGATCTTGACATATCACAGGTTGACGAGGAGACTAAGGCAAAATTCTCCAGCTACAGCGTTCCAATTGCAGTTGCAACAGAGTTCTTTGATGAGATTGCAAAGGAACATAAGGGAATAAATGTATTACCAAAATATATTTCTGAAGAACAAAAGTTTTTCCAATTTTCATGGCATAGTTTTGCAGTTCTTCCACTGCTGTTCCTTGCTGCTTTTCTGTTTACTCTTAAAGTTTTACAAAACAACAAAGAACTTTCAAGACTCGATGAGGAAATCCAGCAGAAGAATATGATAATCAGACAAAACCAGGAAACGTTAAGTAAAATATCTGAATTGGAAGGAAAGATCAGCAGCTTTGGTCAAACACAAGCTATACTTGATTCTGCAGCAGTTGGTACCGGGATTTGGAAAAATGTTCTTAAAGATATCTCTGCATTCTGCGGCAGCAAGCAGAATATTTGGATATCCAGCATAGTCAGAGACAATTCCAATTCTATTAAGATAGAAGGATATTCTTTGTCAAAATATTCTCCAACTGATTTGGCATTTAGTTTTGAAAATGCCCGACTTAATAGCATGATGAATGAAGCATTGCGTGAAAAAAATGCTTATAAATATAATTTAACATTTGATATTACTTCATATCAGAAAAAGAAATGAATAAAAAATTAAGAAGCACTTTGGTTCTATTAGCTTTACTGCTAATAATATTAATTGCAGGAGGTTCTTATCTCTACTTTGTACAAGGAAAAGATCTTAACAAAAAAAGAGATAATCTTAAAGAACTACAGGCAAAAGCATTAGATCCGCAGGAATTGTTAGCTCAATACCAGGATCTATTAGAAAAATCCGACAAGCTTGATTCAATTCTTGCCAACCGGGAGTTTAATATTCCTCAGAACTTATCATCCATTAAGTTTTACAACTTCGTGAATAATGTTACTAATGGATTTTCTGATAAGGCACAGGTTAATATTGAATACATTGAGCAAAAGCAAGAGAAGGAGTTTTTCTATCATGATTATAAGCTAACCGGTTTCGGCTACTTTAATGAGGTTTATAATCTGATTTATGCTATTGAAAATAGCAAAGAGCTTAAGAAAGTAACAAACATTAATCTTGGAAATCTTGTTCAAACAAAAGAAGGTGAAAATCCTGTTTATCTGGTTAACTTTACTGTTAATGCAAGAACTTATTTCTCAAGAGATAACAGATTTGCACCGGCAACATTTGTGGAAAATAACCTAAGCTCACCTACTCTTTATGATGGATTCTATCCATTGATCAGAAATGAAATACCTCCTAATATTGATGAATTGCTTGATGTTCAGGGCGCAACCTTGTTAGCATTGATTCCCGAAGGAGCATTTATTGCTGACAGTAAAGGTAATACCTATTTAATATGGGAGGGTGAACAGGTGTATCTGGGTTACTTAACAAAAATTGATTACCAAAACAGCCGTGTAAGTTTTATACTTAACAAAGGCGGAATAATTGAAAAAGTTGATCTGCAGTTAGATCGAACAGATTTATTAAAGAAATAAGAATGAGAAGTAAAATGAAAACAATTTTATACTCACTGTTAATAGTTTTAATGTTCATCGGTAACTTATTCCCGCAAAAATATTGGGAAAGAAGACTAAAGGATTATAACAATCCAGATGAACTTGTTACTATGTCTCAATCATTACCTTTTAGTGAAGCAATCGCACTGCTTAGTAAGGTAAGTGAAAGCACGACTGGAAAACGAATAGTGTCAACTGTCGTTTCAGATAAACCAATTGGTCTTGAAATCGAAAATCTACCTTATGATAAAGCCCTGTTTATGATTGTTCAGTATAATGGCTATATTATCGAAGAGAAGGAAGATGTAATTGTGATTAAGAGAGTACAACAGGAAGAAGTAAAACCCGAAGATATTTATGCTTCTGTTGATTCACGCGAAATTAAAATTTCTGCAGTATTCTTTGAAGTAGATGTTGCTGAAACAAAAGAAAGAGGAATAGACTGGAAGTTTTTATTATCACAAAACGGGTTAGATCTGGGAACTGAATTAAATACACAAACTCAATCACAAAATCAGAGTGCTGCAAGTCCTTCACAATTTAATGTAAGTGGTTCTGGCGATTTTAATCTGGGCGATTTTTATGGTCAAGCTACAGCAATGTTCAGATTTTTTGAGAATGAAGGATTAGGTGAGATAATTGCGTCACCAAATATAACTGTTAGAGATAAAAGGCAGGGCAGAATACAGGTAGGATCAGATTTTTCTGTCAGAACAAGGGATTTTGCTGGTAATACAGTTGAGAAATTCTTCCCGACTGGAACTATTATAGAGGTTACTCCTCATGTTTATAAAGAAGATGGTATTGATTACATTCTTCTTAATATTCAGGTTGAAAGAAGTTCATTCCAATTAAATGAACAAACAACTGAAATAAAAAAGACAAATGCTTCTACACAAGTACTGATGCTAAATGGTGAGGAAACAATTTTAGGTGGATTGTTTGTAAATGAAGAGACAATAACCCGCAACGGAATTCCATTCCTTAAAGATTTACCTTGGTGGGTATTTGGTATAAGATATCTTACTGGCTCAGATCAAACAGTTGTAAGAAAAAAAGAACTGGTTATTTTATTGAAGACTGAACTGCTCCCGACATTAAAAGAGAGACTGGAAAATCCTACTCAGAATCCGCTTAATTCTGAAGTGATAAAACAAAACAATAGAATTAAGTATTATCAAATGGAATCCACAAGTTCATCCTTTAATGAGAAAAAATAGAAATTTATAATGGAATCAATTCTAATTGTTGATGATGATTTAAACCTTTGTACTGTTCTTAAAGAAGAATTAGAGGAGGTTGGATATAACTCAAATTTTGTAAACAGCGGCTATGAAGCTCTGGATTTCTTAAAGAACAACCCGGTTGATTTGATTTTGCTTGATCTTAAAATGCCGGCAATGGATGGTTTTGATGTATTAAAGGCGATTGAGCAAAATCAAATTAAAGCAAAGGTAATTGTGTTAACAGCTTATGCCGATGTTAAAAGCGCAATTGATTCAGCCAAAATGGGTGCTACTGATTTTATTAGCAAGCCTTATGACTTTGACGAGCTTCTGATAACAATTAGGAAAGTATTGCAAAAAGAATGAAATTAAATGAAAATAAGCTATCGTATAATTCTTGTTAATCTGCTAATAATTGCAGTTGTGCTGGGAAGCTCCACAATTGCATTCTATTCTATAATGTATAATACATTAACTTCCCAACAATCCAAAAACCTAATTAATTCATCACGAAATTTTATTTTTGCTTACCGCTCATTAATGAATGACATTGATGAAGAGTTCTGGAATTATGCTAAAAATAATACTGATCTGTTGTTTTCTAACAGAATATTATCCGGCGGTATAAACGATTTCTTTTTTGAAGCTGCTGCTGATTCTCAAAACATTATCCGTTACGCAGCCAAAAGCTTGGTTGAAATTCCTAAGAAACTTACAATAGATGAGTTTGTAAAATTAAATCCTTATGCGGTTATAAATTTAAAAACACTGCAGGGAAATAAAATCTATTACTACGGTAAAATTATCAACAGCAGTTTGTTGGATGATTTTTCCAAAAGAATAGGCTCTGATATTGCTTTGCTATGGGATGATATTACAACTGAGATTTCTAATTATAATAGTAATTTTCAAAATCTTTACTTCCTTAGTGAAGCGAATAAAAAGCTTCAGAAAAACAATAGTCTCGAAGTGTTTGTTAGCAATACTGAAACCGCAGATATAATTGCGGCTCAATACAAAATTGATAAACCAACAAAATTTGGAAATGAACTTTCTATAATAATATTTAAATCTATAAGCGAAGTTTCTGATCTTAGACGAACTCTCACAGAGATTACAATTATTATAGGTGTTGTTGGTATTATCATTGCATTATTATTAAGCTATATATTAACTCACAAAATAAGGTTAAGAATCAGCGATCTTAATCTTGCAGCCGCAAAAACAAGCGCCGGAAATTATAACATACATATTACCGATCCAAGCAATGATGAAATAGGAAATCTTGGTAAAACATTTAATCTGATGATTGATGAACTTAAGAAGAGCCAGCAGGCAAAAAACGAATATTCGGATTTTATCACATTAATAAATAAGAATGCTTCGCTAACAGAAATATCAAACGCAGCATTAAAGAAAATACTGGATACCTGTAAGTTTCTGGCAGGTGCACTTTATTCAGTTGATGATGATGAGGTTAGTTTAATCTGCACTTATGGATTAAGCAACACTGTAAATAACAGAGAGCACAATGAGTTTTTCAAAAATATAATTGAATCTAAAAATGAAGTAGAAATTTTGTCTGAGGATTTACTGCCTGTTGTTCAAACCGGTCTGACAGGCTTGAAAATTAGTTATCTGCTGCTGCTTCCGGTTATTTATAATAATAAAGTAGTTGCAATACTGGAATTAGCTTCTATTAATAAACCCTCTCCCGAAGCAACAGAATATCTTGCAAAGATACAAGAGCAGATGGCAATCGGATTGACAAATGCAAAAGCGCTAGTACAACTTGAAAATCTTGTTGCTGAGCTGAAAGAACTTAATGAAGAATATCAGAAACAAAACGTTCAGATAAGGAAACAGCACGATACATTGCTTGAAATGAGTAATCAGCTTAAAATCAAAGCTGAAGAGCTTGCGTTTCAAAAGGAAAGAGCTGAAGATTCTACACGGTTAAAATCCGAGTTTCTAGCCAGTATGTCACACGAACTTAGAACTCCTATGAATTCGATTCTTGGTCTTACTGAGTTGATACTTGATAAAGCGCAGTTAAGCACCAAAAACAGAGAGCGGCTTGAAGTTGTACTTAAAAGCAGTAAAAGATTAATGAATCTTATTAATGATATTCTCGATCTTTCTAAAATTGAAGCCGGCAAAATGGAAATCAGAGAGGATGATGTTTTACTGGAAGATCTTATTGAGGAAGTTATCACTACTGCCCAGCCGCTTGCCAAAGAAAAAGGATTAACGTTTAATGTTAAACGTTATTGTAATACCAGAATTATTATAAATACTGATAAAGGAAAAATTAACCAGATACTAATTAATCTCATAGGAAATGCAATTAAATTTACACACCAGGGAAATGTAGAGTTAAGCATTTCAATACTTGCTGAGAGGACACTGCAGTTTTCAGTAAGTGATACTGGAATTGGAATTTCTGAAGAAGAGAAAAAAATAATATTTGAAGAGTTTAGACAGCTTGATGGAACCACCACAAGAAAATACAGCGGTACAGGACTTGGTTTAGCCATTTCGAGAAAGATTGTTGATTTACTTGGCGGAAAGATATCTGTAGCCAGTATTGTTGGTGAAGGTTCTGTTTTTTCAGTGTCTTTTCCGATAAAGTTCTCACAGGAAAAGAAAAAAGAAAGTTATACTAATGTTAATGCAGCAGCTTTAAGAAAGAACAGAAATAATCCAATTTTAATAATAGATGATGATGCTGAAGTAAGATATACAGTATCTCAGTATTTAATCTCGCGGGGCTATCAAACTATTTCCGCTGAAGACGGTGAAACCGGAATTAGGATGGCAATTGAGAAGCAGCCTTTTGCAATAACGCTTGATATTCTACTTCCAAATACTGATGGCTGGAGTGTACTGAAAGAGCTGAAAGAAAATCCTTTAACAAAAGATATTCCTGTAATTTTAATTTCAATTCTTGGAGATAAAAACACTGGTTATAGCCTTGGTGCTTTTGAATATTTTATTAAGCCGTTTTCGTCAGAGAAACTATTAACTACATTCAACAGACTTGAATCAATTGTTCAAAGACATGTTCAGAAAATTGTGATTGTTGATGATGATGAATTAGAATTTGAAAAGTTCACAAATGAATTTAAGGATGAAAAATTATCAATTGAATTTATTAAAGATAGTGAATTTGCCTTCAACAAAATTGCCGAAGTGCAGCCAGATCTAATTATCCTTGATTTAATAATGCCTAAGGTAGATGGTATAACTTTAGCTAATAAACTGAAATCGAACAGTACGACAAAACAAATTCCGATAATTATAAGTACGGCAAAGGATCTTACAGAAGAAGAAAAAAGATCACTTAATAATATTGTTGAAATGATCGTTACCAAAACTAAAAATCAACCCTATGATGTCCTTAAAGCTGTCAGAGATAGGATTATGTTAATCGAATCAGAAATATCTAACGATGAAGATGGATTTAACAATCAGGATTTTGAAATAATAGAAAATGAGGATGTGTCTGATGAACAATCACTTGATGTTTTAATTGTTGACGATGATTCTGATACTCTTTTCACTTTGAACGAAATGGTTCAGGCTGCAGGTTGTAAAACCTTTTTAGCAAAGAGCGGAATTGAATGTCTGAGAATTTTAGAGCAGACAAAGCCCGATTTGATTTTACTAGATATTATGATGCCCGAAATGGATGGATTCCAAACATTAAAAAATATCAGAAGTAATACTGACTTAATTGATATTCCGGTTTATGCTGTAACAGCTAAGGCAATGGTAGGTGATAAAGAAATAATATTAAAACATGGCTTTAATGATTATATAGCAAAACCTGTAAACTCAGCAGTAATTTCAGGAAAAATTTCACAATTAATTTCAAGAATAAAGTCGCATTGATATGAAAAAAATATTAGTAATTGATGATTTACCGGAAAATGTTTTTATGCTTCAGGATAGGTTAGAGCATGAAGGATTTGAAGTTTTAACTGCTTATGATGGTTATACAGGTATTGATAAAGCAAAAAACGATCAACCAGATTTGATACTTTTAGATATTATGATGCCCGATATAACTGGTCTTGAAGTCTGCAAGATTTTAGTTAATGACCCGGTAACTAAAGATATTCCGATTATTCTTGTTACTGCAAAATCGGGTGCCGAAGACACGAGGGAAGGATTAGAAGCCGGTGCATTTGATTATATTAAAAAACCATTTAATCGAGTGGAACTTCTTGCTCGGGTTCAATCGGCACTAAAACTATCTGAAGCTCATAAGTTGTTATTAGCATCCGAAAAGAGAGGTACTTATATAGCCACTGTTGTTACTGCTAATCATAAAATCAAACAACCTCTTACATTATTAAGCTTATCATCTGCTGCAATAAAAAGAGAGCTAAACAAGGATGATATATCAAAAGAAGGAATATTAAAAAGAGTAAAATATATTGATCTCGCCGTTAAGGAAATTACTGATGTATTAAATCAACTTAATGCAATTAAAGATCCGATATTGTCCAACTATACACCTAATATAAAAATGGTTAAAGTTGATGATGAAGAAGAGAAAGATGAGAATAAATTAAATTAAAGATTTTATAGCTTCAAGCATTGTATCAAATTCATAAGGCTTCATAATTTTCTTGCTTACATTATAGAGTTTCAGTTCATCGTCATCAAACCTCAAACTTCCTGATGATAAAATTATCGGCAGCTTAAAATTAAGATTCCGAATCTTAATAATACATTCCAGTCCATTCATAACCGGCATATTGTAATCAATTATCAGGAGATCCACTTTTAATTCTTCAGTTAAAACAGTTAGAGCCTCTTCACCTGATTTTACCTTGATTATATAATATCCACTTGATTCAAGCATCTCTGCCAACAGTTCGCTCAGCATTTCTTCATCATCAGCGAGCATTATTATTTTATCCTCTACTTTTTCTTTCTTCGAATCTGGAGGTTCAAAAACAGGCAAGTAAACATCAAAAGTAGTTCCTGTTCCTTTTTTACTTGTTACTTCAATATGCCCTTTGTGTGCCTTAATAATTCCATACGTAACATATAAACCCAAACCAGAACCTGTATCCTTTTGCTTTGTAGAAAAATAAGGATCAAAAATTTTAGATATATCAGCTTCATCAATACCAGAACCAGTATCACTTACCGAAAATTTTACATATTTACCTGTTTCCAGCAAAGGATAGTTAATTGAATTGGAAGAATTAATCAGAAGATTTGATGCGCTTAAGGTTATTTTACCTGTACCCTCAATAGATTCTTTTGCATTTACACATAGGTTTAATAGAATCTGATAAATTTCAGTACCATTGCCGAGGATATTGTGCAAACCTGAATCTATTTTTTCTTCGAAAGTAATTGAATTAGGAAAAGTTTGTGTAACAATTTTTGAAAGCTCACTCATTAAAAAGTTAGGCATCACAATTTCTTTTCGTTTCGCGGTAGGTTTACCGAAAGAAAGTAAACCTTTAGTTAAATCTCTTGCCCTTATAGAACAATTTTCGATATTATCAATAAGTTTAGAAACATTTTCAGTTTTGGGTACGCGATTACGAAGTAGATGAAGACTTCCGAAAATACTTGAAAGCAAATTGTTAAAGTCGTGAGCCATACCGCTGCTTAGTTTGCCAATTGTTTCAAGTTTTTGTGCTTGTAGTAATCTTGACTCCAATGCGGTGTTTAGCTCCCGGGTTTGAATATTACTAATTGCAAAAGACAGAAGAGTAGAAAATTGTTCTATATCATTAATGTCTAATGAAGAATATGTTCCCTCTTTTTTTCCAAGCAAAATCTTTGCGTGAAGAACATTATTAAAATAACAAGGAGAAATACATATCGACTCGCAACCTAGTACCTGAGTAATTCCGTAACCGATATTGTTGTGATGATTAAGTGCAAGCAATGGTCTTTTATTAATATCCAGCCACTTATTTATAAAAGAAGAATTGTATTTGATACTCTTCTCAACTTCAGCTTTATCGGTAATGAAGTTAAACTCATCGTTGTAAATAAATTTAACTATGTCATTTCCATCTTGTAGAACAACAATACCAAAATTACTGCTAGTAATTTCTAAACATCTTAGAAGAATTTCTTCAGCAATAGTATCAATTGACTTTTCTTTTACAAGTAATACAAGAAGGCTTTGCAGCTCTCTTTGAAAAAACAAATTCCTTCTGAACTTCTCTTTATCTGACTCTTGTTTGAACTCAGAGTCAGATATCGGCAGCATTTCTATCAGATAGGCAGTATTTTTTTTTCTTGAGTCGGTTATGATTGGTGTAATGACGATGTTTTTATTTTTATCTGCAACAGGAACAACAAATGATTTTGGGGCATTTATAATTACAGGATTATCAGGTGTGTTAATACCGAATAACGATTTTAAAGATATTCCCTTAAGTTTACCAGGTCCAATATCTTTCTTAAAACTTTTATTATACCAGAAAATCTTAAAAGTGTTATCTGCAAGAGCTACAGAAGTTGTCTGAAGCTCAAGAAGATCAAGCAGCTTGTATTTTCTGATTATCTCATCAGACATTCAGTCTAATCTTGTTTTAGTTCGTATTTCTTTATTTTAGTATAAAGAGTCTTTGGGCTGATACCAAGTTGATTTGCTGTAACTGTTCTATCCCAGCGATTTGCATCTAAAACTTTTCCAATATGCCATCTTTCCAAATCTTCCATACTTAATATTTCAGAGGGGATATCTACATTACCCATTCTGCCTGCTTCTTTGTAAGCGTAAGTGTTGGGTAAGTTTAAGTCTTCAGGTTTTATATAATCACCCTCAGCAAAAATGATAGCTCTCTCAATAATATGTTCAAGCTCTCTTACATTACCGGTAAAATTGTAGTCTTCAAGAATCTGTGCAGCTTCAATAGATAATTTCTTAGGTGATCTTATAGGAGATTTTGAATTTAAGAAATACTCTGCTAAGATAATTATATCTTCTTTTCTTTCTCTCAATGGCGGGATAGTTAATGTAATAACATTCAATCTAAATAAAAGGTCCCGTCTGAAGTTTTTAACATCAGCTTCTTCAAGAAGGTTTCTATTTGTTGCACCAATTACTCTAACATTTGAGTTAAGATTAGTTATTCCGCCGATTCTTCTGTATTCGCCATTTTCCAAAAATCTTAGAAGTTTAGGTTGAAGAGTTAAACTCAACTCGCCAATTTCATCAAGGAATAAAGTTCCGCCATGAGCGATTTCGACTAAACCTTGTTTTGTTGATTTTGCATCAGTAAATGCCCCCTTTTCATGTCCAAACAATTCACTTTCGATTAATTGATCGGGTAACGAAGCACAATTTATTACTACAAATGGTTTATCTTTTCGGGCAGATTGTTTGTGAATATATTCAGCAAATAACTCTTTACCTGTTCCGGTTTCTCCTTCGATTAAAACATTTGAATCAGATTGTGCTGCTTTATTTGTCAGTGTTAAAACTCTTTGAAGGGCTTTACTTTCACCAATAATTTTTTCGGAGTGATTTTTTTGTGCGACTTTTTTATACAGATTTTTCTCGACAATTAAATCTCTGTGTTCGATGGCTCTTCTAACAGTTAGAACAAGCTCATCAAATTCGTATGGTTTGGTAATATAATCATAAGCACCATTCTTTATACATTGAATTGCTTTTTTAATATCAGACTGAGCTGAAAGAACAATAACTTCAAGCAATTCATAACCGGAATCCTTAATGAATTTCAGAACCTCTTCCCCCTGAACTTCACGCATATTCAGATCAAGAAGCAGGACATCGTAGTTTTTGGCTTTAATTGCTTCGATGGCATATTTACCGTCATAAACGGCATCAACAGAGAATCCTTCTTCAAGCAATTGTTCTTTTAGAAGATAACAAAGTGTTTCGTCATCATCACATACAAGAATTTTCGAGTTTTTTGAATTATCTATCATTTCCCACCGATAAAAAATCTTTTAGTTTGGAATAAAAAAGCACATTATTTATATTTGCCGTTCAAAATTTTGGGCGCGTAGCTCAGGGGTAGAGCATCTGCCTTTTAAGCAGAGGGTCGGTGGTTCGAGCCCACCCGCGCTCACTTTTAAGTAAGCCACTATAGTGGCTTACTTTATTTTAAACAATTTTTAATATCGAATGTTTAATAATAACACATATTATAAAAAACAGCAAGTTTTACCGATTCTATTAGTAATTATGTAATTTAAGGTATGTTTTACAATTATTAGAGAGTAGTTTTGGGTGAGGTCATTTATAAGACAATTATTAGGTCAGGATTGACTCTTATAATATTGTGGTTTCTCAAAAATCAGGTTGATGAAAGATTTTTTTTAATAGTTAGTGTATTAGCCTTTTTCTTTTTCGTTATAAATCCGGCATATATGTCGTATAAACATTTCTTAGAGATAAATCGGAAAATTGAATCTGGAACTTTATGCTCTTCCTGCAAATATTTTGACAAATCTGCTATGCTTTGTATTAAATATGATAAGCATCCTACCGAAGACTTTATTCCTTGCCAAGGCAGAAATTGGGAACCAATATAAGTTTTATATTATTTTCAAAAAGCCTTAGACCAAAGAAAGATTAGATCACAGGAACAGTGCTGCCAGGTAAGAATGATAAAATAGTTTCTGCCGGTTATAATTTATTTTGCAACCAGTTCCGCAATTACTGCATCAAACTATCAATAAAATTTTTTTGTTTAAAAAGGAGTTTGTATGAAAACCAATATCGGCAGGTCTGATAAAGTTATTCGATTAGTTTTAGGTGTAGTAATTATTCTTTTAGGAATTTACTTAAAGAGCTGGTGGGGAATACTTGGAATAGTTCCGATTGTTACGGCTCTGTTAAATTTTTGTCCTGTTTGGAGTTTGTTAGGTTTATCAACCAGAAAAAAAGTTGAAACTAAAAAACTAAAAGTTTAAATGATAAAAGGTTGCTGTTAAAACTACTTAACAGCAGTCTGTTTTTTTTCTTGCACCTTTTCTTCTTTAGCCTTTTTTAATACACCGGGTATAATCATTCCGATTGCAATTCCAGCAATTAAAGTAAGTATAAGCAGTAACAATTTTGAAATCTCAAATTTCCAAAACAATAAACTCAAAGAGACGTTTTCAATATTCTGAAGGCAAACAATGATAAAAAGCCCTAATAATAATAGAATGATTATAGATTTATAATTCATTTTTGGAATCCTTAAATAAAATTATTTTGTGAATACTTTTGATCTAATGAAACACCACATCAAGGTATGAGGTATTAAAACAAATACTATATGTTAAGTTATTCTATATAAGCTAACCAATATCCGCCAATGCTGTAAATCTTAGTATCAGCCCAGATCATAATTTTAATAGTGAATCCATCTTTTGATACTGAGAGAGCCTCGACATTATATCTGCAGTTAAAGTTTTTATCGGCATCCAATTGACTGACAGAAATAAAAACTTTGGGTTTAGCCTCGTAAGATTTTGAAAATTTAACCTCGAGTGTAATTGATCTTTCTCCAGTACCGACATCAAGATTATAAGAAGTATCTCCTATTTTTGATTCCCAAAATCCACTTTGGGTTTGGGCAGGAATCACTGAAGTAAAGACATTAAGAAATAAGACGGTTACAAATATTAAAAGCTTTTTCATCAGCCCTTCTTTGTCTTTTAAAAAATATTTTATCAGAATATTTGATTATTTGCCAAATAACGGATTAAATCTAAGCGATTAAGGAATTATATCCTAATAAGAAAAAAATGATAGTATGTAATCGGATTCTGAAAATTAATCCTTAGAGTTAAAGCCTCTGTTAATTATTGAACACTGCAGACTAGACCTTTAAGATAAAGACTCTCCGGAAAGTTTGTTGACATAGTGTGATCGGGAGATTGTGTAAGAAACTTTATGGTCTTAGTATTTCTTCCTGAGTCTAAAGCAGCGTCAGAGATAATTTTTTTAAATAATTCCGTACTTATATGTCCCGAACAAGAAAAAGTAAAGAGAATTCCATTATAAGTTAATAACTTGATAGCTAATAAGTTAATATCTTTATAACCACGACTTGCTTTTTCAATTACGTTTACCGATTCAGCAAATTTAGGCGGATCAAGAATTATTAAATCAAATTTTTGATTTGTGTCTCTTAGTTTTCTTAAGTATTTAAATACATCATCACAAACATTTTCAAATTGATTGCTTGTAAGATCATTAGCAGCTAAATTTTTTTCAGCAGTTTTAAGAGCATCTTCGGATGAATCGACATTAATTACTTTGGCAGCACCAGCTTTTAGAGCATAGACAGAAAACGCACCCGTAAAAGAAAAACAATTGAGAACGCTTTTATCTTTTGCAAACTTGCTTATAATTTTTCGGTTTTCTCTCTGATCTAAGTAAAATCCTGTCTTATGACCATTAATAATATCAATAAAAAACTTGTTGTTGTTCTCAGTGATTTCAATTAAGGGATCAGGATGCCTGCCGAATAGAACACCTTTAATTTTTGGTAAACCTTCTTTTTCCCTGACATCAACATCAGATCTTTCATAAATACCAGAGGGGTTAAGCAAATCTGCTAAACTGCTAATAACAGTATTTTTCCAGTATTCAGCCCCTGCCGAAAGAAATTGACAAACCAGAAAATCAGAATACTTATCAACAATAACTCCAGGAAGATTATCGCTCTCAGCATTAATTAATCTGTATGCATTCGTGGAGTGCTGATCAACAATAGTTTTTCTAAATTTAACCGCATCTTCAATCTTCCTTTGTATATAACTTTCATCGGGTTCATCATCAGGGTCAAAGCTTAACATTCTAACGCTTATTTGCGAATGATTAGAAAAAGAACCAAAACCCAATCGGCTGCCATCAGAAGAAATAACTTCAACAGTTTGGCCATTGAAACTAATATCTTTTACAAAATCAATAGCTCCAGAAAATATCCATGGATGTTTTCTTCTGAATGATTTATCTCTGCCGCTTTTAAGTTTAACAACTGGCAATAAAATTCTTAACTTTCAAAATTCAACGCAATTCTAACACCGAGATGTAATGTTAAAATATCAGTTTTTGATTGACTTGGATTATATATGACTTTTGAATTGTTAATCTGAATACTTCCTTCTTTTAGGTAATCTGCCTTAGATCCAAACAGATATCTTCCCTTTAGATCCAAATAAATTGCTTCCTTTTCAGTTACAGGATCACCGCTTAATAATATTGCAATTCCGCCCCCCGCACCGTAACTCCATGACCAGTCATCAAAGTTAGTATTGCTTGCTATATCCTCTCCTCCATAATCTCCTTTAACTGAAGTTTCAGTGTAAATATAATTTCCACCAAACAATCCTTGAATATAAGGACGGATTGTTCCTGTCGGCATCCCAAGTTCGAATACTATGTGGAAATTCAAAAGATTATTGGTTCGTTCAACATTCAGAAAAACATCTGGTATTGTGTGGCTCCAAGGTTCTCTTCGGGATTCACTCCCATAAACGTAGTAACCAAGATTTAACCCAAGTCCAAAAGGCGACTGTAGTTTTGGTGATAAAAACATAAACTCGCCACTAAGTCCATAACCAAGATTATCAACTTGCTTACCAAACTCACCCTGAGGTAATGCAAGTGAAAAGTTTATACCTGCTTGCTGGGCTTTTGAAAACCCGGCAGTTAAAATTAAAAGAATAACTAAAAAAGTAATTTTGTTTTGCATATTATCTTCCAGAAAATGAATTTTTAATAAACAAAAATAATTTATTATTAGTTAAAAATTCAGTTACAGATGACAAGCGGTTAAAATTCTATTTATAAAAAATTTTGTATGACCAAGGTTTTAATTTTAACTGTAAATTGCCATTTAATTCAATAGGATGCTTATCATTAAAATCAATATATACTCCATCAGTTCTTTCTAAGGGTATTTCGGTTTCAATTTCTTTTTCAGCAAGATTAAAAAAACCAATAACTTCATTATTCTCTTTGTTACGTTTGATTATCAGAATATCATCATCGTTGATTATAAAATCAATTGCTCCACCTTCATTACCTGCCCACAAAGCTTTGTTTTTTTCTTTGAGTTCATTCAGATTTTTATAAAGCTTTTCAAACTTATTTATTTTCCAGATAATTGAATCTTTTTCAAAGAACTCTAAGCGTTTATTAAAACCACTTTCCTGTCCGTTATAAATTAGCGGCATTCCTGGAATTATATAAGTTAGGACTGCAAAGACTTCAGCAGCCTCTCCCAATCTTTCAAACTCAGTTCCATTCCATGAATTTTCATCGTGATTTGATGTAAACTGCATCCTGTAAGCATAATCAGGATATTTTTTCTGGTCATTAAAAATATGTTTAATAATATCAGTCGATTTTTTTTCTTCAGCGTAAATTCCATTAAATATTTTATGAAGTTCCCAATCGTAAGTCATGTCAAAAGCAAGTTTATGCATTTCGGGTGTATCCCACTCAGCAAGCATAAAAACCGGTTTAATCTTATCAAGTTCAACACGTACTTCGTTCCAGAATTCAACTGGAACCATACCTGCAACATCACATCTGTAACCATCAATATCAAACTCTTTCACCCAATACTTCAGTGCAGATATCATTTCTTTCCATAATTCTTGATTGTCGTAATTCAGATCAATAACATCTGACCAGTCAGGCACAGGCGGAACGAATTTTCCAGATGAGTCTTTAGAATAAAACTCCGGATTTGTTTTAACCCATTCGTTATCCCAAGCGGTATGATTAGCTACCCAATCAATTATAACGTGCATGTTTTGATTATGTATTTCATTAACAAGAATTTTAAAATCCTCTTTAGTGCCAAATTCAGGATTAACATCAACATAATCTTTAACCGAATAATAACTTCCAAGTGTACCTTTTCTGTTTAGTTTACCAATTGGGTTTATTGGCATTAGCCATAGTATATCAATACCGAGCTCTTTAAGTCTGGGTAAATGTTGTAGAAAAGAGTTAAATGTCCCCTCTTTAGTAAATTGTCTTAGATTAACTTCGTAGATTGTTGAATTTTTTGCCCAATCAGGTGCTAAAGGTTGCGGAAAAATCTGTTGGAGTAAAAGAATAAATAACGGGAAGTGAATCAGAATTCTTTTCATTATGAAATCCTTTTCATCAAATAATTTTTAAAACAAAAAAGCGCTCAAAAAAAGAGCGCCTAAAAAGGAATAAACAGGACCTATTTCTTGGGTTTTGCTTCGCTTACAATGATATTACGACCCTTGAGTTCAGAACCATTTAGTGCCTGAATTGCAGCAGTTGCCTCAGTTTCGTTCTCATATTCAACAAAACCAAAACCTCTTGATCTGCGTGTCTCTTTATCAGTTACAACTTTTGCTGAGAGAACTTTACCGTGTGCGGCAAAAGCTTTCTGCAAATCTTCATCGTTGGCTGACCAGGGGAGACTCCCTACAAACAATTTGATACTCACAAAACGAACCTTTTATTAATTGAACAAAAAAGCGTCATTTGACGCAGGAATAAAATAATACTATTAATTAAAGAAACAAAGAAAAAATACAATTATTTATAAGTTTTAAGCCCATAAAACGGGCTTATGTCTCAAGTTGATTCTCTAACAGCAGTTAAAATGCAGATTTAATTCTTGGTTACTGCAATAAGTATATCAGTTTTATTTTCATAATAATTTTTCAATTGCGGCTTTTACATTATCAACAGGGATGATTTTTATTGTATTATCTTCCTTTACACTCTTCAAGTTTCCAGCAGGGATAATTACTGTTTTAAAACCAAGTTTTTTTGCTTCAGTAATTCTTTTGTCTATATGTCCAACGCTTCTGATCTCACCGCCTAATCCAACTTCTCCGATGAGTATTGTTTGATTATCAATAACACTATCTGTTAAACTTGATGCAATGCTGGCACAAACAGCAAGATCTGCAGCCGGTTCGATTACTCTTATTCCACCGGCAATATTAACAAATACATTATGTGCGGATACTCTTACATTTGCTCTTTTCTCAAGTACAGCCAAAAGTATAGATAATCTTTTCTGATCAAATCCGTTTGAAACTCTTTGCGGATAACCAAAACTTGAAGGGGTTACTAATGCCTGCACTTCAAGCAGAATAGGTCTGCTTCCTTCGATACTTGAAGTAACAACCGAACCAGGTGTTTGTTTTTCCCGCTCACTTAAAAACAATTCGCTTGGATTAGCAACTTCTTTCAGACCATCTTCAAACATTTCAAACACGCCAATTTCATTTGTACTGCCAAATCTGTTTTTTTGCGCTCTTAAAATTCTAAAAGAATGATTTGCTTCACCTTCAAACTGCAGAACCGTATCAACCATATGTTCAAGAATTTTTGGTCCGGCTATCATTCCATCTTTTGTAACATGCCCGATTATAATTACCGAGTAATGATTTTTTTTCGCTTCCTCCATCATCAAGGCAGCACACTCACGAATTTGTGTTATTGTTCCGGGAGAATTTTCCAATTCGCCTCGGTAGGTAGTTTGGATTGAATCAATAACAACCACTGATGGTTTAATTTCCTTTATTGCACCAAGAATATTTGATAGCTCAGTTTCAGCTTGAATAAAGAAAGTTTCGGATTTAACCTTTAATCTTGTTGAGCGCAGCTTGATTTGTTTTTCAGATTCTTCGCCGGTTACATATAAAACTTTTTCACTAATACTTGCTGCTGCTTGCATTGCTATTGTGGATTTTCCTATTCCCGGATCTCCGCCAAGCAGAACAACAGAACCGGGCATAATTCCACCGCCCAGTACACGATCAAATTCGGTAATTCCTGTTATTATCCTCTCTTCATCACTGGCAATAACATCGGTTATCTTACTGTAACTAAACCTGGATTTTGCAATATTTGTTTTGTGCGGAGATGTTTCTACAATTTCCTCAGTAAAAGAATTCCAGCTTTCACATTCCGGACATTTTCCGATCCATTTTAATGTTTCGTATCCGCAATTGGAGCAGATGTATTTTACTTTTGTTTTAGCCATTTTAATTTTACCACTAAGACATTAAGATCAATTAGACTTACTAAGATTCAGGAAATTTAGAAAGCTCCTCGTAACTAAAGGAACTAAATTATCTTTTATTTTTTTACAGGGAAAATTTATCAATAAACCCTTTGGCTTTCCAGTTATTTTAAATAAGGAAGCAACTGAGCTTTAAACACTGGAATTATTATTACAACAGCGTTAATTCAACTACTAATCATTAATCAATAAATCCAATATTAAATTTGTTTCAGGATTATGGCTTTAATATTAAATTGGAAAGGGAGTTTGTCTATTAACCCTTAATCTCCGTGAAATCAATTCATCAACAAAACAGATATCCTAAACAGATTCCAATAAACCCGGATCAAATTGTTAAGGTATTTCTATTGCACAGCAAACAATTTTATAAAATAAATTATTGAGATGTTCTATTGTTACTTACATTTCCAAAGTGTTTCTTAGCGTGCTTGGTGTCTTAGTGGTTAAGTTATTTCTATAAAAAGTCAGCAACTATCTTACTTACTTTAGATAATGCTGTAACAATTTGGTTAACATCTTTACCGCCGGCAGTTGCAAGATGCGGGCGACCGCCTCCGCCACCGCCTACTAGTTTAGCAAGTTCGCCGACTATTTTTCCCGCACTGATGTTTTTATCTTTTATAAGATCATCGCTAACAACACAAACGATCCCAACCTTATCTTCAATCTGTGCAATTAAAACTCCAATACCAGATTTGATTTTATTTCTCATTTCGTCACCGAATGATTTCAGTTCATCCATTGAATCAGCCTGAACTTTGCCTTTAAATATTTTTATACTTTTTTCTTCAGATGAAAGTGAAAGAATATGATCAAGCTGTTCAAGTTTATCTTTCATCTTTAGTTCAGCAATTTCCTTTTCAAGTTTTTTCTTTGAATCAATCAGCTCTTCAATTTTTTGTTCTGATAATTTTAACTGTTCCTGCTGAGATTGAATGAATTTTTCGACACCCGCCCCTGTAACAGCTTCTATTCTGCGGACTCCGCTTGCAATTGAGGATTCACTTAGAATTTTAAACAAACCTATCTCTGAAGAATTATGAACATGAGTTCCTCCGCAAAATTCCAAAGTAAAATCGCCAAACTGAACAACATTTACTTTATCTCCATATTTATCGCCAAAGAACATCAAAGCACCCATTTTTTTTGCTTCATCAAACGGAGTGTTACGATGATGTTTTAACGGATAATTTTTTCTTGTTTGTTCATTAACTATTGTTTCAATTTTCTGGATTTCTTCATTGGTTAATCTCGTGAAATGTGTAAAGTCAAATCTCAATCTATCCGGTCCTACATAAGAACCTGCTTGCTGAACATGAGTTCCCAGAACAGTTCTTAATGCCTTATGCAAAAAGTGTGTAACGGAGTGATTACGCATAATATCCCAGCGTCTGTTTTGATCAACCTCAGCGATTACTTCAGCTCCGGGCTTAAGTAAAGGAATATTAGCACAGTTCACTACATGAATAATGTGATTATCGATTTTTATTAAATCAATTACATCGTAAGATTGTGAATCAATTTTAATTTTGCCAATATCATCAACCTGACCTCCTGACTCAACATAGAAAGGCGATCTATCAAGGATTACCAAGGTATTTTCACCGTTATTTTTTAATCCAACAACAACTGCTTTTGATTGTAATTCATCATAACCGGTAAAAATTGTCGGGTCGGAGTTAACGAGATCAAATCCTGATAAATCATTTAGTGTAACGTTTACAGCAGCAAACTTGTCCTTTGATGCTTCTCTTCCGCGCTCTTTCTGTTCATCCATTAATTTGTTAAAGCCATCTTCATCAATTGCAAAATTTATTTCGCGGGCCATAACATTTGTAAGATCAACCGGGAAGCCAAAGGTGTCATAAAGTTTAAATACATCTTCGCCAGGTATTACCTTTAGGTTTTGCTTAATCAATCTTTTAACCATTTCATCAAACAACTCTATTCCACGATCAAGAGTTGAGTTAAAACTCTCTTCTTCTGCTTTAATAACTTTTTTAACATAATCTTTTTTCTCAACAACCTCAGGAAAAACATCACCCATCGTATCAGTAATAATATCTACAAGTTTATAAAGGAAAGGTTCGTTGAGATTTATTTTTCTTCCGTAACGTGCGGCACGTCTTAAAATTCTTCTTAACACATAACCTCTTCCATCATTACCCGGGACAGCACCATCGGCAATTGCAAAAGTTAAAGCACGGATATGATCTGCAATTACTCTCATCGGAATTCTATCTTCTTCTTTTTCGTATTTAACTTTAGAAAGTTTGGAGACCTTTTCAATTATTGAAGTAAAAACATCAGTATCATAATTTGATTTTTTATTTTGAAGAACAGCACATACCCGTTCGAATCCCATTCCGGTATCAACATGTTTTGCAGGAAGTTCGTTTAGTTTTCCGTTTTCATCCCTGTTATATTGAATAAAAACCAGGTTCCATATTTCAATACACTCAGGTGAGCCTGCATTTACTAATTCCGGATTTTCAAAATCATCACCAACATTAATATGTATTTCTGAACAAGGACCACAAGGACCAGTTTCTCCCATTTCCCAAAAATTATCTTTTTCTCCAAACCTTAAAATGTTTTTTGGATTTATATCTGTTTCAGATTTCCAGAATTCGAAAGCTTCATCATCATTCTTATAAACGGTTGCCCACAATCTTTCTTTAGGAAGTTTCCAGACTTCGGTTAATAATTCCCATGCCCATTTTATAGCTTCTTTTTTGTAGTAATCTCCAAAAGACCAGTTGCCAAGCATTTCAAAAAAAGTATGATGATAAGTATCGTGTCCTACTTCTTCGAGATCATTATGCTTGCCTGAGACACGAATGCATTTTTGTGTATCAACAGCACGTTTATAATCCCGTGTTCCAAATCCAAGGAATACATCCTTAAATTGATTCATCCCCGCATTTGTAAAGAGCAAAGTAGGGTCATCATAAGGAACAACCGGAGAAGACTGAACAACCCTGTGCCCCTTATTTTTAAAAAAGTCAAAAAACTGCTGACGGATCTGTTGTGAGGTCATATTTACCTTTGTAAAATTTTTGTAGGTAAAAATAACAAAATGACACTTAAGCTTAAACAGGAAATGCGGATTATCAACGATTCTAAATGATTGATTTTGGCAATGAAATTGATGAATTAACTTCCCTGTTAATAATTATTAAATAAAGCGATGTCAGTTAATAAACAAACTACCGATAGTGAATTATTGCTTCAGATTGTAGGTTATAATCAGGAAGCATATTTACACCTTTATAACCGCTATTCAGCAACCATCTATTCTTTAATTAAAGAGATAGTATCAAATCCAAAACTTTCTGAAAAGATTTTAATAAATGTTTTTTCAGTATTTCTTAAGCGAATAGAATATTACAGCACAACTAGTAACAATGTTTTTACCTGGTTAACATTGCTTGCAAGAAATATCTCGCTCGATGTTGTAAAAAGAATGAAGTATATGGAAGATATTCCAATTTATTCTGATGAATATGAAATTGAGTTTATTCTGCCAAATCTTTCTAATGAAATTGATCTGTTGAATCTTGATGAGAGAAAAATCCTTGCTGAAAAAGTGAAGTTATGGAAATCGCACTTGAGTGAAATTCAAAACCTGATTTTTTCTCTGGTATATTTTGAGGGATTAAATGATGAAGAGATTGCCAAACGCTTAACAGTTCCCGTATCGCAGGTTAGAAACAAGCTTATTGTAATAATGGATGTGCTTTATCAGCAGTTTACTGGCAAGCAAGCATCTTCAGTTAAGAATATTGAAGTTTTTGATTTAATTAAACTTGAACCGCTTGGCTGTATTACTTCCGAAGAAAAAATAAAATTGAATAACCTCAGAGAAAACGATCCGGAATTTTTGTGGAAAGAATTAGGAGAAGTTCAAAATTTAATTGCGTTACTTTCTGCAACTATTCCGATTGTTTATCCGCCAAATGATTTAAGTGATCATTTAAGTAAGGCTTTCATAGAAATACTTCAAGGTGCAGAAGTTGAATATCCTATAATTACTCCGGAGCCGCCTGTAATAAACCAGCAAAGCACCCCCTTGCCAGATGTGATTAACATAAATGAAATAATTGAAAAGAGAGAGAAAGATTCTCAGATACAATTTAGCGAGCCTTATGCTGCTAAGACAGATTCTTTAAGCAAACAATCAACTGAGCCGATAAAGGAAAAAACAGTAGAAGTGTCTGCTAATCAGCATCATGGTGAGCCAATACAGCGGCTTAACGAAATTAACAATAAAAGTATTGAAGAAATTACCAAACCAACTGAGCCTCTAAAGTTTAGACAGGAACCAGCACCTGCTGCTGTTGAGAATAAAGTACAGACAGTACCATCAGGCACTACAACGGTTTTTAAACAGAACAAAACTCAATCGTTTCCTGCTAAAGACGAAGTTGTTGTCAGAAACAGACTTACTCCAACAAGCAGTATAAATCTTAAAGAGTTATTTAAGAATGATAAACCGCTCCCGAATAAACCTGAGCCGGTTACTCTTAAGGATTTAGAAGAGCAAATTAAACCGCCAATAAAACAAGAAACAGTTGAACAGAAAAAAAACGATGAATCTGATAAAGTTGTTTCTAAACAGGGCAATGTAGCTGCAGCAGAAAAAACTGTCAGAGAGACTCTTGAAAATAAAACCATTGATAACAACTCTGATATCAAGCTAAAGACCAACATCCCGACTAAAGAGCTGAAGGCAGTAGAAACAAAAAATCCTAATGAAATGCAGGTGAGTAAATCTGAAAAGACAGAAGACCAAAGCAGCAAGGAAAAAAATGATATAAAAGAAACAAAAGTCAACCTGCCAGTTAACGAAAAATTAAATCAAACCGATGGTTCTATAGAAATACAAGGTGATATTAAAATAAGATCACACGCTGTTGATAGAACTGTCAGAACATTTAATAGTACTAATTATAAGTCTGAAACAACTAAGAATACAAAACCAACAGTAAATGAAAGACCGATAACTCCTTCTGTAATACAGGAAGTAAAACCCACTGCTAAAGAACAAATAAAAACTGAATCGGTCAATCAGGTAGTTGAAAATAAAAATGCTGCACCTACACCTGCCCAATCAAAGCAAAGCATTCAGGTAAAAAAGGCAGAACAACCAGCAGAAGTTAAAACATCTGATACAAAACCATTTCAGGAACCTGTTAAAATTAAACCTCAGATTGAAAAAACTTCATTAAAGATCAGAGAAACAAAATTTGAAGATAATGAGAACCAGCAAAATGCGACAGTAAAAACCAATATTAACGAATCAGATAAGCCATTAGTTCAAAAAGAAAGCAAAGAAGATGTTATAAAAACATCAACTCCAGTAGAAAAAGCAAGAATTCGGGTTAGCGACAGAGACCTTGAACCGGAATTAAAACCTGATACCAGTGATAATGAAGTTTTACGCCTTAAGAAAAAATTAAAAAGAAATATTATTCTTTCAGCAGCATTGTTTATTATCTTAATAGCATCAGGAGCGTTTTTATTTGTTCAGATGCAGTCGAATAATGAGAATAAAACAACAGAATTACAAAAACCAATAGAACAGAAACAAGTAGGTGAACTTATCAGTGATGTAGTTCCTGATGACAATTTACAATCTGTAACCCAGGAGGAAATCGTTCCGGTGAAGGTTGAAGAATCTGAAAAAATTGTTAAAAACGAACCAAAAGTAAACTTACCGCCTTTGCCTGAAAGTATTGATAAGAAAGAAAGCACATACTTCGCTCTGAATGAAAACAATAATCCTTTGATGGAAGAAAATAAAGAGACCAAACAAATTGCCGCAGCTAAAACAGAAACCATAATTCCTCCTACAAAGAAAGCCCCTGAAGAAGAGGAACCTGCATTTTTTGTTGCTGTTGAGGAAATGCCTCAGTTAATTGGAGGTATGAAACAGTTGCAGAGTAAGATTAAATATCCTGATATTGCTAAACGGGTTGGTATCGAAGGTAAAGTTCTTGTTCAAGCACTTGTTGATGAAAATGGAGATGTGGTTTCGGTTAAAACTTTAAAAGGTATAGGTGCCGGTTGTGATGAAGAAGCAATGGATGCTGTAAAGAAAAGTAAATTTGTTCCCGGAAAACAAAGGGGTAAAAATGTTAAGGTTCAGGTTACTATTCCAATTGTTTTTAAGAAATAGTTTAGGTTAAAAAAGTCAGTAAAATAATTTAATAAGGCACGGGTAGCGGTGCCTTTTATGTTTTAAAATAAAAACTCTCCTTAAGTAAATTTACCGATATTCATCTCTACGCTGATAAAAATGTTTCGTAGATTAAATTCTGCTGTATAATCAGGATTTTTTTGTTGCTCAGCAGATCTTTAAGCTAGAGCAAGAAAACATCTATTATCCAACTGATCTGCTTGACCACCTGTTGAATTTACATTTTTTTATTGAGTGATGTTTCTTTTTGTTTGCTACTGTATAAGATGCTAAGGCTTCTTTTTTAATTTTCCAAATCTTTACGGTCGTCCTGCTCATTTACTAAAGAAGATTGTATCCAATCATAATTATTTCGTTTATTTTTTTACATTAAATAAATTTAAGAAATTCCTTTTCCCTTAAGCATTACACTTACGAAGAAATGAGAAAAAGAAACCGCAAGTAAATTTTAGGATGTATAAAGTGTACTTCTATAAAATTTTGTTACTAGTATTGTGGATTTCACAATTAATATATAATCAATATGATTTAGTTTCTCTTACAGCGAGGATAAATTCATATATTCGATTTGAACAGATTAAAGCCATAGATAGTATAATTCTATGCAATCTTCCAGAAGCCGTCCCCTACTTAGAAAATCAAATATAAATTGAAGATGATCATTCTATTGCATTTAGATTACTATTTGCATTGGATAGTCTCGGATCAGAAAATATAGAATCGATTTCTCTCGAACTTTTATCGCACTTTGAAAACGGCAAATTTTCTGACCTTGGCAATAATCTAATTAATAAAATAATTATTGTGCAGATACTATTTAATAATGATAACTTCAGTAAAAGTCATGTAGTCCTGTATTTTTTAAATAAGTATCCAGATAGATATGATCCTATTATTTTTGTTTTAATAGAAAAATAATTCAAAAAGATTCGGTATTAAATCAAGTTACAAAACAGAAAATCGAGGAAGCGATAGAGAAAAATATTGGTTTAACAAATAAAATAATTGCATTGAAAATCCTTTCAAGAAACTTCGGGAGTGAAAAAACAGATTTCTTTAAAGAACTAATTTTAACTAATCAGGGTCAATCAATAAGATCCGTTGTGATTGATTGTCTCTTAGAAAATAACTATTCCTTGATAAGGAGTTTTTAACTAACAGACTTTCGTTAGATAGCAGTAAAACAATTCGTAGAAAAATTGCAAGGCTGTTAATGACATACTGGGGAACGCCAAGCGACTATCTTATAATTATTGAATATAGATTAATCGAACCAGTTGAGTCAGCCAGAGAATCCATAATTGATTATATTGATTTTTTAAACCCCCTGGCAATACCGATTCAATAAATAGAATTATGGATAATTTACTCAATGTCGTAAATGAGATAATAATTTATTCTTGGCTTGGCGATCTCAGTTTCTCGAACGAACTAAAAAAAATTTTAACCACAGCCAAAACAAATTTACAAAACGGCGACTCACTTGCTTGCAGAGTTCAGGTAAAAGCATTCCAGGATTTAGTGGATAATGTTTATAAGGACTCACTAAACACAGACCCTCGCTTTGTAACAATAGAAGGCTGGAAATTTCTTTACTGGAATGCACAATACATTTTAGACAGATTGCCAAAGCCTTAATCTTATTTAGTTAAATAGCGACTACTTCTTATCATATTATTGATTGATCTGTTTACATCAGTTTAATCTGTTCGATCCGTGTGCCATTTTTCTAAAAGCTAAAAAATAATTTAGTTTTCTCAAATAACAACAAGAACAGGATATCGGTAAATAAGAGTATTATTATCTGTAAATATTTTCAAATAAGACAAATCTCAGTTTTAAATATTCAGGATTCAGTGTTTTTGTTTTGCACAAAAGTTGAGCAATATGGAATATGATAATAGAAACGAAAATAGATTATCCAACTAACCATCAAAAACCACTTGTTGAAAACACATCAGCTTATTGTTTTATTGGGGATATTGAAAGAGATTATATGGGCGATGGTGTTTTGGTCGTAAAACAAGATGAGTGTGATGAGGAGATAGTTTTCGCCATTACAAATGACCAACAAAGGACTAGTGCTGATTCTAGCGAAATAAAACTATTACGAGCTGATAGTTATTGGAACTGGACGGACAGTCTGAAGATCCCACATTTTGAACAAGTAGGTGATCCTGCATTTTATGATACTAGGGAAAAGCGAGTTGATTTTGCCGGAGCAACAATAATATTAGATTCTATCCCAGCTAATTCGAATAATAAATGGCATTTTGGGGATGATCTAATTTTTGAAATAATATTAGACCGAATAAATTTAACACCAGAAGACTATAGATGGATTTATAATGTTTTTAATCTAAGGGTTCCAATTCTTTCTGATATAAGTTTATGGAATCTAGACACAACAATTAATTTAGGGGATGCGACAGATCATACGCTATTGTCCACTTATATAACCAATGAATCAATTTATACGAAAACATTAAATGACTTAGATATACAGAGTGGGGGTGTATATAGTCATCAATTTGAATCAGTAGATTTTGAGTATTTCCCCGCCATGTTAAAGCATGAAGAACATCATTATTTAATGAAGAAGAAATTTATTATTAAGCGATTAAATGAATTTAGTTTTAAAGTTATACGAAGATTTAATTTAAAATATTCAGATTACACCTGTCCAACAATAACAGATGAGATAAAAAATCATATAATACGACATCTAAATACAGGTATAAAGTGGGGTGCCGATTTATCATTTGCTAAAGATTATAATATTGATTTAACAGGATTTACCATGGTAAAGATGAAAAAAGATGGTACTTATGTTGAGGTTAAAGTTGATAATCATGAACTTGCAGCTGATAAATATGCAAGTGGATTTTATAAAGAGATTAAACAAAGAATTATTGATTGGTGGGAAGGAAAATAAAGATGAAGAAGGAACTAAAAATGAAAAATAAATTATTAATAATATTATTTATACTGATCCAATATAATTTGCTATCTCAATCACTATGGGACAAACTTAGCGTACCTTTGGAGTATAATCAAATCATGGGTAATGATACAACACTTCTTGATCTGGAGACAATTGTTTACAACAAAGAAGAAAATATTATTAATCTAAAATATTTATATGCAGTTAGAGAACTAGTTGATAAGTATGAAACTGAAAAAAGAGAATTCCTATTGCAAAATTTACTTACAGTTCTAGATACAACAAAAATAATAACTTCCGATTCGCTTATATACGAATTATGGTATTTGGCTTTTGAAAACGATATGATTGCAAGAGGATATTTAGGTGATTTACAAGCTGTGGATGGAATGAAGTATTTGAGGAATCATCCTAGAGATATGGAACAAGTGAATCTTACAGCAATTTACTATTTAACTAGAGTAGGTATCTATGAAGATTTCCAAACCATTTTAGATTTAGTCAATACCTCAAACTCAGATAACGGATATTCACCTTGTTATTTAAGATACTTCATTGAAAATCCCGATGTGGTTGATGATATTAAAAATATTTTAATACCAATTGTAAAATATAATTCGAAAACCGAATACGATTTTCTAGTTTCTTGTTGTCTTGAAGTTCTTTCACAGATTGATAGCGTAGCATTGAATGAAGCCTTAGAGTGGGGATTCAATAATAATGAGGGTAAGGTAAGACTGTGGTTCTTTGATCAAGTGGGGAAACTTAATAAGGAGGATCAACCCAGACTAAGCAGAATGGCATTGTTGAGTGAAACTAATGTGGAATTATTATCTTACTATCTTCCTGCCGTTCACGACATTACATCTAAGAATGTTTCCTCAAAATATAGCTCCCCGAATTGGGTTTATTTTTTGAATGAATTGAGTAATTCAATGCATCATGATCTATTGAAAAAAAGAATAAGTTATTTCAGAACCAATTTTATACCTATAAACGAAATTTCCCTTTTTGATTCCTCACAACAAATCGGGTATGTTTATAATCTCATTGACACAGTATCAAACTACACCTGGCTCGGCGATTTAACTTTCTCCAACGAACTAAAAAACATTTTAACCATAGCTAAAACCAACTTACAAAACGGAGATTCACTTGCTTGCAGAGTTCAGGTAAAAGCATTTCAGGATTTAGTGGATAATGTTTATAAGGACTCACTAAACACAGACCCACGTTTTGTAACAATAGAAGGCTGGAAATTTCTCTACTGGAATGCACAGTACATTTTAGACAGATTGCCAAAGCCTTAATCTTATTTAGTTAAATAGCGACTACTTCTTATCATATTATTGATTGATCTGTTTACATCAGTTTAATCTGTTCGATCCGTGTGCCATTTTTCTAAGAACTAAAAAAGTATTTAGTTTTTTAAATAACAACAAGAACAAGATATCGGTAAATAAGAGTATAATTATCTGTAAATATTTTCAAACAAGAAAAATCTCAGTTTCAAATACTCAGAATTCAGTGTTTTTGTTTTGCACAAAAGTTGAGCAATATGGAATATGATAATAGAAACGAAAATAGATTATCCAACTAACCAGCAAAACCCTGTTGTTGAAAACACAGCAGCTTATTGTTTTATCGGAGAGATTGAAAGAGATTATATGGGCGATGGTGTTTTGGTGGTGGGAAATGATTGTGATTTTGATAGTTGTGTTGATAGTTATGACAATATACAAATAGTGGTTGAAAGGCAATATAATTTTTATGAAAGTGGATATTTTGTAGTTGACTCTTTAGGAAACATAACAATAAAAACTAAAATTGATACAGTTTGTTTTATGAAGGATTCTTTAAACAATGTTATTCCAGATTCTGCAACAGGGCAGTCGCGACCACTTGATTATCATAGAGAAAGAAAAAATCAGAATGGTGTTTATGAAAATGCCTGGCATTTAAAACCATGCAAAAATGCTTCTGGAAAAATTGAATTAAGACCGGTATTAGCTGATTCAATAACTCCAACACCAATATATATAGATTTTATGGCTGATGTTTGTTATACCAGTATTACGAATGATGGATTGAAATTAATTTCTGATACCACTCAACTTAGTGATATAACTTTAGTACCAGATACGGCAATAATAGCGAAGGATATATGCGGTCATAATTGCTATCCTCAATTAGTTGGTCAGAATGGTTTTATAATTAAAGAAATCGTTGAAAAACACGAATTGTTACATATAGAACATTTCAAACGCATCTTATCTGACACAAAAAAAGATAGTCTAGTTAATGAGTTAAAAAGATTGGTAACTTATACTTGTTATAACTATGGCGAGAATAAGAGATTAAATAACCTAGATGGTTCATTCGACTCTGAGTTAAGATCCTATTTTAGTAAGGCAATACGGAAATATTGGGTTGATTATGGACATACTAAAGATGCACAAAGGAATCCACAAATAGATAAAACTATAGAGAAGGCTCAGGAGCGTAAAATTCATTATGTGCAAGCAATTTATGATTTAGTTCATAAATATCAATTAGCACTGCACAATTCAAGAGGTACTTCTTATCCATACACTATGTGTATGAACTGTCCACAATAAAGAAAATAAGAGGATAAAATGGAAAAATTAATTTTAATTATAGTATTGTCATTAAATTACTTAATTAGCGCACAGATTAACGAACCTTCTGCATATCAAAAAAGCACTATAATCAACAACTTAGATAGCACAACACGGTATAAAAAGTTGAATGCAATTTTAGACGTATATGATATGTACGTTCCAGAAGCCATTCCTAAAATAGAAACAGATATATTTAAACAACAGCAAGATATTGCTCACTGGTATTTGATCTGTTTAGATAAATATAATTCACCAAATTTTAACAATATCGCTCATAGATATATCGATACGATTGCTAATCTAAATTATGTCTTCGAACCAGAAAACATTAATGAGCAAAAAGCTGATGCAATAGCTATGTTAATAAAAAAAGGAGATTATTCAAGAGTTGGATTTCTATTTGAATATATTGATATGCTAAAACCAGCAGTTGCAAGCACTCCATTCAATGTTCTTAATTTAATCGTTGAAAATGTTCCTGAATATTCAGAACAAGCAAAAGCAGAATTCAGAAGAATTGCTTTGAATTCAAATGACGATTATTACGCCCCAATGTCTTTGTTGTTTTTGGTTGATTATTATGGAGAAGAATTAATCCCTGATTTGGTATATATAATTTATAATAGCCAATTGAGTCAAATGAAATCCATAGCTTATGATGAGTTGGAAAAACAAAATTATTCAGATATGGAAACCATTACAAAATATCTTTTTCTCAATGAAAAAGATTATAAACTTAAATGGATAAATAATTTGATAACAAAATATGCTACACCTTCAAATTATAAATTTATACAAGATAATTATCAAAATATCATTGTGCCAGAGTGGTTACCTGCATATCGAGAATATTTTCAGCAAACTAAACTTAGTAATCCGCTTTATCCACCAAGCTTTAATAACCTATTTGAGCAGTTCGATTATTTTATAAACCTTTGTGACTCCTTATTTAACTACACTTGGCTCGGCGATTTAACTTTCTCCAACGAACTAAAAAACATTTTAACAATAGCTAAAACCAACTTACAAAATGGCGACTCACTTGCTTGCAGAGTTCAGGTAAAAGAATTCCAGGATTTAGTAGATAATGTTTATAAAGACTCACTAAACACAGACCCTCGTTTTGTAACAATAGAAGGCTGGAAGTTTCTCTACTGGAATGCACAGTACATTTTAGACAGATTGCCGGAGCCTTAATCCTATTTAGTTAAGTAGCGACTACTTCTTATCATATTGTTGATTGATCTGTTTACATCAGTTTAATCTGTTCAATCCGTGTTCCAATCAGCGAAAGCTGCAGGGGGTTACAGCATTACAGGATATCGGTAAATAAGAGTATAATTATCAGGTAGATATTTTCAAATAAAAATTATCCTTTATTCAAATTCTCAGGAATCATTGTTTTTGTTTTGCACAAAAGTTGAGCAATATGGAATTGGAAAGCTAATATAGATAAAGGTAAAATTATTTATACAGATAAAAAAGAATTGGCTGTAGATTATCTGAATACTTTGACTTCAACTATTCCTGATTCTATTAGAATTCAATCTTCCTTTCAGATGTATAACGGTGGCTACTTATATAGTGATTATGATTTATATCATAAAGAGTGGAAAATAAATACTAAAATTCCAAAGGATAGAGAAGAAGTTGATTATTCAACTGGTAAAGAGGTAAAAACTTATTATCAATATGGTATTTATACTTGGCGTAGATATCAAGAAATAATTAATCCTTAAGGTTAGAAAAATGAAAACAATTATTTTTGCTTTTACAATCGCAATATTTATCGCAACAACAATTTTTTCCCAACCATTTATTTTAAATATTCGCCCAGATAGGGATACTTTAGATTATCATCAGATTTCCGAATCTGTAAGAGTATATAATATTACGGCTGAATATTTACAAAGGATAGACCTGACTACAAATGAAACAATTGATGTTTTCAAAGATGATGAAATGATTTATAATGTATTTTACCTTATTAAGGATTCACTTGCATTAATTGCTCAAGCAACAACCTGGTCCATTTACGATATTTATAATAATATTATCGTTAAAACTTTTTCAGCACCGTATGATTGCATGATTGATGCAGTTTTAATAAATAATTCAATATATGGTTTCTCATGTGATGATACTGAGTACGGTGATTTTAAAACCAAAATTTTTTTGTTGGATTTACAAAGTAATGGTCCAATAGCTCTTTGTAAAATCCCATTTTATGGATTTGATTTAGGAATTAATTGTTCAACAAATGGAGATATACATTTTCAAATTGAAGATACTAACTATGTTCCACTTCGAGATGATTTGACAATTCTAGTTTCATTTTCAACTTTGAATAATCAGATTGTCAATCAAATGAATCTTTCAGAACTAGGTCGTACGGGAGCGAATGGATATATTTTATACAAAGGTAAAAAAGGGGTGGGAATTATTTTATCTTATTACAATTCTAACAGCATGGAGAGTTATTTCAGAATTTATAATTTCAATAATGGAAGTGCCTCAAATTTTATATATCACATGGGGAATGCTGAGCCGACTAATACTATTGACAACAAATATCTGATTTTATCAGAAACTGCATATAGTGCTGGGGTGGAATACAATAAGGGAAATATTTTTATTTATGATATTAATACTACTAATCTAGTTAAAACCATTAATCTTCCACCTTGGGGTAATCTCTATACTTTTGAAAACTTTCCAAACAATATCTACTATGTAAAGGATATTGAGTTACTTGAAAGACAAATCTACATTCTTAAACTGGACTCAATTTTTAATGTATTAGATTTAACTTCTCTTAACCCATCTTCAGCAATAGTTAATTCATCTGGGTTTATATTAACCGTTAATGGAAAAGGATTTGATACGGTTTCAACAGTTTATTTTAACGGACAACCAAAGACAACAACATTTATTTCGGATAGCGTAATAGTTGCTGAAATTTTATCCTCAGATGTTTCTTCACTTGGCACTTTCCCTGTTTGGGTAAAAGATAGATACTCAATTTCAGACACTTTGCAGTTTAGTGTAACCCAAGCTAATAATCCCAACTTACTTGTAAACCTAAAAAACAGTTTGGGTAACCAAATACCAGCAAGCAATGTAATGTATTATGAATCCGCCACAAGCGGATGGAAAGATGCAGTAAACAATGGAGACGGAACATTTACAGTAATAACAACAAAACCAACAGTAAGCATCAGAATGTTCTACGAGTATGCAAACCAGACTGTGCATAACATTACTGCACATAACAACACATACACTTTTCATACAGTTAATGCTTCGGTAGAACTGCGTAACAGTTCAGGTAATTTAATAGATCAAGGCGCAGTTCAATACTATGCAGGTGCGTGGAGAACATTCGGAACAACACAAAACGGAGTAGCAAACAAGGAGCTTCTTCCAATCAATTACAACTTCAGAATGACTTACGAGTATGTTCCGCTTGACAAACAGCAGGACATAAGCACAAACAGTACAGTTACATTCTCAACAGTTCTATGCACACTAAAAGTAACTAAAGCTAATGGACAGACGTTGTCAGGTGCGGGCACAAAATATTATTCAGGTGCGTGGAGAGATATTGGTCTAACGAATACAAATGGAGAAACAACAAAAGAACTTCTGCCAAAAAGCCTGAACTTCAGAGCAACATCCGGAAGTGTAAGTCAGGATAAACAGCAGGACATTTCTGTAAATAGTTTGGTTGAGATTCAATTACCGTAATAATTAATAATTAAGAATTGGAACACATTGATTACACTTAACTGCACAGATAGAAAAGATCAGTTTAATCTGTTCAATCCGTGTTCCAATCAGCGAAAGCTGCAGGGGGTTACAGCATTACAGGATATCGGTAAATAAGAGTATAATTATCAGGTAGATATTTTCAAATAAAAATTATCCTTTATTCAAATTCTCAGGAATCATTGTTTTTGTTTTGCACAAAAGTTGAGCAATATGGAATATGATAATAGAAACGAAAATAGATTATCCAACTAACCATCAAAAACCACTTGTTGAAAACACATCAGCTTATTGTTTTATTGGAGAGATTGAAAGAGATTATATGGGAGATGGGGTTTTGGTGGTAAAACAAGATGAGTGTGATGATTATCCTTGTAGCCAGGGATTTGTATACTCGCCTCCCAAAATTCTATCAAATATAGAAGATATTCTCTGGTTAACTACTTTTACGAATGAAAGTGGAACAAGAGATTTTTGTCCTGATACTCATTTAAAGGGAGGCGAGACAATCCCAATATTTGATAACGCTTTTGATGTACCATTTAATAGTGGCAAACTTATTAAAGATGAATTTATTTCACAATTCACAATTGATGCCTGTTTTAATATAGAAAAAAATAAATGGCAATACCTAATAAAGACTAATAATTCAAACAATGAGATTAAGTTGAGAGTATTGGTTGCGATGTGTCATTGGAGTGATCCAACAGATATAGTTGATGTACTGGAATTGAATAATATTCCTGAAAATGAAGTTTGTTTAGCATTAAAAGATTTTGAAAAAAACAGACCTTACCAATTCATAGGAGAAGATATACCTACTCCAGAAAAATATTACATAAAAGATGCTTATGTTAATCATGAGAAAGTACATGTAAAGTTTTTTCAATTAGACATCACCAAGACCCTGCAAATTAAACATAATTATTATGGTGTTATGAAATCATTTAGTGACCATTTAAAGTTAACACCAGAATGTACAGAAAAATTCAAGGATAAAAACACAACAATTTATCAAGGCAAGAAGTATTATAATGGATTATTAAAAGATTTTTGTGTCCAATTGCATTCGATTTATAGAATGAGGACAAAAGATAGGAGAAAAAACGAAAATATGACTCAATGGAATGATGATGTTCAGAATACAATTAATTATTATCAAAATACTCTTAAAGAAATATGGAAAAACAAAGGCAGACCAATAAATAATTGTGATTATGAGATGGATTGGTCAGCATACGAACAATACAAAAATAAATTTTGAAAAAGGGACGTGAAATGAAAAATAGATTAATAATACTGATTCTTCTCTTCAATGTGTCATTCATAAGCATAAGAGGGCAAGAAATTAACCCAATATTAAAACAAGCTTATCTTGAAATATTAAGTGATTCAGCATCTTATGATCAGTACTATGCTTTAATTGCTGTTATAGATAGTAATATAATCGAAGCGAAAGATATTATTGAACAAAAATTTTGGCAATTTGCAAGGTCACAACAATCTCTTGCTCTCGAAGCATTACTAAAATTCAAATCAAATCTAACACTCGAATATGCTCAGCGTCTGATGGATTCTTTAGATATAAATCCTATAGATTATGCATTGAATTCAGAATCCGGTCCTGATGTAATTTTTGAAAAAGTAAAGATATGTGAAATTATGTTTGAATTAAATGATTTCTCTAAACTTGATTATGTATTTGAATTAGTTAACCGTGATAGCATTCAAGAAGTTAGTGATATTGTTATTGATCCACTAATTAAAATAATGCAAAATGTCCCTTCTTATTCTGAACAAGCAAAAAGTAAACTTATAGATTTAGTTTACTCTTCAAATGATTTATTTACTAGATCAAATGCTTTAATTGCTTTAGAAAAATCAATTGGAATTGAATCGCTCCCGATAATTCTTCAATCATTTCAAAGTGATAGTAGTGATGTAAATAGATATTACATTTTGAATGAATTCCTAAGTAAGTACAGTGAAAATATTGACTTATCTGGCATACTTAGAGAAAGGATATACATAGAACCAGCAGGGTCACTCCGATTGAGAATTGCAAAAATTCTTTTATATGGTCCAGGTGGAATTTCAAACTATAATTTTGTTAAGAATTATATAAATGATGAATCAGATGAAATGATTAAGGATGCGATTACATTCGAAGTTGAAGAAAATTTACCGCGCTTATTTTATGAAGATAGTACACTTGTAGTGATTCTCGATAGTCTGATTTCGGTTACAAACCAAGTTCATATTATTAATTGGCTCGGCGATTTAACTTTCTCCAACGAACTAAAAAACATTTTAACCACAGCCAAAACAAATATACAAAACGGCGACTCACTTGCTTGCAGAGTTCAGGTAAAAGCATTTCAAGATTTGGTGGATAATGTTTATAAAGACTCACTAAACACAGACCCGCGTTTTGTAACAATAGAAGGCTGGAAGTTTCTCTATTGGAATGCACAGTACATTTTAGACAGATTGCCAAAGCCTTAATCTTATTTAGTTAAGTAGCGACTACTTCTTATCATATTATTGATTGATCTGTTTACATCAGTTTAATCTGTTCGATCCGTGTGCCATTTTTCTAAGAACTAAAAAAGTATTTAGTTTTTTAAATAACAACAAGAACAAGATATCGGTAAATAAGAGTATAATTATCCGTAAATATTTTCAAACAAGAAAAATCTCAGTTTTAAATACTCAGGATTCAGTGTTTTTGTTTTGCACAAAAGTTGAGCAATATGGAATATGATAATAGAAACGAAAATAGATTATCCAACTAACCATCAAAAACCACTTTTTGAAAACACAACAGCTTATTGTTTTATTGGAGAGATTGAAAGAGATTATATGGGAGATGGGGTTTCGATCGTAAAACAAGATGAGTGTGATGAGGAGATAGTTGTCTGTGATAGTTTTGAACCACAAACGATAAATACAACTAATTTTGAATTGTTAAGAGAAAATGTACCTTGGCAATGGGTAGATAAGCAAGGAATTCCCCAAACAACTAATTCCGGTAGTGCATGTAAACTACAAGAATGGTTTAATTGTGATTCAACTAGAAATGGTGTTACCTATTTAATGAGTAAAATAGGTAATTATAGCATTACACCCCAAACCATTTATAGAATATTAGATGATACTAAAATTAATGTGTGTTTAGATACTAGAGACCCAAATAATAAGAAGTGGATCCCTTCTATTGAAAATATAAGAATTCCTATGTTCTCTGCATTCTGTCCAGAACAAGCGGATAGATGTGGTATATACAAGGATTTTTTTGATGCTACTAATACTAATATTCTTGCGAATTTTATTAAAAATAAAAATGATTATGACGATGTAATGGATGTCTTGGATTGGTGGTGGGAAGGTCCGTATAGGAATGCTAAAAATAAAGTCTATTTAAATGACAAAATACGTTTTTCAGAAGGTATAATTACTCATGAATATCAACACTTTTTATACGATAGGGATAGCACAATTTCTTATATGAATGGCTCAAATGGACTTGTGAGTCTTAAAACTAATTTAGAATTTCAAAGAACTTTTACTCAATTTAAATGCCCAGAAGACGTTAAGAAAGATCCATTTTATATTTCAGTAATTAATTCTAAAATTTGGCAACTTATTGATGATGGTGTGAAAAGAGGGAGAACAATAGATCCAATTACGAAAAAAGACAATACTGAATTTGATTGTGATGTAGCTGCTCGTAAGACCTACGATGATATCAAAAAACGGATTAATGTTTGGGCAAAAGATAATGGCATTATCCAATAATAATATTTTTGAAAGATAAAAGGAATTAATAAATGAAAAAAACTTATTTAATAATTTTGTTAATAATCTCGGTTGTCTCAATTTATGCTCAAAATTCATTTTGGCCAGAAAATGATATCGATAAAGCATGGGCTGATTACTTTGCCGGTATTACTACTGATTCACTCGAGAAAATAATTTTGGAAGATCAACTTGACACCCCTCCAAGTTACTATAAATTTGCAGTATTGAATCTCTTTTATTATCATTTAGACACGCATAGAGAATTCTTAATATCCAACCTAAATTCTGAATTCGTTGAACCCACAGATTTACATGCAGATTATCAATATTCAAAAATTTTAATTGATAATTATATAAAGGGTTTATTTAGTGATCCATTAGCATTAATTGGTCTGGACTCATTAGCAAGAATTAACTCAGAAGAATATCATCAAAAGGATGAGGCAATTTTTCTTTTAGCCCAAGCAGGTAGATTTGATTATTGGGACTATGTCAAAGATCAGTATATAAATAAACATAACTACGGAATGTGGAATACCTATTATTTTTATAGTCAAGATCCACGATATCGAAACGAAGTATTAGAACGTTTAATACAAGAATCAGAATCGATTTCTTCAGAAGAAGTCTTGAAAGTACTTTCAAAAGTCAATATTGTAATGACTATTGATAAACCTAGTGGAATTGAAATTCTAAAAAATCGATTTTACTCAACAACTGGTAATTTAAGATTAGAATATTTTAGAGATTTGAAATCTGTTGATAGAGAAAGTACTTTAGAGAGAAGTATGTATGGAATACTAAATGAGCCAATAGACAGTATAAGAAAAGAATATTTACCGGATCCTAATCGTATCCACTCTTATTATTTTAGTGAATATTTGAAGCCAGAATTTATTAATTTACTTTTAGAACAAGCTAATACTTTAGATCATAATTCTGAAACTTACGTTTTAGTTAGCAGATATCTTCACGAGTTTACACCAGAAATACCAGATCCCACAACTCCAACAAATGATTTATTAAACAATTTATATAATTATGTTGATAGCGTTTTTAACTACACTTGGCTCGGCGATTTAACTTTCTCCAACGAACTAAAAAACATTTTAACCATAGCTAAAACCAACTTACAAAACGGAGATTCACTTGCTTGCAGAGTTCAGGTAAAAGCATTTCAGGATTTAGTGGATAATGTTTATAAGGACTCACTAAACACAGACCCTCGTTTTGTAACAATAGAAGGCTGGAAGTTTCTCTACTGGAATGCTCAGTACATTTTAGACAGATTGCCAAAGCCTTAATCTTATTTAGTTAAGTAGCGACTACTTCTTATCATATTATTGATTGATCTGTTTACATCAGTTTAATCTGTTCGATCCGTGTGCCATTTTTCTAAGAACTAAAAAATAATTTAGTTTTCTCAAATAACAACAAGAACAAGATATCGGTAAATAAGAGTATAATTATCCGTAAATATTTTCAAACAAGAAAAATCTCAGTTTTAAATACTCAGGATTCAGTGTTTTTGTTTTGCACAAAAGTTGAGCAATATGGAATATGATAATAGAAACGAAAATAGATTATCCAACTAACCAGCAAAAACCTGTTGTTGAAAACACATCAGCTTATTGTTTTATCGGAGAGATTGAAAGAGATTATATGGGCGATGGTAATGTGGTGGTGGGTGAACCATTTACAATAGCTTGGGATCAGATTACAAATCATATAAATACAGTGCCTGAAATGCCTAAACTCTTAACAATCTGGTTAACACCAAAAAATTACGCAGGGGTCTACACTGTATTGGTTCAGCGGAAAATGGAATTTGGTGTTAACTAAATAAGGTAGATTAGCTTGCATATCTAACCTCAATTCTTTTCAGTTTAGCTTCTTTAAGTTTTCGTTCTCTTACTTTCAGCTTTTCTTCAACTCTGTCAATAAGAAAATCTTCAGGTGTTAAATAAAACAACGAACTGTGAAGTCTTTTAGTATTGTAGTAATCAATATAAGATGAAATCTGTTTGCGTGCATCATCAAGATTGATTAAAGAGGTTTTCATTAAGCAGTCCTGATGAATAGTTCTATGGTATCGTTCGATCTTGCCATTACTCTGAGGATAAGCAACAGAGGTTCTTATATGCTGAAGTCCTAGAAGCTTCAGATATTCAGCAAAGTCTTTGGAAATAAACTGAGGACCATTATCTGAAATGATTCTTGGCTTTGTGCCGGGGTACTTCTCTAAAGCTCTCTGCAAGGTTAACTGAACATCAAACTGTTGCATACTTCGTCTTAGTTCGTGATGAACTATATATCGTGAGTAACCATCAATAACAGAAATAAGAAACAGAAAAGTTCCGTGATAGTTAACATACTTAATATCGGTATGCCAGTGCTGGTGAGGAGCTGTTGGCTGATCAAAGCCACCTCCTTTAGAAGATCTTTTAACTTTATTCCACCTGTTAAGTAAGCCGGCAGCTTTAAGTATTCTGTAAGTAGTAGCAGGCGAAACAGCAACAACATTATCATCAATCATCTTGTAAGTAAGGCGTCTGTAACCTTCTACGGGATGAACTTTAGCATAGACAATAATGGCTTTCTTCTCCCAGTCCAGGCACCAATGTTCCTTGGAAGTCTTTCCGTTATGGTTATTTTTTACTCCTTTCCTCTCAATCCAGGAATAATATTTACTGGAACTAATGCCTAAAAGAGGAGTGATGCCTTTAAGCGGAATATCAGTCTTGAGTCTTATGAAGTTTACAAACTCCACAACATTATCTCTTACGTCAGGTTCAACCCACTTTCTGTTCATATCTCCCCATCTATACTTTTTTTTATTTCGATGTTTTCTTTAAGCAGAAAGGCTATCGCCTCCTCACGATCTCTTAATTTAGACTGAAGCTTTTCAATCTTTTTCTGTTCCAGGGAGGTTTGTTTCTGATTAACTGATTTACTCTGAAAAATATCTTTAGCATATTCAAAGAGTTTTTTCTTCCAGTTATAGATGTCGTTAGGGTGAACCTGGTACTTTTCAGCAAGCTGGCTGATGGGAAGATTGTTTTCAAGAAGTTCTCTAAGGATAAGAACTTTCTGATCCGGGGAGTAATGTTTTCTTTCTCTTTTTGTTTCGGACATTAGAATTTCCTTTCTATTTTTACATTACACAAAATTATAAAATTCCATTTCCTTCTGAAGCGTTACATACACAATTGATTGGGATTTAGAAGTAAAGTGGGTAAGCAAAGAGCAATCACCTGATAAAACATTTAGTCATAAATTTCATAACAGAAAGATTAGTTCTGAACCGGATGGAACAGATTTACCGATACCAGATAATGATAATACAATTATTGGCGGTGATGAGATAACACTGACAATAAATGAATTCTTTTATTATGACAACCTCAATCAATTAGTAAAACCAATTACGAAAAAAATAACTGGGATGAAAATACTTGGAAGCAATGGAGACAACAATGAACAAATGGTTAAGGATTATATCAATGCTCACGAATTCCCACAGCCAATTGATTTACCATTAAGTGAACCGGTTACACTTCAAGACCAAAGAAAACAAATGCAAGTAATTATTGATAAGGAAAGTTTTTATTTCCAATTCCTTGAAGAAAGATATTTACCGTACCCTTACAATTCAGATGATTATTATTATCCAAATATGAATCCAAATCCTCATGATTGGGGGCTTTGTCAACTAAGCGTATCTGAGCCTTCACTCAGTGTTATTTGGAATTGGAAAACTAATATTAATGCAGGAATACATCATTTATGGAGTGAAAAGTTTAGCCAACTAAAAAGAGATGGTTTGGGAGGTGGCTTTTATGAAATAAAAGAAAGATTTCATAATAAGGGAATTGAAATCCCAAACTTAAATAGAAAAGAGTTTCTAATATGGCTTGCACAAAGATACAAAGGTGGACAATACTATATGGACTACACACCTGGAAAGAAGGGTGAAAAAGGTAATTGGGTTATAAATCCTAAGCACCGCACGTATGGAGATGATTTTTGTGTTCGCTTTGGTTTTTCAAAATGTGAATAAGTTTAAAAAATTAAAGAGTTTTACAAAAGGAAAAAACAATGTTTAAGATAAAATATTTTATAATTCTATTTTTTATTTCAACAATTTCAATTCTTAATGCTCAACCTTATTACTATGTCTCAGTTTATAAACCATTTCCGTTTGGACATCATGGTACGGGTGATATTTATCGTATAAATATGAACAATTCGGCTGAAGTAGAAACCTTAATGACAAATGTTTACGATATGGAATGGGTATCATCTGATGAAAGTGGCAATTGGTTGGCTTATGAGGAAAATTTTGAGTTATTCATTGTGAACTCAAATAACTTAAATCATAAAAATATGATCACTAAATACTGTGAAGACTTGCGGAAATTTTCTTTTACCAGCGCCATTAACAAACTGGTTGCTAAGTATTCTGATAGCTTGAGTTTTAAAATGGTTTTGATTGATCCTGCTTCCTTGTTAATCACAGATACTATCCCTTATGATATTCATTGGGACTGTGCTGTAGATAAGGACATTAATTTTTCAGGAACAGGTAACATGATGTATTTAATAAAGGGTGATAGTATTCTACTTAAGCCAAAAATCGCCTCCTATTCTTTTTTAACTAAACAAATTATTTCAACAAAATATATTGATGAAATTTCATATCCAGGAGCTGATGATTTCTATTTTAGTTTTGTAAGAAATGGTTTATCTATTATTGAGTCTCTTTTTTCATTACCAACTTCTCTTAGCTACTATCAAATCTATTTTCTTGATAAAGATTCACTTTCTATTCCTATCATACGTAGTAACAGCGAAAGTTGGGCTTATGGATACGTGGCAAATGAAGGTAATTATTTACTTTTATTTAACAGTCAAGTCAATCCTGATAGTTTAGGTCATACTTATACAGGTAAAATTGAAATATATAATATGACAAACGGTGAATTGAAAAAAACAATTCAACTGCCACCAGATGGTCAGGTTATGTGTTTTGAGAACTACCCAAACAACGTTTATTATGTTAAAGATATAGAACTTCCCACTCGGCAAGTATGGAATTTAGATATGGATTCCATTTTTAATGTTTTAGATTTAACAATTTTAAATCCAAATTCAGTTAATATAAATTCAAACTCGTTTACTTTAACCGTTAATGGAAAAGGATTTGATACGGTTTCAACAGTTTATTTTAACGGACAACCAAAGACAACAACATTTATTTCGGATAGCGTAATAGTTGCTGAAATTTTATCCTCAGATGTTTCTTCACTTGGCACTTTCCCTGTTTGGGTAAAAGATAGATACTCAATTTCAGACACTTTGCAGTTTAGTGTAACCCAAGCTAATAATCCCAACTTACTTGTAAACCTAAAAAACAGTTTGGGTAACCAAATACCAGCAAGCAATGTAATGTATTATGAATCCGCCACAAGCGGATGGAAAGATGCAGTAAACAATGGAGACGGAACATTTACAGTAATAACAACAAAACCAACAGTAAGCATCAGAATGTTCTACGAGTATGCAAACCAGACTGTGCATAACATTACTGCACATAACAACACATACACTTTTCATACAGTTAATGCTTCGGTAGAGCTGCGTAACAGTTCAGGTAATTTAATAGATCAAGGAACAGTTCAATATTATGCAGGTGCGTGGAGAACATTCGGAACAACACAAAACGGAGTTGCAAACAAAGAACTTCTACCAATCAATTACAGCTTTAGAATGACTTACGAGTATGCACCGCTTGACAAACAGCAGGACATAAGCACAAACAGTACAGTAACATTTTCAACAGTTCTATGCACAGTCAAAGTAACGAAGACTAATGGACAGGCGTTGTCAGGTGCAGGCACAAAATATTATTCAGGTGCGTGGAGAGATATTGGTCTAACGAATACAAATGGAGAAACAACAAAAGAACTTCTGCCAAAAAGCCTGAACTTCAGAGCAACATCCGGAAGTGTAAGTCAGGATAAACAGCAGGACATTTCTGTAAATAATTTGGTTGAGATTCAGTTAAATGTTCCGTAGAACAGCAGGCAGTAATCAGTAGGCAATAAGCAAAAAGAAATAATAAACTCCGTTAGGAGTAAAATATTTATAGAAACAGAAAAGAATAAAAGAATAAAAGTCCCGTCAGGGACGATATAGATGCAGAGGTAAAAAATGCTAATAAAAATTTTAATTATCGCATCGGCAATAACATATTATTCATTCGCACAAACTATTTACGAAGTTCAACCGGGAACGAAAGGTAATAAAATAAATTTGACGGTTGCGAATGTTTCGGAAGAAACTCCTGTGAACGATGTTGAAATAATCCTGACTAGAAAATCTTCGTATCTAAATTTCAGTACTGAAGCACAGACTATAGATTTGATTGAAGCTAAGGCGGAGGCAAATGCAATCTTTACATTTGATGTAAACAGAAACGCACCAATCAATAAAAAAGATACAATTGATTTTATGATATCAGATTCAAACGGACTGATGATGATGAAAAGTTTTATCTTCAGTTATACTGGTCCAAAAGAATTTAAGCTTGAGCAGAACTATCCAAATCCATTTAATCCAACAACCAGAATCCGGTATCAGGTATCCAGCCTCTCAGAAGTTAGCTTAAAAGTTTATGGCATACTCGGCAGTGAAGCAGCAACACTTGTAAACGAAAAACAAGAGCCGGGATATTATGAAGTAAGCTGGGATGCATCAAACCTTGCAAGCGGAGTTTATATCTATCGTTTACAGGCTGGTTCATTTATATCAACAAAAAAGATGATAGTTTTAAAGTAACCCTAACTTTAGAAGAAATAAATTTGTAGATAGTTTAGGTACAGTTTCAGCTAAAAGCCGCAAATTTTAGCTTTTTCAATCCAAACTTTTTTTTGGTTATCATAATAATTAATCATATTTTTGACCTGCTGATTCGCCCCATTGAGGGCGTTTTTTGTTAATATGGATAAATTAAAAGAAAATATTGTTGAAATTTCAAACAAAATCGCTGAAAAGCTTGGCTATTTTGTTATCGATGTTATAATAAGGGGTGATAGCAGAAAGAGAATTTTGGAAGTTTTTGTTGATGCCGGAAAAAATGTGAGCGCCGATGATCTTGCAGGGATGAGCCGCGAATTGAATGAAATTATAGAGTCAGAAAATTTAATCAAGGAATCTTACAGACTGGAAGTCTCATCTCCTGGGGTTGATAGACCACTAAAATTCTTACAACAATACCCTAAACACATTAACAGAAATTTTGAGATAGTTTATAAAACAGCGGATTCAGAAGCAAAGTTTGCCGGAAAGTTAATCTCAGCTGAAAAAGATGAATTAACTTTTCAGACAAAAGAAAAAAATATTTTAATTAAGTTTAATCAGATTATTGAAGCTAAAGTATTAATTAGTTTTTCTTAGTAAGAGGAGATAATAAATGAATAGTGAGATTGTCGAATCTTTTGCCCAAATGGTAAAAGAAAAAGGCATTGATAGAGATGTACTCGGTGGTATTCTCGAGGAAATTTTTGGTTTGCTTGTAAGAAAAAAATTCGGAGATGAAGCAAAATTTGATGTTGTTGTAAATATGGACCGTGGCGATATAGAAATTTTTCTCGAACGTGAAATAGTTGAAGTTGTGGAAGACCCTAATACACAGATAGGAATTGATGAAGTAAATAAAAGAGGCAATGAAGATGAGCTGGAAGTTGGCGAAGAATATGTTGAGAAGATTGAACTTGCTTCGCTTGGAAGAAGATTGGTTGTTCTTGCTAAACAAAGCTTAAATCAGAAAATCCGTGAATTGGAAAAAGAAATTATTTATAATGAATACAATGAATTACTCGGTGAAATTGTTGTCGGAGATATTTATCAGATAAGGAAAAATGACATCCTGGTTAATCATAATAAAAATGAATTGATGCTTCCTCGGAATGAACAGATTCCTTTTGAAAAATATAAAAAAGGAGAAACGATAAGAGCAATAGTTAAGGAAGTTAAAAAAGGCAACAGCGGACCTGTTATTGTAATCTCAAGAGCTGATAATATGTTCTTAAGAAGATTGTTTGAAATTGAAATTCCGGAAATTTATGATGGAATAATAGAAATAAAATCAATTGCCCGTGAACCCGGAGAAAGAGCTAAGATTGCTGTTGAATCTCAGGATCAGAGAATTGATGCAGTTGGTGCATGTGTTGGAATGAAAGGTGTAAGAATTCATGCGATAGTTCGTGAGTTAAATAATGAAAATATTGATGTTGTCAGCTATTCTGATGATCCGATTGTTTTTATTCAAAAAGCTTTGGCTCCTGCAAAGCTTAAAAAAATAGAACTATATGAAGATGAAAGAAAAGCAATTGTTACTGCTGATAGTGACCAGGTTTCTTTAATTGTAGGAAGAAATGGAGTTAACATCCGACTTGCAATGAAGCTGACAGGATATGATATTGAAATATTGCGCGAAGAAAAACCATTTGAAGAATATGAAGAGGATATCGAACTTATTGATCTTAAAGAAGAACTTGGCGCCGATGTTTATGAGATTCTGATTAATCATAGATATGATACTGCTATTGAAGTATTAACCGCCGGTCCCGAAAAATTAAAAGAAATCGAAGAGTTTGATGACGAAAAGATAGAAGAGATACTCGAATTAATTAAATCTCAGTTCGAAGAAGAAGAATAGCCCAAAATAAGGTAACTGTTAAATGTCTGAAACTAAAGCTCCTAAAATAAGATTATATAAATATGCTGCGGAGATAAATCTCTCTTCAGAAAACCTCATTGAATTTCTGAGGAATAAGGGATATGAAATTAAATCTCATCAATCAACCTTAACAGAAGATATGATAAATGAGATAAATGCCCATTTTAAAAAGGATATTGAAAAGGCTGAGCAGCATTATAAAAAAATAGCAGAGTTTCATAAAAAACGTGCTGATAAGGTAGAAAAAGAAGAAAAAATCGTAAAGGTTGAAGAAGAAGCAGAACCCATAGCTGAAGAGAAAGACATTGTAATAACCGATGTTCCTGTTGAAGTAACTGTTGAACCAGCAGTTGAAGTTGTTGAAACCCCGGAAATAATTGAAGAAGAACCGAAAGAAGTGATTAAACCTGAACCGGTAATTGAAGAAGCAGAATTCAGCCCGGTTGAACCGGTTAATGCTACAACAGAGCGTTTTAAATCTCCTGCTAATATTGAGGCAGGTAAAAAACGCGGTTTAAAGGTAGTAGGAAAAATTGATCTGGGTGAAGATAAAAAAACAATCGTTAAACAAGGCAAGCAACCGCCACAGGTTTCTGAAGAGAAGAAACAACAGCCTCAGGATACAGCATCTGAAACAGTTAAGAAAAAGAAACGACCTAAAACGAAAAAGAAAACTGGCGCAGAAACTCCGGTTGAAGATTTTAGCGTTACAAAAAGGAAAAAGCGGGTTAAAAAATTTGAAATAGACGAGAAAGATGTAAAAGCAGCAATTAAACAAACAATGCTTAGTATGGATGATACTGTTCTTACTAACAGAGCTGCTGTAAGAAAGAAAAAAAGAAAAGAAAGAGAAGCTGAAGAAGAAAGATTACAGGAACAAAAATATCTCGATTCAAAAGTTCTTAGGGTTAACGAGTTTATTGCCGTTAGTGAACTCGCAAACCTGATGGAAGTACCGGTTGGCGAAGTTATTTCTAAGTGTATAAGTCTTGGATTAATGGTTTCAATTAATCAAAGGCTTGATGTTGAAACAATTACACTTGTTGCTGATGAATTTGGATTTGATGTTGAATTTCAGAAAGAATATACTGCTGAGATTTTAAAAGATGTTGAAGACGATGAGGAAGACCTTCAGCCCCGTCCTCCGGTTGTAACAATTATGGGTCATGTTGATCATGGTAAAACTTCATTGCTTGATTATATCAGAAGAACAAATGTTGTAGCAGGTGAATCAGGAGGAATAACTCAGCACATCGGAGCATATAGGGTTGACAGAGGAGATGGAAAACAAATAACATTTCTTGATACTCCAGGACACGAAGCATTTACTGCAATGCGTGCTCGCGGAGCTCAGTTGACCGATATTGTTGTGCTTGTAATTGCTGCAGATGATGCGGTGATGCCCCAAACAGTTGAAGCATTAAATCACGCACAGGCTGCTGGTGTACCGATTATTATAGCAATTAATAAAATTGATAAACCGAGCTCTAATCCAGATAGAATTAAACAGCAGCTAGCTGATAGAAATGTACTTGTTGAAGACTGGGGAGGTAAGTATCAATGCGTACAGCTTTCAGCAAAAACAGGATTGAATGTTGATGTGTTGTTCGAAAAAATCCTTCTTGAAGCCGAACTGCTTGATCTTAAAGCTAACCCTGATAGACTTGCCCGCGGTGCTGTTGTAGAAGCAGAACTTGATAAAGGGCGCGGAATTACAGCAACCATTCTCGTTCAAAAAGGTACTTTAAGAATTGGTGATCCGTTTGTAGCAGGCATTTATTATGGCAAAGTTAGGGCTATGTTTGATGAAAGAGGCAATAAAGTCAGTGAAGCTACACCATCTGTTTCTGTACTGGTATTAGGTTTTGAAGGCGCACCCCAGGCAGGTGATACATTTATTGTTCTCGATTCAGAGCGCGAAGCACGTGAAATAAGTTTGAAAAGACAACAGTTAAAAAGAGAACAAGACCAGAAACAGGTACATCATATTACACTTGATGAAATTGCTAAACAAATCAGTATCGGCGGAGTTAAAGAGCTTGCACTTATTGTGAAAGGCGATGTGGATGGTTCTATCGAAGCCTTATCTGATTCATTAATGAAGCTAAGCAATCAGGAAGTAGTGGTTCGGGTGATTCATAAAGGAGTAGGCGGAATTTCAGAAAGCGATGTTCTTCTTGCTGCAGCATCAAATGCAATTATTATTGGTTTCCACGTAAGACCAAATATTAATGCACGTAAACTTGCTGAGAATCAAAAAGTAGATATTAGACTTTACAGCATTATTTATAATGCTATAAACGAAGTTAAGTCTGCACTTGAAGGATTGTTGTCACCGGTAATCTCTGAAGAAGTTACTGCAACAGTTGAAGTAAGAGATACCTTTAAAGTTCCGAAATCAGGAACAGTTGCCGGATGCTATGTTTTGGATGGTAAAATTGCAAGAAGCAACAAAATAAGATTGATTCGAGATGGAATTGTAATTCACGAAGGATCAATAGGAAATTTAAGAAGATTTAAAGATGATGTAAGAGAAGTTGATGCAGGATACGAATGCGGATTGAATATTGACAATTATAACGATGTAAAGGTTGGTGATATAATAGAAGCATTTAAACTTGTAGAAACAAAGAAAACCCTTGCTTAATTGTTATTAGTTATTCTGGATGATTTATGTCGTATAGAGTTGATAAAGTTGAACAGCTTATAAAAGAAGAAATTAGTTTAATCTTTCTGCATAAACTTTCAGAAACAGATCTGGGCTTTGTTACAATTACAAATGTTAGAGTTAGTCCGGATCTGAAAATTGCAAAAATTTATCTATCTGTTCTGGAAAAGGAAAAACGTGAACTTGTTCTGGATAAGATTGATCTTAAAAAAGGATTTATAAGATCTGAACTTGCACACAGAATAAGGATGAAATTTATTCCCGAACTAAAATTTTTCATTGATGATACGCTTGACTATGTTGAAAAGATTGAAGGGCTGATTAAGAAAATTCACGAAAATGATAATAACAAGACAAACGAAGGATCCGCAGAATCTTGATTATTTATCCGGTCAGGTAATACTGATTGATAAGCCTGTAAACTGGACTTCGTTTGATGTTGTTTCAAAAATCAGGAAACTGATAAAGGTTAAAAAAGTTGGACATGCAGGCACACTTGATCCGCTTGCAACGGGATTGCTGATTGTATGCACGGGTAAAAAAACTAAAGAGATTTCTGATTACCAGGAAAAAAGAAAAAAATATACCGGAATTATAACCCTTGGTAAAAGTTCGCCGTCGATGGATTTGGCAACTGATGTAACCGAAAAGATATTGCCTGATAATCTGACTCAGGATAAAATTATTGGAGTTCGAAATAAGTTCTTAGGAAAAATTTTGCAGGTTCCGCCGATGTATTCAGCAGTAAAACATAAAGGCAAAGCACTATATAAATTTGCCAGAGCTGGAAAAGAAGTTGAACGGGAACCAAAACAGGTTGAAGTTTTTTCTTTTGAAATACTAAAGATTGATTTGCCTGATATCCATTTTGAAATTGTCTGCTCAAAAGGAACTTATATAAGAACAATAGCAAACGATTTTGGGAATGAACTTAACTGCGGCGGCATTTTAAGTTTACTGAGAAGAACTGAAATAGGTGAATATAAAGTTGATGATGCTTATGAAATGAATGAGTTTTCTTCTATGTTCAGAACTTTGTAAAGTAATTGTTTTTATGTTTGTCACGCTTAGCTTATCGAAGTGTGATGGAAAAATTAGAAAGTCATACTTCGGCAAACGCAGGATGACAGAATTTTAATAACAAGTTTTTGTGATGAAATTTTAGATGCAGATTTTTTATAGTATTAAAGATTTAAAAAAAAATAAAAATACTGTTCTTACACTTGGCACTTTTGATGGAATTCATCCGGGTCATTTAAAAATTATCGACAGATTAGTGAGTTGTTCAAAAGAAAAGGGATGCAGAAATGTTGTGATTACATTTTATCCGCATCCGAGAACGATTTTAGGCAATGATAATTCTGTAAAAATGCTGACAACACAAGATGAAAAAATAGAACTTCTTGAAAAACTTAGGGTTGAAAATCTTTTAATTATAAATTTTACAAAAGAGTTTGCATCGTTGAGTGCAGAAGATTTTATATATGATTATTTAATAAACGGTATTGGTTTAACAGAAATAGTATTAGGACATGATCATCATTTTGGGAAAGGACGAAGAGGAAACGCTGAATTATTACAGAAGATTGCAGACAAAGAAGGTTTTATTGTAACTAAAGCAGAAGCTTTTATGATTGATGGCGAAGCAGTCAGCAGCACAAAAATTAGAAATGCAATAGCCGAAGGGGATATTATCAGAGCAAATAAACTTCTTGGCAGAAATTATGAATTTAGCGGAATTGTTGTAGGCGGCGATAAGCGCGGTAGAGAGCTTGGCTTTCCAACTGCTAATATAAAATTATCTTCACAGGAAAAACTTTTACCGGCTAGCGGAGTTTATGCTGTTAAGGTGATGGTTGAAAATGAAAGGCATACTGGGTTATTAAGCATTGGTAATCGCCCGACTTTTTATAACCAGGGTGAACTTGTAAGTGAAGTATATATTTATGATTTCAACCGGGAAATTTATGGAGCTAAAGTGACAACAGAATTGGTTGAAAGATTACGGGGCGAGGTGAAATTTAACTCCGCCGAAGAATTAATTAACCAGATGAATACAGACAAAGAAAACGGAAATAAGATTTTTAATAAACTAAATAATTAATTCTGGTTAATTCTGGAATTATATCGTACAATCAAAATAAAGGATAGATACAATGACAAAAGAAGAAAAACTTGAGATCGTTAAAAAATTTGGCAACAACGAAAAAGACTCAGGGAAACCCGAAGTGCAGATTGCACTTTTAACAAAAAGAATTAACGATTTAACAGATCATTTTGATACTCATAAAAAAGATCATCATTCAAGAAGAGGATTAATGATGATGGTTGGTAAAAGAAGAAGACTGCTTGATTATTTGATGAAAAAAGATATATCACGCTATAGAGTAATAATTAAAGAATTGAATATTAGAAAGTAAGGTTAAAAAATGATCGTTAAGAAAGAAGTTGAAATAGGCGGAAGATTATTTTCAATAGAAACCGGAAGATATGCAAAACAGGCTAATGGCTCTGTTATGGTTGGATACGGTGATACAATGGTGCTTGTTACTGCTGTTGCTTCAACAGAATCAAAACCTGATCAGGATTTCTTTCCATTGCAGGTTGAATATCGCGAAAAAACATCTGCCGCTGGAAAATTTCCCGGCGGTTATATCAAGCGTGAAGGAAGACCCTCTGAAAAAGAAATTCTTAGTGCAAGATTATGCGACAGACCAATAAGACCTTTATTTCCCGAAGCATTCTTAAATGAAACACAAGTTATTGCAATGGTCTTTTCTTATGATGGTGAAAATGACCCTGATGTATTAGCGGCTTGCGGAGCCTCGGCTGCGCTTGTTGTTTCGGATATTCCGTTTGATGGACCAATGGGAGAAGTAAGAGTTGGAAGAATTGGCGGTGAGTTTATTGTCAACCCGACTCAGGAGCAGATCAAGTTAAGCGATATAGAACTTGTTGTTGCAGGTACTGCAGATTCAATTATGATGGTTGAGGGTGAATCTAAAGAAGTAAGCGAACAGGAATTATTGGATGCCTTAAAATTTGCACAGATAGAAATTAAGAAAATCGTTGAACTTCAAAATCAACTAAGGGCTGAAGCCGGTAAAACCAAGTGGGTTGTTGAAGAAAAAACAATTGATGAAAATCTTAAAAAAGATATTTACGATCTTGCTGAAGTAAAGTTTAAGGAAATTGTTTATTCTGTTCTGTCTAAAGAGGAAAGAGCAGATAAAAACGGCGAACTTGCTGAGTTTGTCAAATCATCATTAGCTGAAAAATATCCCGAGCAGGAAAAAGTTATCAAAGAGGTTCTTCACGATATGGAGAAAGACCTTATGCGTGAAAGAATACTTAAAGAAGGAATTCGTCTTGATGGAAGAAATACAAAACAAATCAGACCGATAACAATTGAACTTGGTAATTTACCAAGAACACATGGTTCTGCATTATTTACACGCGGTGAAACACAATCATTAACAACCGTTACACTCGGAACTAAAAACGATGAACAGACAGTTGATGGTTTAATGCAGGAATACACCAAGAAATTTATGCTCCATTACAACTTTCCGCCGTTTAGCGTTGGTGAGGTCGGAAGATTAAGCGGAGTTGGAAGAAGAGAAATCGGGCATGGTAATCTTGCGGAAAGATCTTTGAAGCAGGTATTTCCTGCAGATGATGCGTTTCCTTATACTGTTAGAGTTATATCAGATATTCTGGAATCAAACGGTTCATCATCAATGGCAACTGTTTGTGCCGGCTCACTTGCTATGATGGATGCCGGTGTTCCAATTAGCAAAGCTGTTTCAGGTATTGCTATGGGGTTGGTTAAAGAGGATGGACAGTATGCAATTCTTTCTGATATACTTGGTAACGAAGATCATCTTGGTGATATGGATTTTAAAGTTGCCGGAACAAGCGATGGTATTACCGGTTTTCAGATGGATATTAAAATTCAGGGAATATCTTTTGAGATCATGGAAAATGCTCTCCATCAGGCTAAAGAAGGAAGAATGCATATACTTGGTAAGATGAATGAAGCCATTGATAAATCAAGAGAAACACTTTCACCCTATGCTCCAAGACTAATTACTATGAATATTGCACAAGATCAGATTGGTCTGGTGATTGGTCCAGGCGGAAAAACTATTCAGGGTATGCAAAGATTATTTGGTGTTGATATTAATATTGAAGATGACGGAACAGTTCATATTGCATCACCAAATAAAGACAGCGCACAACAAGCAAAAGACTATATCAAGAAACTTACTGCAACGCCAGAGGTTGGAGAAGTATATGATGGGGTTGTAACCAAGATAGCTGACTTTGGCGCATTTGTTGAAATTCTTCCCGGCAAGGAAGGATTACTTCATATCTCTGAAATAGATGTTAAACGGGTTAATAAAGTATCTGATTATTTAAAAGTTGGGGATAAGGTCCCGGTAAAGCTCTTAAAGATTGAAAACGGAAAGTTCTCTTTAAGCAGAAAAAAATTGTTGATGGAAGCCGCTGAAAAAGAAGCAAAGAAAAATAAGCAGGCTGATCAGCAGATTACCGAAAAATAACAATTGGTCATTCTCATAATAACAGGAATTCATCTATACAGATTTGGATTTCTGCTTTTATGGGAATGACGCTATTTTAAAAAGTTTTTTATACAGGTTTTTAATGCTGCTTGCATTAATAAATATTTTTAAAATCATTACAGCCCAGCCAATCTTAATGTTAAGTTGTTTGGGACTGTACAGCAATCAGAGTAATTCTCTGTTTAATATTGAGTTTAAAAGGTTTTTAATACTGAAATATTTTATTTCATATAAAGAGTTTTCCAATTATGGTAAAAGAAATTATAATAAATTCATCTTCCAATCAGACACGCGTTGCCATTACGGAAGATGGAAATTTAGTCGACTTTTTTGTTGATTATCCCGAAAACAGGAGAATGGTTGGGGATATTTATCTTGGAAGAGTTGCAAGAGTTCTTCCCGGGATAAGAGCCGCATTTATTGATATCGGAATGAAGCAGGATGCATTTCTTCACTTTTCAGATATTGGACAGCGTACAAAACAATTTCAGGATATGCTTGGTGATGAAGATTCGGATGTTGAAGATGCAGACGATGATGAATCAATAAAATCAAATGATACCAGCGGGACAAAAAACGCTGCAGTGCTTGAAGTTCCGAAACTTCGTAAAGGGGAAGAGATCCTTGTTCAGATAACCAAAGAACCTGTCAATAATAAGGGTGTCCGCGTTACTTCTTCTGTATCTATTGCCGGCAGATTCTGTGTTCTGCTTCCTTTTGATAACAAGATAGGCATTTCAAAAAAAATCTTCGATTACAAAGAACGCAGAAGATTAAGAAACATTGCACGAGGGATTATTCCCCCTAATTGCGGACTGATAATAAGAACAGTTGCAAAAGATCAAACCGAAGATGCTGTTAAAGACGATTTGACAAATCTTGTTAAAACGTGGAAGAGTATTGAATCAACAGCAAAGAGTGAAGAACCTCCGACAATTGTTCATCAGGATTTAAGCACAACTGACAGCGTAATAAGAGACCTGCTTACTCCCGATGTTTCCAAAGTGTTTGTTGATTCAAAAAAACTTTTTAAACAGATAAAGAGTTATGTTCAGCTTATTCAACCGGATTTATTGGAAAAAATTGAACTGTATAAATCTTCTTCATCAATTTTTGATGAGTTTAAGATTGAAGAACAGATTACAACTCTTATGGGCAGGAAAGTTCCTCTACCAAGCGGGGGCTATCTTATAATTGAACATACCGAAGCAATGGTTGTAATTGATGTTAATAGTGGCAGATATGCAAAAAGCAAAGAACAGGAATTGAATTCCCTAAAAACAGATTTGGAAGCATCACGCGAAATTGCCAGGCAATTAAGATTAAGGGATATCGGCGGAATCATTGTGATTGATTTTATTGATCTTGAAGAAGAAAAGAACCGGAAAAAAATTTATGATGAGTTAAAAAAAGAATTTAGAAAAGACCGGTCTAAAGTTTCTGTTCTGCCTATGAGTGATTTTGGATTAGTTCAGATTACAAGACAAAGAATCAGACAAAATATTATGCAGGCAATGAAAGATGTTTGTCCTGTTTGCGGCGGTACCGGCTTTATGACTAAAGAATCACACCTTGTCTATGATATTGAAGATTGGCTTAAGAAATACAGAAAATATTTTGGCGGATTCAGTCTGATAATTAAATGTCATCCAACAGATGCTTCGAGATTGCAGAATAGAAGATTTACAAAAATTCAGTTTAAGTTTTTAGTTAAATTTACAATTGAAGAAGATTCAGGTATTCAAATTGGCAGATTTAAATTCTTCTCTAAAAGAACAGGAATAGATTTAACAGAAAAGTTTAAATAAATTATATGGAGAATTGATATGAAATTTTTTATCGATACAGCTAATATAAATGAAATTAAAGAAGCTGCTGCGCTCGGTATCCTTGATGGTGTTACTACAAATCCATCGCTTGTTTCTAAAGAGGGAAAAGATTTTAGAAAGTTACTCGATGAAATTCTTGCAATAGTTGATGGTCCTGTAAGCGCAGAAGTTATTTCTACAGATTATAATGGTATATTAAAAGAAGCACACGAGCTTGCAAAGATTCATCATAACATTGTTATTAAAGTGCCGCTGATAAAAGAAGGATTAAAAGCTGTTCGTACATTATCCTCGGAAAATATTAAGACCAATGTTACACTTTGTTTCTCGCCATCCCAGGCTTTACTTGCTGCAAAAGCAGGAGCCGCTTATATAAGTCCTTTTGTCGGCAGACTTGATGATATAAGCCACGATGGAATGGAGCTGATTTCACAGATTATTCAGATCTATAAAAATTATAATTATAAAACCGAAATTCTTGTTGCAAGTATCAGACATCCATTGCACGTGGTTGAAGCAGCGATGATGGGCGCTGATGTGTGCACCATGCCCTTTTCTGTTATTGATAGATTATTCAACCATCCTTTAACAGATTTAGGTCTGGAAAAGTTTTTAAGTGATTGGAAGAAATCTCAAAACAAATAATTCTATTAACTTTTTGGAATGATAAAATGAAACGAACAACTTTTTATAATATTCATAAAAAACTGGGTGCTAAATTAGTTGAGTTTGCCGGATTCGAGATGCCCATACAGTATTCATCAATTATTTCTGAACATAAATCAGTAAGAAATTCTGTCGGTGTTTTTGATGTATCACATATGGGCGAAGTTTTTGTAAAAGGAGAAAAGGCACTGGACTTCATTCAGTATGTTGCAATAAACGATGCTTCAAAACTGCAAACTGGCAGGGTGCAGTATTCTGCAATGTGCTATGAAGACGGCGGTATTGTTGATGATCTGCTTATTTATAAAATTGCTGACGATGAATTTTTGCTTGTAATTAACGCATCGAACATTGAGAAGGATTTTAAATGGATGCAAGAAAATAATCAGTTTGGAGTTGAATTAAGAAATGAAAGCGATAATTATTCTCTGCTTGCGGTACAAGGCCCGAATTCATTGAACACATTACAAAAATTAACTGATACACAGATCAATATGGAGTATTATCATTTTACTAATTTAAAGCTCGCAGGTGTTGATATGATATTATCCAGAACAGGCTATACCGGCGAAGTTGGATATGAGCTTTATTTTAAAGGTGATGAAAAAACTGCTGAGGAACTTTGGAATAAAATTTTTGAAGCCGGGAAAGAATTTAACATTCAGCCGGCTGGGTTAGCTGCAAGAGATACATTAAGGTTAGAAATGGGTTTCTGTTTATATGGTAATGACATTGATCAAACTACAAATCCGCTGGAAGCTGGTTTAGGATGGATAACAAAACTTTCAAAACAGAATTTTATCGGAAAAGATGCTTTGGTTAAGATTAAAGAAAATGGATTAAAAAGAAAACTTGTAGCCATAACTTCTGACGAAAAAACTTTTCCAAGACATGGCTATGATATCTCTGTAAATAATAAAAAGATTGGAACAGTAACAAGCGGTACTGTAAGTCCAATGCTTGATAAACCAATTGCATTAGGTTATGTTGAAACTGAATTTTCGGAAATTGAAACTGATGTTAACTTCTTAATTCGTGGAAAAGAAATTCCTGCTAAGGTTGTTAAACTTCCGTTTGTAAAAAGATAATTATTGATATGAAGTTAAATGTTTTTCTTTCATCAGTTATTGTTGATGAACTGTACTTTACAGGTAAAACCACCGTTGTAATAGATGTACTTCGGGCTACATCAACAATTGCAACGGCGATTAATAATAGTGCAAAAGAAATTATTCCTGTTGCATCTGTTGAATTTGCTGTTAAAGTTTCGGGCGGAATATTTGGCGGACAGACTTTGCTCGGCGGTGAAAGAAATACAAAAAAAATCGAAGGCTTTGCACTTGGAAACTCGCCATTTGAATATACTAAAGAAGTAGTCGAAGGCAAGTCGATTATTTTGTTCACAACAAACGGAAGCAAAGCTATTGTTAAAACAAGATACTCTGAAAATCTTTTTACTTGTTCATTCATAAATATTGATGCTGTTGCTGAACATCTGAAAACGTTTGATACTGATATAGAAATTATTTGTGCCGGTAGAAACAATTTTCTTTCTATTGAAGACTCTGTTTGTGCAGGGATGTTAATTTCAAAGATTAAAGAAGTGAAAAAAGATATCTCATTAAATGATTCAGGTACGGCTGTTCTTGCTTTGTATGATAAATATAAAAACAACCTTGTTAAAATGATGCGTGAATCTGATCATGGTAAAATTCTTTTAGAAAATGGATTTGAAGCAGACCTTGAATATTGTGGTCAGATTGGTATATTAAATATTATTCCATCTTATTCAAATGGTGTTCTAAAAAAACTTAAAGTTGATTAGTTAGATAGCATTTAATGGCACTGAAGAAGAAAAAAAATGTAAAAGGAAAAAGCACTAAAGACAGCTCAGATAAAAGCTACTTTACCTTTACATCAAAAAACAAGAGACAGATACTAGGATTGTTTCTTGTTGTTTTTGCGATTGTGCTCTTCTTCAGCATAATAACTTTCGATCGTTTTGATGAAGCTAATCTTACTGATCTGCCTGCTGATTTTATAAAATCATTTGATGAAAGAATAGATATACAAAATTGGCTTGGAGTAACAGGTGCACACATTGCGAAGTTCTTTGTTAAAGCTACATTTGGATATTTCTCAATCACAATTCCGGTAGTTCTTTTTTTATGGGGAATATCATTTTTTAAGACTATCGATTTTAAATTCAGATTACATCTCTCAAATCTTTTATTAATAAGCACTTTAATTATTGCCTCATTTTTTGGAGTGCTGCGGTCTAATTACGATTTATTCGGATCAACTTACGAGCTTTCAGGATTTATTGGCGATTATATAGGTAAATTTTTAAGCGGATTGATCGGCGGAATAGGAAGTATTCTTTTATTGGGATTTGGTTTTGTTTCTTTACTGATCTTTGCAGTTGATATTGATATAAAAAATATTCTTTTATTCTTTAAAGATATTTTTTCATTTAATGAGAATGTTGAAGAAGATCAAAAACTGAAAGAGAAAATAGAAGTAAAGGAAAAGGAAAACCTTGACAAGATCAAAAAATTAAGTGACGATAAAAGAAAGAAAAAAGAAAAATATAATAAAGAAGAATTATCAGCTGCTGATTTAGTGGAAACTGAAGCAGAGGAACAAACTAATATCAGAATAATACGGAAAAATAACGCACCTGTTCCTGAACCTGAAAATGAAGTAGTTAATGACGAAAACAAAAAAGTTGATATTGTAAAGACCGGAGAGCTTCCCGAGAAGAAAGAGAAGTCGGAAACTGAAAACGAGATGAAACTGCCAAATCAGTGGGAAGAAGAAATTGAGTATAAGTTACCCGGACTGGATTTGCTGGATATGGCACCGGAAGAAGATTATAAAGTTGCTGAAGAAGAACTTACCCGCAATGCAGAACTGCTTAAAGACAAACTGAAGCTTTTTGATATTGAAATAAAAGATATTTCTGTTACTCCTGGTCCGGTTGTTACACTTTATGAAATCGTTCCTGCGCCTGGAGTTAAGATCAGTAAAATAGTTGGTTTGGAAAATGATATTGCACTTGCACTTGCAGCACGCGGAATAAGAATCATTGCTCCGATTCCCGGTAAAAGTGCAATCGGAGTAGAGATACCAAATGCAAAAGCATCATTGGTAAATGCACGCTCAGTTATTGGCAGAATAAATGAGTCTGAAGTTGAACTTCCTCTTGCATTAGGAAAAACCATCAGCGGGGATGTGTATGTTGCAGACCTTGCTAAAATGCCGCACTTACTGATTGCCGGATCAACCGGATCTGGAAAAAGTGTTGGCATTAATATGATAATCAGCAGTTTGCTTTATACAAAGCATCCTTCAGAAGTTAAGTTTACAATGGTTGATCCAAAAAAAATTGAACTGTCTTTCTACAATAAATTACGCAAACATTATTTGGCAGTTTCACCTGATCTTGATGAAGAGATTATTACCGAACCTCAAAATGCTGTTCTAATGTTAAAGAGTGTTGAGTATGAAATGGAAAGACGATATGATAAACTGGCAAAAGCCGGCGTGCGAAATATTGTTGATTATAATAAAAAAGTAAAAGATCCTAAAACAAAACCAAACGATACGGATACAATTAAACATCATCCAATTCCTTACATAATTGTTGTTGTTGATGAGCTTGCTGATTTAATGATTACAGCAGGAAAAGAAGTCGAGGAACCAATAACAAGATTGGCACAACTTGCACGCGCAGTTGGAATTCACCTTGTACTTGCAACTCAGCGTCCATCAGTAAATGTTATTACCGGTGTTATCAAAGCAAATTTCAGCTCACGAATTGCATATCAGGTTGCAACAAAAATTGATTCCAGAACAATACTTGATATGAACGGGGCTGAACAACTACTTGGCAGAGGCGATATGTTGTTTCTTCCAACTGGTTCACCAAAACCAATTCGTGTGCAGAATGCTTTTATCTCTACAGACGAAGTTGAAAAAATTACTAATTTTGTTTACTCACAACAGGCATACTCTAAACCATATTTTTTGCCCTCTTTGTATGATAAGAAAAAAGGATCTTCGTCAGGTGTATCTGCAGATTTAGATCCGATGTTTGAAGAAGCGGCTAAAGTAATAGTCCGCCATCAGCAAGGTTCGGTTTCCTTGTTGCAAAGAAGATTAAAGTTAGGTTATTCCCGTGCTGCAAGAATTGTTGATCAGCTTGAGGAAGCCGGTATTGTTGGCCCAAATGACGGAAGCAAAGCAAGAACTGTTCTTGTTGAAAATGAAGAGCAGCTTGAAACAATTCTGCGTAATTTGTAGTCAAAACATTAAACTATTTTGTAAAAAATTTGAGTTGAAAATGAAAACGATTTTAAGTTTGATTATACTTTTTTGTTCAACAGTTTCTTTCAGCCAGAGTGCCGAATCTGTTTTAAAATCATTACAGACAAAATTTAATACTATTGCTGATTTAAGTGCTGATGTTGCACAAAAAATTAATGGCGAATCAGCTTTATCTGGCAAATTGTTTTTTAAAAAAGAAAATAGTTTAAGATTAGAGCTTGGTAACCAAATAATTGTTGCAGATGGAAAAACCTCATGGAATTATGACCATAAAAATAAAAAGGTGATTATCAGCAATTATGATGAAAACGGAGCAGGGTTTTTATCGATTAAATATCTTATTTATGATTATCCTGAAGAATGTAATTTGTCTTTATCTTCAGAAGGAAACAAAACAGTATTGATATTAAAGCCAAAATCAAAAAGAAATAATCTTGGCGAAGTTAGATTAGTTATCAATAAAGAAAATCTTATTGATAAAACTGTTATAGAAAATCAATCTACCGGAACAATGGAAGTTATTTTTTCAAATTACAAACTCAATCAAAATTTGCAGAACTCAAAATTTACTTTTACAGCTCCAGAAGGAACAGCCGTAGTTGACCTCAGATAAAAAGAATAAATTTGGCAGAATCAGCACTCTGATAAATTATGGGATCTCTATAATTCTTGCCGTTGTTTTTTTATATATAGCATTTAATGATGTTGATTTTAGTGAAGTGCTTGAAATTGTATCCGGTGCAAATATTTTCTGGACATCAGTTTTTATATTAGTTACCATGCTTGGGCATTATTTTCGTGCACTAAGATGGAAATATATTTTAAACTCTGTAAAACCAAATACATCAATGAAAAATCTTTTTGGTTCTTTGATGGTTGGATACGGAGTTAATTGTGTTACGCCAAAACTTGGAGAAGTTACTCGCGCTGTATTGATAGGTAAGTGGGAGGGTTTATCGCGCTCTTCCATGTTTGGAACAGTTATACTTGAAAGAGTTATTGATATTATAATGATTAGCGTATCAATAATAATTGCACTTTTCTTAACCGGAGTAAGTTTATCAATAAAATTTCCATGGCTGGTTACTTCTCTTTATATAATGGGCGGAGTTACTATTATTTCTATCGTTTTAGTTTATCTTGTTTTACGGATTAAAGAAAAATTTTCTGTGTTTATCTTAAAGTTTGCCGGAAAAATCTCTAACAAGTTTGCTGAAAGAGCTGCTTATATTTTTACAACGCTTGCCGAAGGTTTTGCTAGTATAAAAGGAACAAAAAATTATTTCTGGACTATTTTCTGGTCAATTGCAATTATTGTTTTATATGCCTTTGGTTCTTATGCCGGAATGCTGATGCTTGATATGCAAAATGTACAGCCTGTTACTTTTGGAATGGGATGGGTTATTATGAGCGTAAGTGCGATAGGTGTTATAATTCCTACACCCGGAAATACAGGTTCATATCATACTCTTGCAAAGTCATCATTAGTTTTAATTTTCGGATTTGATGAAACTATAAGTGCAGCTTATGCATTTTTAACACATATAATCGGATACATTTTGTTCATCTGCACTGCTCTCATAATGTTCTTTATAATTAACAAACATCGTGATAATTTATTTAAAGTAGTTGAAACTGAAATAAGGGAAGTATGAAAAATATTATTTTTGTTGTAGCATTGATTACAGTTCCATTTTTAACTATGGCACAAAAAGGAAATGAAGTAAGAGCGTCAATGGGAATTGATTTTATCAGTATTCCTGAATTAAAAAATTATCTTGAAGCAAATTATACAGACAAGCTTAGTGATTTTAGTTCCGCTGTAAATTTTTCAGGTTCTTACGGCAGAATGATTTCTGATAATTCACAGCTTGAATTAGAAATCGGATATTTATTAAACTCGTACAATGGAAGTTCACTTAGCGGTAATTACGATTTGAGCTATTCTTTAATAATGCCATCGCTGCTGTATAATTTTGTAATAGCAGATAATGGATATAATCTAAAATTTGGAGGTGGTGCTGGTGTAAGGCTTCTGTCTATTACAGAAAAGCTTCCTGCCGATCCAAATAATTATGATTATTCTTCTTTAGGGTTTGGATTTTTGTTAAGAGCTGCAGGAAATACTGCTATCGCACAGGATGTTTATGCACACATTGCTGCTGATATTCGCTATGATGCACTTGGTAAGCCAGACAGTAATTCATTAAACAATAAAGTTGAGAATACAAATTTTAGTTCATTGTCTTTTGGAGTTAGACTTGGAATTTCTTATCAGTTTTAAGGAGATAGTTTGAGTATTATTGATGCAATTATTCTTGGTTTAATTCAGGGAATTACGGAGTTTCTTCCAATCAGCAGTACCGGTCATTTAACTCTTGCCGGAAAATTTATGGGTCTGATTTCTGAAGAACATCCTGAGCAGTGGACATCTTTTATTGCTGTTATTCAACTTGGAACAATGGTTTCAATTCTGGTTTATTTCTGGAAAGATTTATGGTCAATATTTATTGAATTCATCCGGAACAATCTGCAAAGCAGAGTTAAATATTCTGAACAAACTCTTAATTCAAAACTTGGCTGGATGATAATTATTGGAACGGTACCGATTGTTATAATTGGATTATTATTTAAAGATGCAATTGAAGGTGCGTTAACAAAAAATCTGTATGTGATTGGCGGCAGCTTGATTATCCTCGCAATTATCCTTGCAGCCGCAGAAAAAACTGCAAGATTTAAAAAAGACTTAAAGGATATTACACTATTTGATTCTATTATGATTGGTATTGCCCAGGCGGTTGCATTAATACCCGGCTCCTCTCGATCAGGAACAACAATAACAGGAGGTTTGTTTTTAGGTTTAAAGCGGGATGTTGCTGCAAGATTTTCATTTCTCTTAAGTGTACCAGCTGTGCTTGCGAGCGGCTTGCTTCAACTAAAAGAATCTTTTGCATTTATTAATTTTGATATTGCAATTAATCTTATTATTGCCACTTTGATTTCTGGTATTAGTGGTTATCTTGCAATAGATTTTTTACTAAAGTATCTAAAAAAGAACACAACCTTCATTTTTATTTTCTACCGGATAGCCCTTGGTGTGTTGATTTTAATTTTACTTTATTCAAATGTTATAAACCCATAAAGGAGGCAAAATGAAAAAACTTTTTTTAACATTGATCTTACTTTCGCTTGTTTTTACTTCAAATATAATATCACAAAATAAGGATACTAAAAAAATGTCAGATAGCTTAACAGTAGCAGTAATCAAAACAAATATGGGCGTTATTGAATTAGAATTATTTGAAAAGGCAACTCCCAAAACTGTAGAAAATTTTGTTGGACTTGCAAATAAAGGTTATTACAACGGTGTAATTTTTCACAGGGTTATTGATGGCTTTATGATTCAGGGCGGTGATCCGACTGGAACCGGAAGAGGCGGCGAGAGTATTTGGGGCAAAAAATTTAATGATGAATTTGTTGATTCATTAAAACACGACAGCGAAGGTATTTTATCAATGGCCAATGCAGGATCTAACACTAATGGCAGTCAGTTTTTTATTACACTGGCTCCCACTCCCTGGCTTAATAATCATCATACTGTTTTTGGTAAGGTTATTAAGGGAATGGATGTGGTTAAAGCAATTGGTAAAGTGGAAAAAAATCCGCAGGATAGACCATTAAAAGATGTAGTAATGGAAAGCGTGACAATAGAAAAAAGATAATTAAAGAAAAACTGGATGACATCTTAAACCGATGTCATCTTTTTATATTCAATGGCAAAAACTAAAGCTCCAACAATTCAGGAAATACAAAAACAGTTAAAACAAAAAAAGATTTTACCTGTTTACTACTTATTTGGAGAAGATACATACAGCATTGAAACTACACATAAAGCTATTGAAGAAATTTTAAGTCCTTATATTACTTCTGACTTTGATAAAGAAACTTATTTCGGAGAAAAACAAACCTTTGCCAATATAGTTGGATTAGCTTCAACATTTCCTTTCGGTTCTGAAAAAAAACTTATTACTCTTAAACAAACAGAAAAAGTGAAAGAAAAAAAAGAGCTGGTAAATTATCTGAAAGAACCCGCAGACTTTTCTGTAATTATTTTCTTGCATGAAGGCTCTATTAGTAATATCGAATCAGAACCATACAAAACGCTTTTAAGTCTGGGTTATCTTTTTGAAGCTAAAGAGTTAAAAGGAAATTCTTTAATTGAGTGGATAATCTTAACTGCTGAAAAGAATAATAAAAAGATATCCTATGAAAACGCACAGCTGCTAATGGATATATCAGGTGAAAACAGAAGCTCACTGGAAGCGCAGCTTGAAAAAATAATTCTATATATTGGTGAAAACAAAGAAATAACAATCGAAAGTATAAGAGGACTTTCAACATCATTGAAACAATATACTATTTTCGATTTACAAAACGCTTTGGCAAAAAGAAATAAAAGTAGTGCATTAAAAGTTGCGCACAATCTGTTAAAAAACGGCATTGATCCAATACAGATAATTGGGATGCTTAATAAATATTTTACAGGATTAGCAAGATTAACAGAACTTACTGCATCGAAAACGAATGAATATCAGATTGCCAGAGCTTTAGGAACACATCCATACTACTTACCCGGATATCATAATGCTCGAAAATTATACTCAAACAAACAGCTTGCCGATGTTTTTTCTGCATTGCTTAAAGCAGATATTTCTTTGAAAACTACATCAATTGATGATTATACATTGTTGACGGTTTTGATTGCAGAAATAATTCAGGACTAAGAAAAACAGTTGAACATATAATAATTCAAGTCTTTTTAGTAATTTTCAAATAAAAATTGAAACAAAATTTATACTAACCAAGTAAAAGTTGACTGGTGGAAAGAAATTTTAACGATTTATCAGATGAAGAGCTTATACTTGAATTTCAAAGCAGTGGAAATGAAAAAGCATTTGAGATTTTGGTAAGCAGATTTAAAAATCCGTTAATAAATTTTGTATATAGATTTCTTGGTGATTATGATAGTTGCGTTGATGTAGTTCAGGATACTTTTATAAAAGTTTACAGATACAAAGATAACTATAGTTCTTTGGCAAAATTTTCAACCTGGATTTATACAATCGCAGGCAATCTTGCCCGTACTGAATATCAGCGAAAACGCAGAAGAAATTTCTTTTCAATTAACAGTTATGGCGACGAACAGAAGACATTTGATATTCCTGACGAAGCCTATAGACCGGATATTCAAACTGATATGAAAATTAAAAGTGAAATTATTCAGAAAGCACTATTGAAAGTAAGAGATACTTATCGTGAGGCAGTGATTTTAAGAGACATACAAGAATTATCTTATGAGGAAATTGCGGAAATTATGCAAATAGAAATTGGAACCGTTAAATCTCGGATTAACCGCGGCAGATCAGAGCTGCAAAAATATCTAAAGGATATTTATAAGGATTGAGATAGATGAATGATGAAAATATAAATAAAAAGTTGTTAGAAGATTTAAAAAACTTGCCGGAAGTTAATGCACCGAAAAACTTTGAAACTGAGCTGTTCAGAAAAATAAATTCAACTGGAAAGAAACAGAAAAAAAGCTTTTGGAAAAATCTTCTTACTCCGCCAAAGCTTGTTCCGGCTGCAGTTGTTCTTGCATCAACAATAATTATTTTCTTTGTTGTTGATGGTAATTCGGAAGTTATGGAAGATCCCTTGAATATTGAACCGCGCCTGAGAGAGGATATTTATATAACTGAGACGATGGATGATATAATTCTTCAGAATGAAGATGAAGAAATAAGTAAGAAACCTAAAAAAGAGCAGAACACAATCAGGCGGGAATCAGTAAAAGAGAATTTTAAGGATAAGACAGCTAAAGGTGAAGAAAAAAATACTGAAGAGGTGCTTGGTACCAATCGCGGGATAATTCCTGAAGTATCGTATAATGAAAAAACAACTTCAGACAGTATTCAATCTAATAAAGTTCAAAAGCTGGAAGAGAATCTAATCCAAACGCCTGTTAATGTAAGTTCACAGGAAGTAAGTAAGAAAAACTTAAATTTTATGCAGCGAAGTTTATCCACCAAAGAAAAGCAGGAAGTTCAACTGCTGAAAATGAAGGCTGAGGGTCAAAAAGAAGCCGGTAATGAACAAAAATCAGAGAAAATGCCTTAAAACATTTATTGGATAATTTAGCTTAAAATCATATATTTACACCCACTATTTTTGAAAACCAAATAATTAGGAATGATATGAAATCAGGAATTCACCCGGAATATAAGCCAGTTGTATTTCAAGATGCATCTTGTGATTTTGCAATTTTAACCAGATCGACGATTAAAACAAATGATACTATTGAATGGACTGATGGCAAAACCTATCCCTTAGTAAAGTTGGATATATCAAGTGGTTCACATCCGTTTTTTACAGGAAAACAAAAATTACTTGATACTGCCGGCAGAGTTGAAAAGTTCAACAAAAAATACAGCAAAAAGAAATAATAGTTTTTTGAGGTGTGATAAACCCCGAACATTCGGGGTTTTTTATTTTAATGGTTTATCCGGTTTAGGATACTCTGTTCTTTTTATGGCAATTGACTCAAGCGGATATATCTGGGTAGGTGCAGATATGAACGGAGAGTATAGGACAGCAGGAAGAACTGTCCCTGTAGAGCTTGCATCATTCTCTGCTGAAGTAAACGGTAATAATGTGTTACTTAGCTGGATAACTGCTTCAGAGATAAATAATCAGGGATTTCACATCGAAAGACGAGATAATAAAAATGAGGAATGGAAAAACATCGATTTTGTAAACGGTAATGGTACAACAACAGAACCACAATCATATTCTTTTGTAGATGAAAATCTTTCTACTGGTAAATATCAATACAGGTTAAAGCAAACCGATTTTGATGGAACGTTTGAATATTCAAATACTATTGAAGTTGAAGTAAGTATTCCAACAAGATTTTCTTTAAATCAAAATTTCCCGAATCCCTTTAATTCTGTAACCAGTATTCAGTATGCAATAGCCAACAAACAATTTGTAACATTAAAAGTTTATGATATTCTTGGCAAAGAAATAGCAACTCTTGTAAATGAAAACAAAGAAGCAGGTAATTACAGTGTTGATTTTAATGCAGCAGAATTACCAAGCGGAGTTTATATCTACCAATTATCAACGGCTGGCTTTACCCAAATAAAGAAAATGATATTGACAAAATAATATTCTACATCACAAGTTTTATAAATTAGCCTTTTTTATTTCTATATTTTAGTTAAGATTTTATTTGGTTACTTTGATATTAAACTTCAATTATGAAAAACAACATTAAAAAAATTATTATCACGGCAGTAATCCTGGTTTTACTTTTAATAATACTGTTGCCAAAACTTCTTTCTTCATCTTCAAAAGAAAATAACAATCTTGCCGGCAATAAAACTGAAGATCCTGTATCTGTTAAAGCTTACATTGTAGTACCGCAGATAATGAATAATAATGTGTTAACTACGGGAACAATATTAGCGAATGAAGAAGTAGAGCTAAAGAGTGAAGTTGCGGGTAAGATAACGAAAATTCTCTTTAATGAAGGAAGTTATGTTGATAAAGGCGATCTTCTTGTAAAAATAAACGATGCAGATCTGCAGGCTCAATTAAGAAGAGCAGAGTCAAAGGTTAAACTTGCCGAAGAAAAAGAATTCAGACAAAGACAATTGCGTGATGGAAATTTAATCAGCCAGGAAGAGTATGATAACACACTTGGCGAACTTAATGTTAATAAAGCAGATTATGATTTAATTAAAGCGCAAATAGATAAAACTGAAATTCGCGCACCATTTAGCGGTACAATTGGATTAAGATCAGTTAGTGAAGGAAGTTATCTTACAACATCCACTATTATAGCTACTTTTCAGAATTTGAATATTATTAAGATTGATTTTTCTATTCCTGAAAAGTATTCAACATCGGTAAAAAAGGGAGATGAGTTAGATTTTAAGATAAGCGGCAGTGCAACTGTTTTTAAAGCAAAAATTTATGCGATAGAACCTAAAATTGATCCCGGAACAAGGACATTGAAAATTAGAGCTATATGCAATTCAAATTATTCTGAGCTGATTCCGGGAGCGTTTGCAAATGTTGAACTTAGTCTTAAAAAAATCAATGATGCAATATTAGTGCCCTCTGTTGCAATTGTTCCGGAGCTAAAAGGTCAGAAAGTTTATCTTTATAAAAATGGTGTAGTAGCCCAACAAAATGTAGATATTGGTATAAGAGAAGAAACCTCCATTCAGGTTGTTTCAGGATTAAATGCTGGTGATACAGTAATAACTTCGGGGATACTTCAAATTAAACCAATGTCAAAAGTTACTATTTCTGAGTTTGTTAAATAAGAAATTATAAATGAGTCTTTCTTCAATAAGTATTCAGCGCCCTGTTCTTGCGATGGTTATGTCTATAATCATCATAGTGTTTGGAGTTTTAGGTTATACATATCTCGGTGTTAGAGAATTTCCCTCAGTTGATCCCCCAATAATAACAGTTTCAACAAATTATGTTGGAGCAAATGCTGATGTAATCGAAAGCCAGATTACAGAACCGTTGGAAGAATCAATTAATGGTATTGCCGGCATAAAATCATTAACATCAGCAAGCCGGGATGGAAGAAGTACAATTACAGTTGAATTTGATATTGATATTGATATGGAAGCAGCAGCTAATGATGTTCGTGACAGAGTATCAAGAGCTCTTTTTAATCTTCCACCAGATATTGATATGCCGATTGTCTCAAAGGCGGATGCAGATGCAACTCCAATAGTGTTCCTTAATATCCAAAGCGATACCAGAAGCTTGCTTGAGCTGAGTGAAATTGCAAATAATATTTTTAAAGAAAGACTGCAAACTATAAGCGGAGTTGGATCAGTTCAAATCTGGGGTGAAAGAAAATACGCAATGAGGCTGTGGCTGGACCCAGCTAAACTTGCAGCTTTCCGTCTTTCTCCGGTTGATGTAAGAAATGCTCTGAACAGAGAAAACGTTGAACTACCCTCAGGTAGAATAGAGGGAGATAATACAGAGCTTTCTATCAGAACAATCGGAAGATTACAGACTGAAGTTGAATTTGATAATCTAATCATTAAAGAGATTGGCGGAAACATTGTAAGAGTTAAGGATGTAGGGCATTCGCAACTTGGTGCCGAGAATGAGCGCACTATTTTAAAGCGTGACGGAATTCCAATGGTTGGTGTTGTATTGATTTCACAGGCGGGTGCAAATAATATTGCAATTGCAGACGAGTTTTATAAGAGACTTGAAGTAATTAAAAAAAGTCTGCCGCCGGATATTAAAACAGGTATTGGCTTTGATATTACTACTTTCATCCGCAATTCAATCAAAGAAGTGGAAGAAACAATAATTCTTGCATTCTGTTTGGTTGTATTGATAATATTTTTGTTTTTACGCGATTGGAGAACCACTCTGATTCCGATACTTGTAATACCGATCTCATTGATTGGTACATTTTTCATAATGTATATTGCTGACTTTTCAATAAATGTTTTAACATTGCTGGGCATTGTTCTGGCAATCGGGATGGTTGTTGATGATGCAATTGTTGTTCTTGAAAATATTTATACAAAAATTGAAAACAAAATGGACCCTGTTGAAGCTGGAAGAAAAGGATCCGCAGAAATATTTTTTGCTGTAATATCAACCACCATTGCTCTTTCTGCTGTATTTATGCCGGTTATTTTTTTACAGGGCATAACCGGAAGATTGTTCCGCGAATTTGGTATGGTTGTAGCCGGCTCGGTTATTATCTCCGCATTTGTTGCTCTTACTTTAACACCAATGTTAAGTACAAAAATTCTTAAACGCAGAGAGCATCATAATTGGTTTTACAATTTAACCGAACCATTTTTTGTTTCCTTCAATAATACTTATCAAAGACAGCTTAAATATTTTATAGAACACAGATGGCTTGCATTTCCTGTTACATTTGCCGCGCTGGCATTAATTTATGTTATTTACTCAGCATTGCCGACAGAACTTGCACCGCTTGAAGACAGAGGAAGACTTAATTTAAGTATAACAGCTCAGGAGGGTGCTACATTTGAATATATGGAGCGGTATATTGATGAGACAGTTCAAGTCTTAAAGGACAAAGTACCTGAGAAGGAAGGCATAATCTCGATAACATCTCCGGGCTGGGGAGCTTCTTCAGTTAACTCCGGCTCTATAAACTTGATTTTAAAAGATGCAGAAAATAGGGAAAGATCTCAGCAGCAAATTGCTGATGATTTAACCCCTGTTGTAAGCAGTTTAAGCGGAGCCAGAACATTCATAACTCAACAGCAAACAATCGGCGGCAGAAGAGCCGGGTTACCGATACAATTTGTATTACAGGCACCTAACTTCGAAGCATTGAGAAAATTTTTACCTCTGTTTATTGAAGAAGCAAAAAAAACTAATGCTTTCACTGTAGTTGAGACAAATCTTAAGTTTAATAAACCGGAACTTAAAATTTCGATTGATAGACAAAAAGCTAGAGCGCTCGGTGTTTCTACAATTGATATTGCTCAAACAATTCAATCTGCATTCAGCGGACAAAGATTTGGATATTTTATTAAGGATGGGAAACAATATCAGGTGATTGGACAATTTTCCAGAGAAAACCGGGATGCACCAATTGATTTAAAGTCAACTTATGTTAAGAATAATAATGGCGAATTGATTCAGCTTGATAATGTTGTTTATGTAGATGAGCAAAGTGCGCCGCCTCAGTTGTTCAGATTTAACCGGTATGTTTCTGCTACTGTTTCTGCTGGCTTAGCTCCGGGTGTATCTCTGGGAGAAGGAATTGATATAATGTATAGTGTTGCTGATAATGTACTTGATGAAAAGTTTTCGACGGCGTTAGATGGCGTATCAAAAGAATTTAAGGAAAGTTCATCAAGCCTTGCCTTTGCATTTTTACTTGCGCTTGGATTGATTTATTTAATACTTGCTGCACAATTTGAGAGCTTCCGAGATCCATTTATAATACTGTTTACTGTTCCACTTGCATTATTAGGGGCACTGTTCTCGCTTTGGTATTTTAATCAAACACTTAATATCTTTAGTGAGATCGGTATTATTATGCTTATTGGTCTTGTAACAAAAAATGGAATTTTAATTGTTGAATTTGCAAATCAGAGGAAAGCAGCTGGCTTAGCTAAAAATGATGCAGTTATTAATGCCGCTGCTGCCCGTTTAAGGCCTATATTGATGACCAGTCTTTCAACAGTTTTAGGAATTTTGCCAATCGCACTGGCGATTGGTGCAGGTTCTGAAAGCAGGGTTTCTATGGGTATTGCAGTAATTGGCGGATTAATGCTTTCAACATTTTTAACGCTGTTTATTATTCCGGCAATCTATTCTTTCTTCTCAAGGAAAACTGCTTCTGTAACAAATGTAACAGAACAATAGATTGTAAAATTTAATGTCATTTAAATGATGCATTTATTTGTATATCCAAAATCATTTCTAAAATATTTACATTTTTCTTAAAGAAAGCATCAGGTACTGAAAACCATATTACTGCTTAAAGATCATTTGATTAAAAGCGGTACTCCCCATACATCAAAAAAAACCTTGTTCAATAAGCTTATTAACTATATTTAAGTAAAGAATCTTTATTCAAAAAATGTTAAATTCCATTGTTAATTTATTAAGGATTAAAAACTTTGCAGATATGTATATTTGAAGACGAAAATTATTCAAATCTTGAACCGCTTGTTTACTCAAGACCGGTTTATGATCTCTTATGTGGAGTAGAATCACTAAAGCAGAGAATAATAAGCAGGTACGAAAATGTTAAAGTTACCCTTCACTGCCGACCTTATCTGGAGGAAATTGTAAAGCGTAATAACCCTGAATGTTTGGTTAACAGAATTGAAGAAACAGAATGCTTATTTATCAATGGAAGAGTTATTGCTCCATCGAATATCTCAGAACTGCTTCCACTTTCAAGTTCTGAAGATAAAGTTTTTGTAAATGAAGATACAGTTGTTGCTGCTTATCTATCGGGAACAAATCTAAAGTATAAATTAAAACATTTGAAAGATCTTTTTTCGATAAATGATTTTAATAGTCTTCCGATAAAAATATTAGATCTTAAATGCGTTAATTATTTGTGGGATATGATTTTTTACAATGGTTCACAAATAGAATTGGATTTTAACCGCCTTAAGATGCAAAATAAGGAGAATTTTATAAATCAGGCTGAGCATCATATTCGCTTAATAAATAAAGAAGATATTTTTATTGGAAAAAATGTTATTATTAAACCGGGCGTGGTGATTGATGCTTCAAACGGACCAGTGATAATTGATGATGATGTTTTTATTTATCCCAACTCTTTTATCGAAGGACCTTGCTTTATCGGTGCTTCAGCTAAAATAAAAGCCGGGGCAACAATTTATGGAAATACATCCATTGGCAAAGTTTGCAAAATAGGCGGAGAAGTTGAAGGATCTATTTTTATGGATTACTCAAATAAACAGCATGCTGGATTTATCGGACATTCATATATCGGCAGCTGGGTTAATCTTGGTGCAGGTACGAATAACAGTGATCTTAAAAACAATTACTCCTTAATTAAAATTAAATTCAGTGATAAGGAAGTTGATAGTAACCATCGTTTTTTGGGGATGATGATAGGAGACCATTCCAAAAGCGCTATTAATACTAAGTTTAACACTGGTACTGTTGTGGGATTTGCTTGCAATGTCTTTTCATCAGGTTTTCCGGATAAATATATACCATCATTTATCTGGGGCGGAGACAGCTCATCAAAAGTTTACGATGTTAATAAAGCAATCGAGACAGCAAGAATAGTAATAAATAGAAGAAATATTGATTTTGATAATATTGATGAGAAATTATTTAAATTTATTTTTGAATTGACTCAATCAGACAGAATAAAAAGAGGTTATTAGTTGGAAGACCCTAATACTCAAAATTCAGAACAGAATAAATTGACTGAATCAGAAAACACTAACGATCAAATTGTTGAAATTAAAGACTCTGCTCATTTAGAAGAACACAAAGTGATTGATCTTTATCAGGGGGTAAGAGGGCTTGCGGTTAAGATACTTAATCGTGTAGAAAGAACTGATGCTTATCTGGAAAAACTACTTGATAATGAGTTGAAGAATTCAGAGTTGAGTGGACCTGATAAAGCTTTACTTTATGAAATTGTACATGGTGTTACAAGATGGCAGGGCAGACTTGATTGGATACTTAACGGATTTTATAAAGGGCAGTTTTCAAAAGCAATTCCTAATCTAAAAAATGGTTTACGTGTTGCACTGTACCAGATTATGTTTCTTGACAGGATTCCCGATCATGCTGCTGTTAATGAAGCTGTTGAATTTGTAAAAAAACTACAGGGACAAAAACCCGCTGATCTTACAAATGCTATTTTAAGAAACATTATTAGAAACAAAAGTGCTATCCGCTATCCGGATCCAAATGAAGACCTTATCGGTTATCTGAGTGCCTATTATTCTCATCCATCCTGGATGGTAAAAAGATATCTTGAAAGATTTGGCAGAGAAGAAACAGAAAAACTATTAATGGCAAATAACGAAAAGCCTTATCTTACCCTGCGTGTTAATGCTATTAAAACTGATATCACCGGTTTTAAAACTTTATTGGAGCAGGTTAACCTGAAATATCGACCAGTAAAATTTCTTGAAGAGTTTGTTCAGCTGCAAAACCTTACTAACATAACAGCATGGGAATATTATCAGAAAGGATACTTTAACATTCAGGATGAAAGCGCAGGTTTAGCCGTTAGATTACTCGATGTGCACCCCGGAATGAATGTACTTGATATGTGCTCTGCACCAGGTGGAAAAACTGCATATCTCGGTTCACTTATGAAAAATCAGGGAAAGATAACCGCACTAGACCGATATGATGGAAGGCTGAATCTTGTTAGAAAAAATAATGAGCGGCTCGGGTTAAAGATTGTTGAAACTATTGAAATTGATGCACTTGAATACAAGTCGGAGCCTTATGACAGAGTGCTTGCTGATGTTCCCTGCAGCGGTACAGGTACACTTTCAAAAAAACCAGATATCAAATGGAAAAAAGATATTTTTGATTTAAGAAAAATGACAGAGATGCAGCTGAAATTACTTGTAAAAGCATCTGAACTTGTTAAGCCAGGCGGAGTTTTAGTTTACAGTACTTGTTCTATTGAACCTGAAGAAAATTATGAGATTGTAAAAAAGTTTTTAGATACTCATCCGGATTTTAGATTTGAATCTGCAAAAGGGAAACTTGACGACAGCCTTATAGATGAAAACGGCTGTATTCAGACTTTCCCTCATAAGCACTTGATGGATGGTGCATTTGCTGCAAAAATTGTTAGAATTAATTAATAAAATATTATAAGATTATGTTAAACAAATTTGCTGATGAACTAAAACAGAAAAGAGAAGAAAGCGGCTTAACTCTACAGCAACTTGCAACAAAAACCAGAATTGATTTGAAATTTCTGGAAGCTATTGAACAAGGAAATTTTGCCTTTTTACCCGAACTTTATGTTAAAGCTTTTATTAAACAGTTTGCTAAAACTATTGGTCTTGACGAAAACATTATTCTAAAAAAGTATGAAGCTGCAAAAGAAGGTAAAGAATATGATTTAAATCCTCCTGATACGAAAGAGGAAAAAGAGACGACAGAAGATATTGTTGTAAAAACAACTGAACAAGAAATCGAAAAGCCAGTTACATCCGAAGTTGAAAAGCAAAAACCTGTTGTTAAACCTGCACAGCAAATTAAATCCTATGTTGATGAAACAAAACCAAAAACTATAGAAGATGAAAGTAAAGCAAACAAGCAGCTGATGATATTCGGACTTGGCGGTGTTGGGTTGATAATAGTTGCCGCATTGGTTTATTTTTTATTCTTTAATCAAAACAATAAAATTATTGTGGAAGAAATTCCAATTGATGAAGCTATTGAAGAAAGTAATCAAAGATATATTGAAGAACGGTCTGATATACAGGTAACAGATGACAGCACTTCGGTGTCTGCATCTTCTGATAGTTTATATCTGACATTTTATGCAAAAGATACATCCTGGATTTTTGTTGTGTTAGATAATAATCGCACACAAGAATTTACCTTAATTCCTAATTCAAAGATGAGTGTTGCAGCTGCGAATAATTTTAAAGCAACAGTTGGTAATTCAGGGGCAGTAACTCTTAAGCTGAATAATAAAAATGTTGACTTTACCGGTAAAAGCGGCTCTGTAAGATATTTCAAATTAGATAAAGCAGGATTGGTTTATTTAAACTCACCGCCTAAGATTGATCAGGAATAATGACAATATCTGCTGAAAAGAGAATTGAAGAACTGCGTAATGAAATTTTGAAGCATGATTATAACTATTATGTACTTGCCCAGCCTGTTATAAGTGATGAGAAATATGATCTGCTTGTAAAAGAGTTAGAGAAACTTGAAAGTGAAAATCCGCAGTTGATTACCGAAGACTCACCAACACAAAGAGTAGGGAGAGATTTAACCAAAGAATTTAAACCTGTAAAACATAAAGTTCCGATGCTTAGCCTTGCTAATACTTATGATGAACAAGACTTGTTTGATTTTGACAGAAGGGTAAGGGAGACTTTAGCAGAGAATGATAAACTTGAGTATGTTGTTGAACTGAAAATAGATGGTGCATCGGTAAGTATTAATTATGTTAATGGAAAATTTAAGACTGCGGCAACCAGAGGCGATGGTTCAGTTGGTGAAGAAATTACTAACAATGTAAAAACAATTCGCTCAGTTCCCCTAAAGATAGATGCCGGATTGATGAAGAAGTATCATCTTGAAGATTTTGAAGTACGCGGCGAAGTTTTCATGAAAATAGATGACTTCAAACTTCTTAATAAAGAAAGAGAAAGTAAGGGAGAAAAACTTTTCGCAAATCCGCGAAACTCAACAGCAGGTACGTTAAAACTTCAGGACCCAAAGATAGTTGCATCAAGGAAATTAAATGTATTTCTTTACTCACTAATTAACGAAGATGAAACACTTGTCTCACAGGAACAAAACCTAAAACTACTGAAGCAACTTGGGTTTAATGTTAATGATAAGTTTGAAGTATGCAAAAACATTCAGGATGTGTTAAAAGTCTGTGAAAAGTTTGAACAAATAAGAGATACACTTGATTACGAAATTGACGGAGCGGTAGTAAAAGTAAATTCTGTAAGACAGCAGAACAATCTCGGTAATATTGCTAAATCACCACGATGGGCTGTAGCATATAAATTTAAAGCAAAGCAGGCATTCACTAAATTGCTGGATATTACCTGGCAGGTCGGCAGAACAGGAGCAATAACACCGGTTGCTGAATTAGAGCCGGTTCAGCTTGCTGGCTCAACAATAAGCAGGGCAACACTTCATAACTTTGATGAGATTCAAAGAAAAGATATCAGGATTGGTGATACTGTTGTAATTGAAAAAGGCGGAGACGTTATCCCCAAAATTGTTTCTGTTGTAATTGACAAAAGACCGAAAAGAAGCCTGCCTGCAATCCCGCCTGATAAGTGTCCGGTTTGTAAATCAAAATTATTTAAACCTGAAAATGAAGTAGCACTTTATTGTGAAAATGCTGAATGTCTTGCACAAATAAAGGGGAAGCTGATACATTTTGCTTCGCGAGGAGCGATGGATATTGAGGGATTAGGCGAAGCATTAATAGATCTTTTTGTAGAAAAAGGTTTTATTAAAAATTTTTCTGATATCTATAAGCTTGAAGATAAGAGGTCAGAATTAGTTAAAATTGAAAGACTTGGAGAAAAAAGTATTGACAATCTTTTAAGTGCTATCGAAAAAAGTAAAAGCCAGCCTTTCTATAAAGTGCTATTTGCAATCGGAGTAAGATATGTTGGTGCCGGAGCTGCACAAAAAATCGCAGATCACTTTAATTCTATTGATAATATTATTGAAGCTTCAGAAGAAGAGATATCCTCAATTTATGAAATAGGTTCAAGCATTAGTAAAAGTATAAAACAGTTTTTTGCTGATAAAAAAAATATCAAACTGATAGAGGAATTAAAAAAAGCAGGACTTAATTTTGTATCTGAAAAAAGGGAAATTAAAAAATCTTATTTTACAGATAAAACATTTGTTTTAACCGGAACATTATCTGGTTTCTCAAGAGATGAAGCAGCGTCACGCATCACTGCGCTTGGCGGTAAAGTTGCTTCAAGTGTAAGTAAGAATACCGATTTTGTTGTTGCAGGCGAAAAAGCGGGATCTAAATTATCTAAAGCTGAATCTTTAGGAATAAAAATTATCAATGAATCAGCTTTTCTTGATATGTTAAAAGAAAATGAATAAAGATGATTGAATCAATTAAAAATAGTATTTCAAGATTTTTTATATCTAATAAATTAAAACACAATGAGTTAAACGAGCAGGATTTCTCTCAGGCAATGAAGCGCTCAGGCTCTTTTTTTGTTTTAATGCCGGAAGATGAAAAAGATTTTAGAGCAAGTTTTGTTGTGCTTGAGCATCTTGATCATCTTAATAAAGCTGTAAAAATATTAATCCGTGATTATCGAATTAGCTTAATGCCTGCGAAATTCAGAAACAGATCAATAGAGTTTGGGGTAAACGAACTTAACAAACTCAATCTGCCAAATCACAAACTGATTGGTAAGCTATCTGAAATGAAATTTGACGGAGTTATTGATCTTAACAGAAAAGATGAGTTGTTTTACAGCTATGCTGCAAATGTTGTTAATGCGAGAATCAGGATAGGTTATTCAAAAAAGAATTCAGATAAATATTATAATTTTCAGATAGCGAATAATGATGTCGAATCAGAAGTATCGTATAGTAATTTCTTAAATTGTTTAAAAATGTTTTAGGATGTATTATGAATTTTGAAACCAAACATTTTGGAGATGTAACAGTTTTTAAATTAAATGAAAAAAGACTGGATACAAGTATTTCGGGTTTGCTTAAAGGTGAGTTTACAATGATTCTGAAGGTTGAAGGTGTTAATAAGTTTATAATTGATTTAAGTGAAGTTGAAAGCTGTGACAGCTCCGGTTTAAGTGCCATACTTGTTGCAAACAGAATTGTCTCTGCAAACGAAGGACAAATGAGGCTTGCCGCACCTTCAGCAAAAGTTCATAACCTGATTAAAATTACTCAACTTGACCGCGTTCTACCAGTTACAACTACTGTTGATGAAGCGTTAAAAGACCTCGGAAGTTAAGTGCAGCATTTATCATATATCGATTATACTATAATTATTGTTTATTTAGTTGCAATTGCCAGTCTGGGTAAGATTCGAGGCGGTAAACAAAAAACAGTAAAAGATTATTTTGTCGGTTCTCAGGAAGTTCCATGGTGGACAATCAGCTTTTCAATTGTTGCTGCAGAAACCAGCACGCTAACATTTATTTCTATTCCTGGTCTTGCTTATCTGACAAACTTAAATTTTTTACAGCTGACGTTTGGATATCTTATTGGCAGAATTATTGTCGCAGCTTATTTTCTCCCTGCTTATTATAAAGGCGAACTTTCAACAGCATACTCTTATTTACAAAACAGATTTGGCAATAAAACCAGATCAATTGCATCTGTAACATTTTTGTTTACAAGAATTGCATCAGATGGAGTAAGGTTATTCGCCACTGCAATTCCACTTTATCTTATGCTGGATATTCAGCCAATTGTTGCTATAGTTATTATGGCGATTGTTGCTTTGCTTTATACATTTACAGGCGGATTGAAAGGGGTTATCTGGGTTGATGCAGTTCAGATGATAATTTATATCGGCGGCGCAATTGTATCTATATTTTATCTATTTCATTTTATTCCTCTTTCTTTTAGCGGAATATTTGATTCAACTGATGTAAATTCAAAGCTCAGCATCATCAATTTAGGATTTGAAAACGGTATTAAAGGATTCTTTTCACAGCCATATACATTAATAAGCGGTATTGTCGGAGGGGCTTTTTTATCAATGTCTTCTCACGGAACTGATCAGCTTATTGTGCAAAGGCTGCTTGCTGCAAAAAATCTTGCTGAAAGTAAAAAAGCAATTATTACAACAGGAGTAATAATAATATTTCAGTTTGCACTTTTTCTTTTTATCGGAATTTTATTGTATGTCTATTATGGAAGTATTGATTTAAAATCCGATGAAATATTTCCAAAATTTATAATTGAAGTTTTACCGGTTGGAATTAAAGGACTAATAATTGCCGGTTTATTTGCTGCTGCATTGTCAACACTTGCTGGGTCAATCACCTCTCTCTCATCATCGGTTATGATTGATCTTTATCTTCCATTTACAAAATCAATAGATGAAAAAAGAAATTTGTTGCTTTCAAAAATGCTTACAATTTTTTGGGCGGCAATGCTGATTTTTTCTGCTTTTATATTTATGAACAGTCCGGGAACTGTTGTTGAGCTCGCGTTAAGTATTGCTTCGTTTACGTATGGAGGATTGCTTGGTGTTTTTTTATTAGGATTGTCAAATAAAAATGTCCAACAGAAGCATGCAATTCCTGCTTTCTTTACCGCTATAATCTGTATGAGTTTCATAATACTTTTTAATGTTGTAGCCTGGACCTGGTTTGTATTAAGCGGAGTTTTAATAACTTTAATCGTTGGAAACACCCTGTACCTGATATTTGGGAAAGTAAAAACAGCTAAGCATACTTTTGAATAACTTTTGTTTGATAATATTCGCTTTAAATTTGTTTTAAGAAAACCTGATTAGTTTTGATAATGCTAAGTGTCCATTTTGCTGTGGAAATCTTATATTAAAATTAAAAAATAATTCCAATCAGCATTTAACTGAAAACATATCGGAAGGTAAAGATGGAATTCTTGGATTACTTAATCGTTATTGCCTACTTCTTATTTTCTATAATAATCGCTTTAATCTATTACAAAAAGGCTGGCAAAAGCACCGATGATTTTTTTCTATCAGGCCGTAATTTACCCTGGTATTTAGCCGGGCTTTCTATGGTTGCTACAACTTTTGCTGCTGATACGCCATTAGCTGTTACAGAACTTGTTGCTAAAAACGGTATCTCGGGCAATTGGTTATGGTGGAATTTTGCATTTGGCGGAATGCTGACAGTTTTTTTCTTTGCCCGATTGTGGAGACGTGCCGGAATAATGACTGAAGCTGAGTTTGCAGAAATACGATACTCGGGAAAACCCGCAAGATTTCTACGGGGATTCAGAGCTTTATATCTCGGTCTGTTTATGAATGTAATTATCATCGGATGGGTGAATAAAGCGATGATTTCAATTCTTGTAGGATTATTCGGAATAGATGAATCAATTGTTTTACTGTATGTATTTGGGGCGATGATACTGGTTGCAGTATATTCTGCTATATCAGGTCTTTGGGGTGTGGTTGTTACGGATGCATTTCAATTTTTTATTGCAATAACCGGGTGTATTATTCTTGCTGTTATTGTTGTTAATTCACCACAAGTAGGTGGAATGACTGGATTGCAGGAAAAACTTCCTGATTACGTTTTCAATTTTTTTCCGACAATATCTGATGTTTCAACTGCTGCAGGTACTCTGGCAATGACAACATTTTCTTTTCTTGCCTATATAGGAATAATATGGTGGGCATCCTGGTATCCGGGAGCAGAGCCGGGCGGCGGCGGATATGTAGCTCAAAGAATGATGTCTGCTAAGAATGAAAAACATTCCTTATTTGCTACTTTGTTTTTTCAGATTGCTCATTATACAATCAGACCCTGGCCTTGGATTGTTGTTGGGCTTGCATCGTTAGTGCTTTATCCTGAGTTATCAGATTCTCAAAAAGGAATGGGATATATTTATGCAATGAGGGATTTTCTGCCTGTTGGTTTGAAAGGATTACTTGTTGCTGCATTCTTTGCTGCTTATATGAGTACAATTGCTACTCAATTAAATTGGGGAACTTCTTATATAGTTAATGATTTTTATAAAAGATTTATTGTTAAAGGCAAACAGGAATCTTATTATGTTTTAAGCTCAAGGGTTTTTACAATAATATTGATGTTTATTTCTTTAATAGTTACACTTTTCATTAATAAAATTTCAGGTGCATGGGCTTTCATTATTGAGTGCGGTGCGGGAGTTGGTTTGGTTTTGATACTAAGATGGTTCTGGTGGCGAATAAATGCCTGGTCCGAAATATCAGCTATGATAGCACCCTTCATTATTCTTCCGGTTATAAATGGAATTGGAATTGAGTTTCCGTTTACTTTATTTATAATAGTTCCTGTAACAACTATTTGCTGGGTAACAATCACCTTGCTTACAAAACCTACAGAGGATGTGGTACTTAAATCATTTTATAGAAAAATTCATCCCGGCGGGATAATGTGGAAAAAAGTTTCCTCTCAAATCCCTGAAGTTGAAGGAGATTCAGGATTTTTTAAACTGTTTATTAACTGGATTATTGGGGTTATTTTAGTTTATTCAATTTTATTTGGAACAGGAAAATTACTATTAAGCGATTATTCGGGATTTTTTATTTATATTCTTATAGCCGCGGTTTCAGTAGTTATCCTTTACTTTAATATTTCGAAAATTGGCTGGAAAAAAATAGCTGAATAAGATGCTTGATTTTAATAAATTAAAAAAAATAGAGTTTATACTTTTTGATGTTGATGGAACATTAGTTAATGATGCAGGCGAACTTGGAGAACGGACAAAACAGTTAATAATGAATCTTAAAAAGTCAGGTGTAAATTTTTCATTTGCTTCCGGCAGGCTGCATTCTGCACTTATTCCGCTTGCCGAAGAGTTAAAGCTGCATTCTCCTATTATTTCACTTGACGGAACAGTAATCAAAAGTATTACCGGTAAAAATTTTGTTTACAGATCTTATCTGAAAGAAAAGCATGTAAAAAAAGCAATTGAGCTTTCTGAAAAGTATATGGTTAATATTGCTCTCTGTCATAACGATGCTATTTATTACACTGAGCAGAACTCTGTGATACCAAAATTGATGGAAAAATCCGGAGCTCCTTATAAAGAAGTGGAATCTTATGATAATCTTACAAGCAAAACTCTTGAGCTTGTTTTTGCTGGTGATAATAGACCCGCTGTTGCGTATATAAGGGATAAATTTATTTTTCCATTTTCGTTGGGTACTTCCATTTCTTTTTTCAGATCTCAAACCCATGAAAGTATTTATTATCTGGAAATTAGAAGATCAGGATCGTCAAAAGGTAAAGCAATGAAGCGTCTCTTAAAACATTTAAATATTCAGGAAGAAAAAACAGCAGTGTTTGGTGACTGGTATAATGATATCAGTATGTTTGAAAGTAAAGCATTAAAAATTGCACCCTCTAATGCTATTTCTGAGCTCAAGAGAAAAGCAGACTTGGTTTTAAAGAATTCAAATAACGAAGAGGCAGCAGCAGAATTTCTGGAAGAATTATTAAAAGTAAAAATGTCTTAATCTATGAGCAGCACAAAAGAATTAACTAAACCAACAGGTTTGAAAAGAAAATTAATAATCGGGATTATTACAGTTATCCTGATTGTGATGATGTTTCCTAAAGGTGAATCAATAGAGTTTGAGGTAAGTGAAGGAGCAATCTGGACAAATGAAGACCTTATTGCACCGTTTAGTTTCCCAATAATTAAAGAGAGACAGGAGTATTTAAATGAAGTAGCACTTTCTGAAAAATCTGTTTATCCTGTGTTTAATAGCTATCCCGAAAAAAGAAATGATTCATTAAAGATATTTGCTGCATATATTATAGATGTAATTGATGATAATCTAACTAAAGATCAGCAATCCTATGTTAATCCTACTTTTTTAAGTACAAACGCATTTATACAATTACTAAACCTCAGAAGAGTTCAAAAAAAATCGCAGCATTCGGCAGTTAATAGTTTAGAGAGAATGTTTAAACAGACAGATTTAATTACAGAAGCTATCAGTAAAAAAGGAATACTAAGCATTGATAGTAAGCAAAAATTTAAAGATAGCATAGCTGTTAGAGTTGGTAATGTTGATAGAATTGAACCAGTCAGTAAATTTTACTTTTATGATCAGGCAAAGACAGAAGCCAGAAATAAAATAATCGAGTTAAGATATTCTGATGAAGTTACGGTAGCGCTTGTTGAGTTTATCCTGCATTTTATAAAACCGAATTTAGTTTATAACGAAGATGCAACAAAACTTGAAACTGAACAGGCAAGAGACAATGTTTCAAAGTATTCTGGAATAGTAAATGAGAATGAGAGAATTATAGCCAAGCACGATAGGATAACTCCGCAGGCAAAACTTAAAATTGAATCATATAAAGAAGCTAAAGGAGAAACCATTGGACAGGAGAAGATATTTTTGCAACTTATCGGCAAGTTCTTACACATATCATTTTTTATTACTATTCTTACAATATATCTGTTTCTGTTCAGAAAGAAGATATTTTATGATAACACCAAAATCGTGTTGATATCAATAATAATAGTGTTTGTTTCATTTGTTACGTATTTAATTAATCATATAACAGTAAAAGCTCCTATTCAGTATTTGATTTTTGTTCCAGCTGCTTCAATGATTTTTACAATTGTCTTTGATTCCCGTGTTGGTTTTTATCTTACCGTAATTCTATCTTTAATTATTGGTGCATTACGCGGCAATGATTATACATTTATGGCAATGAATTTTATTGCAGGTGGATTATCAGTTTATACCGTAAGGGATATAAAAAACAGAACACAAATATTCAGATCTTTTCTTTTTATCCTTATCGGTTACAGCGCATCAATTATAGCTTTTGGATTAGAAAGGTTTGCACCAATTGATACAATGCTTGTTGAATTAGCGTTTGCAGCATCAAACGCTTTGATAAGTCCGGTCTTAACTTTTGGTCTGCTTATCTTTTTTGAAAGATTATTTAACATCACAACAGATTTAACATTGTTGGAATACTCTAACTTTGACAGACCTTTATTGCGGGAGTTAGCAAGAAAAGCACCCGGAACTTTTAATCATTCAATGACGATGGGAACTATTGCTGAAGCAGCTGCAGAACAAATTGATGCAAATGCATTGTTGGCAAGAGTTGGAGCATATTATCACGATATAGGGAAAACTATATCTCCCCTGGGTTTTGTGGAAAACCAAATGAATAATCAGAATGTGCATGAAAACCTTCCGCCCGAAGAAAGTGCTGCAATGATAATAAGACATGTTAACGAAGGAATTGAACTTGCTAAACTAAACAAACTTCCTGATGTGTTGATTGATTTTATACCTATGCATCATGGTACAACTGTAAGTAATTATTTCTATGAAAAAGCCAAGAAGCTTTATGGTGAAGATAAAGTTGATATTAATGACTACAGATATCCCGGACCAAAGCCAAATTCCAAAGAAACAGCAATAGTTATGCTTGCTGATAGCTGTGAATCTGCAGTAAGATCTATTGTTGATCCTGATACACAGAAAGTTGAAAATATAATTAATAGTATTTTTAACTCAAGATTAAAAGAAGGTCAGCTGGATGAGGCGCCAATAACCTTCAGGGATATTACAAAAATGAAAGAAGCTTTCCTTTCTATTCTGCTAAGTCAGCATCACAAAAGAATAAAATATCCAAAGCAGGAAGAAGTTGAAAAAGGAATAGATAGTGATAAAGATAAGTAATGGAGACCTTTATTAAAGAATATTTAGCTTATCTTAAATTAGAAAAAAATCTATCCGATAATACTATCAACTCTTATAAAAATGATCTTGAAGCATTTAAAGATTTTCTTAACAATAAGGGCGTTGATGATCCTGACGATATAACATCAGCGCATCTAAATGACTTCTTCAAACTGTTAAATGAACTTGGATTAGTTGGCTCATCGGCTGCGAGATATTTCTCATCTTTGAAAGGCTTTTTTCTGTATCTGATTTTAAATAAATACATTTTAAAAAATCCTGTTGAAAAAGTATCTGCACCAAAAGTTTCAAAAAAACTTCCCGGAGTTCTGGATGTTTCGGAAGTTGAGAAAATACTTTCGATGCCCGATATTAGCAGTAAATTAGGTTTGCGTGATAAAGCTATTTTGGAATTGTTTTATGCCTGCGGAACTAGAGTATCTGAATTGATAAACTTAAAAGTAAACGATCTTTTTCTTAATGACGACGTAATAAGAGTTTTAGGCAAAGGCTCAAAAGAAAGACTTATCCCAATCGGATCAAGTGCCGTCAGATGGGTGAAGGAATACTTATCTAAAGCTAGACCTTTGCTGATGAAAAAAATAAAAAGCGAAAACTATCTCTTCTTAAATTCAAGAAGCACAAAACTTTCCAGAATGGGAGTTTGGAAAATTATTGAGCGATATGTTAAAGAAGCTGATATAAAAAAGGATGTTCATCCGCATACATTCAGACATTCATTTGCAACACATTTGTTGGAAGGCGGAGCAGATTTGCGCGCTGTACAGGAAATGCTTGGACACGCAGATATTTCTACTACTCAGATTTACACACATATTGACAGGGATTACATCAAACAAATTCATAAACAATATCACCCGAGGGGATAGTGTTTAAGCAAAGATTAATTAATAATATTTTTGTCCTTATTATTGCTTTGTTACTTTTCAGCTGCAGCGATACAGACAAAGGTTCGCTTGATGAAGAAACATTAAATAAGCTGATCAAAGAAGCAAAGCTTACCGAATTTAGTGGGTTTTATTTTGTTGGTAATTATAATGGAAGACCTTCATTATACAGATATGATAGAAAGAATGATAAAATAAAAATGTTCTGGAATTCAGAACAAGAACGCGTTATTAATTTAATTACTTCTCCGGACTATAATTCAGCTTTCTTTATAACCAAACAAAAGCAAAGATTAAAATCATCTCAGCCTGCAATTGAAAGAGGAAGATTATACAGAATAAATTTTGAATTGAAGAAAGCAGAGTTTATAACTCAACTTGAGGATGGAATACAGATAATCGCGTATTGGTTAGATAAAGACCGCTTTACTTTAATAATTAATTCTATAGATAAGATAATTGCATCTTATGTAAACAAGAATACACAAGTATATAATAAGTTCGGCAAACTCCTATCAGATAAAACTGATATCTTTGATCTTACAAAAGACGGTTATCCTGTTACCAGGATGCCCGAGCCTCAATATGTATCACCAGATGAAATGTTTACAATTATAGAGGAAAAAGATTCATTAGGGATTCTTCAGAACTCATCCAATAAAGAAATAAAAACTCCTTTTTACAAGAAAAAAGTAGTTCAGGCTGGTTGGGCTGAGAATAAAAGAAACCTGATATTGCTGCTGACTGAAAAAAAGGAGAATAAAGATACAACAGAACAAATGAGTTCGTTTATTGCAGTTTTGGATTTAAAGGAAAAGAAAACGAAAACATTATTTAACAACCTGCCCTTAAAATATTTTATACTAATTGGGGATTTTCTAATATTTGATTCCGGAATAGATAAGGCTTTACATATCAGAATTTTTAACTTAAACAAAATGGCTGATTTTAAAATTATTAAACTTAATGGCGGCTGCAGCATTAAGAATATTTAAGAGATTAAAAAATTGAATTCATACTACAGAATATTATCTTATACAAAACCCTACTGGAAACATATCGGACTAACCTTTGTGTTTACAATATTATTTGCGATACTAAACGGCATTTCAGTTTATCTGACTATTCCTTTATTAGATACATTATTTCAGGACTCAGCATCAGCTCAAAATATTAGTCAGACAAGTCCAATAACATCTTCAAGCAGTTTCTTACCCGATTGGATATTGTCAATTAAAGATAACATTGTCAATACATTCAATACCTTTATACTAACCGGAGATAAAATTGAAATTTTGATTAAGATATGCTCTATAATTCTTGTTGCTTTTCTGTTAAAAAATTTCTTTTCTTACATGCAAAGTTACTTTATGGCTTTTGTTGAATTTGCATCAATGAAAGATCTGAGAGATGACGCCTATAAGCATTTGCACAAACTGCCAATTGGATATTTTAAGTCTGAAAGAGTCGGTAATCTTATATCAAGATTTACAAATGATGTAAATATAGTGCAATCGAGTATTTCTGCAACATTTTCAAATCTAATAAAAGAACCTCTTACAATAATTGTTTTTCTTGCTATCACAATTAGTATAAGCTGGCAGCTTTCTTTATTTGCATTTATTATCGTACCGGCTGCTAGCCTGATAATCGCCTGGATTGGCAACAGATTAAAAAAACTTACCATAGTTCTTCAAACCAAGCTTGCAGAAATCACAAGCATTTTGCAGGAAACAATTTCCGGAGTAAAAATAGTTAAAGCATTTGGCATGGAAGAATTTGAAAACGAGAGATTTAAAAAAGAAACTAAAAATTATTTTAAAATGGTTCTAAGAACTGTAAGAACCAGAAATTTATCTTCACCTATAACCGAGATACTAAGTATAATCATTGGAGTAATTATCATTTACTACGGCGGATTACTTGTGCTTGTTGATAAAAGTTTAAACGCAAGTCAATTCCTCGGTTTTCTGTTTGCAATATTTCAGATGATGCCGCCAATTAAAGAACTTGGCAGTGTTAATAACAGAATTCAAGAAGCGAGTGCAGCTGCAGATAGAATTTTTGAAATCATTGATACTGAGCCGCATATTAAAAACTCTCCTGATGCTGTTGATCTTATACAGTTTAAGGATAGAATAGTATTTGACAATGTTTCATTCAGGTATTCTGATGGCGAGGTTAATGTTTTGGATGATGTCAGTTTTAAAGTTAAACGTGGAGAAATAATTGCTCTTGTTGGTCCAAGCGGAGGCGGTAAATCTACTTTAGCAGATCTTATTCCAAGATTTTATGACCCTACTGCCGGCATCATATCAATTGATGGAGTTAATATCAAGCAGCTGACAGTTGAATCACTTCGTGCAAAAATGGGAATTGTTACACAAGAAACATTTTTATTTAATACTACCGTTGCTGAAAATATTGCTTATGGATTAATTGATTATCCAATGGAAAAAATTATTGATGCAGCGAAGACTGCTAATGCACACAACTTTATATCCGAAATGCCTAAAGGTTATGAAACAATAATTGGTGAAAGAGGAGTTAAACTTTCAGGCGGACAGAGACAAAGACTGACAATTGCACGCGCTTTATTAAAAGATCCATCTATTATGATTTTTGATGAAGCAACCTCTGCACTTGATAATGAATCGGAGATACTTGTGCAAGAAGCCATTGAAAGATTGATGCTAAACAGAACCACATTTGTTATTGCACATAGATTAAGTACAATCAGAAATGCAACTACTATTTTAGTGCTTGATAGAGGAAGAATTATTCAAAGAGGTACTCACGAAGAATTAATTTCCGAAGAAAAAGGGTTGTACAAAAAACTTTTTGAAATGCAGTTCAGGGATAATAATGATTAAAGATAACAAACCATTTGTAAAAATTATAAACAGACTGATCATTGTATTTTTAATTATTTTCCTTTTAAGTATAAGCAATTCAATTTTTATTAATCAGATAGGATATTACGGTGTTTTACTTTTACTGCTTGCAAAGTATTGGTTAACAAGAGAAAATCCATTTAGTAAATCAGGACTCGAATTACCGCTGATCTGGTATATGCTTTCGGAACTCATTTCTCTTCTTTTATCTCCCTACAAAGAAGAAGCCTTACAAGGTTTGATGAAAAGATATTTTCTTATCCCGATGATTTATACTACAGTTGCTTCTATTAGTAATTTTAGCGAAGCGAAAAGAGTTTTTAAAATATATATTGGCGGTACACTGGTAACAATAATGATTTATCTGTATTACTCTTTTCATCATTATATTTCAAATCTTTACAGTATAACAGAATCTGGTCCTTCTGTATTTCAATATCCTATAACAGCAAGTGAGATACTAACCTTTACGGTTATCTTCTTATTTGCCTTTTTTATCAACGAAAAAACTTCAGTTAAAAACAAGATACTATTATTTGCAGGATTTGCACTTTCATTGCTTGCATTGTTTTCAACATATAAGCGTACCGGCTGGATGGGAGCTGCAGCAGGTATATTGATAATCCTGATTCTTAAAAAACAATGGAAGATAATTATTCCCGGATTGGTTTTAATCTTTATATTCTTTCTGACACTAAAGAATGTTAGTGAGGTTAATGTTTATGAGTTATCAAATAATAATCCGGTACTGGAAAGAACTATTTCTACAGAAGGGAAAGCTTATGATGTTTATCCTCTTAATGATAAGATTATAATCAGCGACTATAATGAAGGACTGGAAATTTATAAAGACTCCACACTTCATAAAAAAGTTGATTTGCCCGGTGCTGTAATTAAATTTTCCAAATGGCAGGATAATTATTATCTGGCTTATCTGATTGATACCAGGTTTTTATTGCTTGAAAATAAAAACGACGGGCTGAGCATTGTTAGTGAATTTATTTCACCCGGAATGACTTACGATTATGCTGTGTTAAATAACAATCTGTTTGTTGTTGATAAAGATAGCGGCTTAACTGTTTTTACTAATCCTCAAAACCCGGCAGAGAAATTCCAATATCACCAGTTCTCAGGATTTACAAATATTTATGTGGATTCAAATCATATCGCACTTAAAAAAGATCAGGGTGGATTTGAAATTTATGAACTGTTAGAAAATCATTACCCCGGCAAAATATTATTTTCAGATTCAAGTAAGCTAAAGTACTTCTACTATTCATACCCATATATTTTTACATCAACACTAACTGACTTTAAAGTTTATAGGATAGATTCAACAAACTATAAGCTTCTCAATAACTTTGATGCAATAACAAATGTTCAAAAAATAGTTAAAGCAGACGATAAGTTTTTTGTCTTATCGCTTGATGCAAATGTGTATATTGTTGAACATAAACAGCCGGATAACTTTGAGCTTATTAATAAGATAAATTTAGGATACATTCCGCAAGGGATAAGCGCAGATAACAATAAACTTTATTTAACACACTTAGATAGCAAGCGCAGCCGTCTGCTGAGCATAATTGATCCATATCATCCCTCAAATTTGGGAAGACTTGCTTTGTGGTCTGCAGGTTTCAAAATGTTCTTAGACCGCCCGATTTTTGGTCTTGGTGATATTGATCTTGCAAAATATTTTAAGATTTATAAAAAGCCTTATCAAAAAGAAATCCAGGGGCATCTGCATAATAATTTTATACACATACTGGCTACACTTGGATTATTTGGATTATCGGCGGTTTGCTTTTTATTCTATAAAATAATTTTAATCGACTTAAAAATATATTTTGCAGTTAAAACAGAACCTTTTATTGCCTCATATTCATTAGGCGCTTTTGCTGCATTTATTGGATTTTTAGTTTCAGGATTAACCGAGCTAAACTTTTGGGATCACGAGATAACCACCTTAATCTGGTTTACTTTTGGTTTAAACCTTGCTCTGCTTAAATCCGTTAAACCTGAAAATGATATTATCTGAAATAAAATCTAACACCAATACCGCCATTTAACGAGAAAGTTGTTTCAGGAATTATATCCATCAAAGGTGCTATTTCAAAGAAGACATCTACAGGGGCATTACGAGGTATCCAGACAATACCAACATCGAATCTTATCCCTAATCTTGAGCTGCCATATTCAACAAGACGTAGTCTTGCACCAGGTCCATAATACAAAGAAAAATTTTCTGTTGAATTAAATATATTGCTTGAATGAAATAAATAATCGGCATGCAGGTACAGCCGGCTGTTCTTTTCAAACGAGTAACCTAATCCAAAATCGAAAGCTGTTGAGGAGGTAGTCCAGTACTTAGCGCTTAGTCCTGTGGGTTTTCCTGCAATTATTCCTATACCAAAACCGCTTGATTGTGCAATAGAAATTCCGTTAATTAAAATAATTGTTAATATTGATGTTAAGAGAACTTTTTTCATTTATTATCCATTGTTTGATGTAAAATTTACGGGCAAAGTTAATCATTTAAGCTTCAGAATAAAATGCAAAGGTTTGGAATACGAATACCCTTTAATTAATTTTTAATAAACAATTTGAGTAATTAAATAAGAAGAATTTAATGAGTGAAAATTATTCCAAAGAAGTTTATTTAAGAGCCCGGCAGGATTCATGCAAATTTAACGATACTAAAGAAGCAGCAATAATTCTTGCCGCTGGTCACGGAAAAAGAATTAAATCTCAAACATCAAAAATGCAGCACAAAATTTGGGAAATTCCTACTGTTGAACGTGTTTACAATGCCTGCAAACTTGGCATCGATAACATTAATTCAGTTATTGTTGTTGGCATAAAAGCACTTGATGTTATGGAAGTTATTGGAAAACGCGAATCAAATAAATTTGCATTTCAGGAACAGCAAAATGGAACCGGACACGCAGTACAGGTTGCGCTTAAAGAAATTGAAAACGAGTTTAAAGACGGTATTGTTTATGTACTGCCTGGCGATATGGGTTTACTTGATGATGAATCGATGAAAAAATTTAGAAATGATTTTATCTCATCTAAAAAAGATATGATGGTGCTTACAGGAATTTATGCTGGTGATCCAATGCAGAATTCTTACGGAAGGATTATCAGAACAAAAGATATAAACGGCGATGGAAATGTTGTTCGTATTATGGAGTTTAAAGATATACTTGCTTTGCCTGATGATAAACCTTACGAGGTAACTTATCGCAGCAAAAAATATTCTTATACTAAAAAAGAATTGATTGAAACGAACGAATTCAACTCGGGTGTTTATGCCTTTGATTATAAAAAACTTGTTGAATTGATAAATAAAATTTCCAGCAACAATGCACAAAATGAAATTTACATTACAGATTTGATTGAACTATTCAATCAAAAAGGCTATACAGTTGGTGCTGTAAGTCCTAAAGAACAATATGTTGTAATGGGATTTAATGATAAATCTGTGCTAAAGGAAATGGATGAAATTGCACGAAGAAATGTTTATGAAAAATTGAAAAACATAATTCAGATTGATGATCCGGATGATTTTTTTATTCACGATTCTGTTGTAAATGATTTGTTAGAAATGGACAAAAAAGGAATTCCGCTTGATATTAAAATTGATAAAGGTGCTTATGTTGGTGATGGAGTAAAGCTTAATTATAATGTTGAAATTGGCAGAGCAGCTTATATTAAAGGCAATGTTGTTTTCGGTAAGAATATAAAGATATGGCGTATTGTTCACTTATCAACTTTCCCAAATCAGACTTTAACAATTGAAGACAATGTAAAAATACTCTGGGGCGATATTATTAAAGGAAACATTGTAATTGGAGAAAACTCAACAATTGAATCAAGTGTTAATATGACAGGCAGTGATGAATTTCCGTTACGTATAGGAAAAAATGTTTTAATAAAAGGATCAAGTTATTTGTTCGGTTCGATTGTAGAAGATGGTGTTTCTATCGAACACAGTGTTCTTATAAAGAAAAAAGTTAAAGCAGAAAAAGATAAAAACGGAAATATAAAACCGGTTAGATTTTACATCCCTGAAACAGAGGGCAAGGAATTGTTGAGTGATGTTTAGGTAAAGAATTAAGTTGTTAAACCTCTTTTTATTTGGTGAGTAGTAAGCTTTTAAATAAAAATTTAATTTGACTTTGTGTCTTTTTTGTCGTTTACGACCAAGTATTGAAACACTGAGTAACACAATAAATTTTAAGCAGTGCTTAATGAAAAAAATAAACTTGTTTTTACATTAAATCCCCAAGATCTCTACTTACCTAAATACGGCATAATAATTTCATCTTTATTTTCTCAGGCGGAGAAAATAATGGTGCTTTTTATTATTACTTTTATTTTATTTCAGTATGAAACTTATAAAGTGTTCATACAACCGCAGATTACACCCCCTGCATTGCTACGTTATTCCGCTGGTTTTACATAGCTTAAAACAAATGAATGTTTCTTTCCCTAAAAATTTTAGAATAAGGTTATTGAGATGAGTAAAATATTTGTCTGTTGTCTAATATTCGTTTTAAGTAGTACCTTTTTTGCTCAACAAAGCAAAGAAGAAAAACTACAGCAGCTTAAAAACCGTAAAGATGTTAAGGTAACAGAAGTTGAAAAAGATATACTTAAACTTGAATACCCAAATGGAAAGGTGCTTTATAAAAACATTCGTGATTACCAGTATCCAGAATCCGATATCCAGCAACAAGTTTACTCCCCAAACTACGATAGCACAATAATAGACCTTGCAACAATTGATACAACTCTTTATTACCAGAAGTATAAATTCTGGCAGGAAGTACCACTTGGTAATTTTAGAACCTTACTTGTTGGAGATGTCAATAATAATGGTAGACCCGAACTTTATGGTCAGATGAAAGCTTATACTGGACCATATTCCGATATTGTTGCATATGAAATGAATGCGCAAGGTGGTTTTAGTTTTGCTCATAAGTACGATAGCAATACAGTTATGGCAAGATCCATCATTGATATTGATAAAGATAGTAAAGAAGAATTACATTTGATAAAAAATGCAGTAGATACAACTTTGCAAGCATATGTAAACACTTTTTTATTTTATTCTAAAAATATTGATTCTTCTTTAGCAACAAATCTGGCATTTATATTTGATCCTATTGATTCATCGACTCAGCAAAACGATAACTACTTTGGAGATTGGGATGGTGATGCATTAACTGATCAGATATTCTATACCTTGAATCAGCATATAAATATTTATGAATATGATCCATATATTCCCAATTTCGATTCTGTCTTTCAATTCGATCATAGTATGATTGATCTGTACTATGGAGGCTTTTCCATTGGAGATTTCGATCAGGATGGAAAAACAGAATTTTTGGCTGGTAGTGTTCACGGTAAAGTTCTTTCAATAGAAAACTGTGGAGATAACTGTTATGCGCCCAACTGGCAGGGAATGGTTGAAACCTATAATGCATATTTATGTGCTGAAACAAATGACATAGATGGAAACAGCAAAAAAGAAATATGGATTGGCGGGGACGCATTTTACAGCGGACAAGGGATAACAAGAATAACAATTTTTGAAGCCAACGGAGATAATAGCTACGAAGTAGTTGGCAGGATTGACCTGCTAGGAATATTTTCTTTTGATGCAGGAAATATTCAGGTAATTGATGTTGATAAAGATGGACAGGAAGAAGTTCTTTTCGGGCTTGATATGACTGTATTGATTCTGAAGTTTAACGGCAGTCTAAATCATCATACTTATGAAGTATTTTATTACAAGCAGCATAGTTGGGAAACCAATTATATGGGTTACTACGGAGCTAATCTTTACAATTTAATTGATGATGAAAGAGAAGAGTTATTAATAAATATGTGGGATGATCCTCCCGGATTAGGCTCCATTAAATGGTTTAACTGGATTTATAAACCAGACTTCACTGTCCAAGTTGAAAGTGAAGAAGATATACTTCCAGGCAGTTACAATATTTTTCCGGCATACCCCAACCCATTTAATCCGAATACAAATATAAAGTTTGATGTATTTGAGGCATCACATACTACAATGAAAGTATTTAATGTTTTAGGGAAAGAAATAACCACACTATTAGATAAAGAAATGTCTCCCGGTAGTTATTCAATTAACTGGGAAGCAAAGGATAGTAATGGCAAATTGCTACCTGCAGGGGTGTATTTAATTCGGTTTAGAGCCAATAATTACACCAAAACAATAAAAACAATATTACTTAAATAGTTTTATAGAAAATAATAATATGAAAAAGTTATTCTTAATAATCGTTTTAATTTCAGGATGCATAACTGCACAGTCCTGGAATAATATTATAACTACGACTATTTATGAGCCGAATCTTGTTCAGCTTGATAATTTTACGAATAGAGATGGCATCCACGTCGTAGCTCAGAATTCAAATTCTTCAAGCTCAATTAAATATTACAGATTGAACAGCTCAGGAAGTGTTCAAACTACTACAACAATTGAAGCCTCCGGTGGCGCCGAATTCCCACACATAGCAGGTGATAACGACAATATGTTTATAAGTTATCGGCTTGGAAATAGTATTGTTACAAAAAATTTATAATTATTCAAATGGTACCTGGGCAGCTCAATATCCTATAAGTTTGAATAACCAAAATTGTAACAGTGTTGATAATGCTTATGATTCTCGAGGACTTCATATTGTTTACTCGGAATATGATGGATCGAGTAGTTATAAAACTCATTACTATTTATATGCATCCTTTTATCCATCAAATCATTATGTAGTAAATGAATCTGAGGATGGTTTAGGTTGGCCAACAATATCACTTTCATCAAATAAAGCTCATGTCGGATTTCATTCGAATGGTTACGTAAGAACAAGAGATAAAAATTTAACTAATAATAGTTGGGAAAGTACACAAGGTGTAACAATTGCTGACGGTAATGAAGGGGTACAAAGCGGCTGTGATAAACTTTTCGATTTTTACGATGTTTTAGTGCCAGGTATTTTTGTTAACCTTTACGTAAAAGAAAGAGGTATAAATAGCAGCACGTGGTCTTCTCCACAATTATTGAACTATTCAGTAGCAGCTTATCAATCAGGTACAAATTATTATCCCAGATTAACCTGGTCATTAAACAATGAGCCGGATGTAAGAGGTAATTCAACGGATGCCTATAAAATAGAAAGAAGAACAGGACCTTTAAATGGAACCTGATCAAGCTGGTCAGAACTTGCAAACTTATCAGGCACAACATCTTCATATATTGATTACTCAATAAACAATGCATCAGGCGGAGATAGAGAAGCAGAATACAGAATTACTGCTATTGATGAAGAAAATAATGCTTAACCGGTTCAATCTGTAACAATTGAGTATGGACAGAACATACTTGATAAAATGAAGATAAGCGGAGTGGTAAGTAATTACACACTAGATCAGAATTATCCTAACCCATTTAACCCAAGCACAAAAATTTCTTACTCTATTAAAGAAGAAGGATTGGTAACACTAAAAGTTTATGATGTTTTAGGAAAAGTAGTAACAACACTTGTAAATGAAAATAAAGCAGAAGGAAATTACGAAGTGGATTTTAATGCTTCAGAATTACCAAGTGGAATGTATATTTATAAATTGCAAGCTGGTAGTTTTACTGACGTGAAGAAAATGTTGCTAACAAAGTAAAATTAAAATTTCTTTTAAAACTAAAAAGCTCTTCAAATGAAGAGCTTTTTTTGTAAATCATAAAATCAAAAACTTATTTTTCAGAAGTAACTTTATTTAAGTGTTTTGTTAATCTGGATTTTTTTCTTGCCGCAGTGTTTTTGTGTAATCTGCCTTTTGAAGTTCCTTTATCCAAAACAGAAATAGCTTCTTTGTATAATTTTTCTAATTCTTCTTTTTTATCGGTTGCTAATGTTTTCTTTACAACAGTTTTAATCTTAGAGTCTGTCATTTTGTTCACTGCTTTTTTTCTTTCAGATGAACGTATTCTCTTCTTTGCCGATTTATGATGAGCCATTTACAAGAACCTTATAATTAGTTTAAAAATGCGGGTCAAATATAGTTAATGGCTCGTTTGATGTCAAACTTAGCTTTAGTAACTTTGCCCACAAATAATTGGAAAATAGTTTAAAAACGCACTTTTTATGCTTAAGGTTAATGAAATTTTTTATTCGGTTCAGGGAGAAAGCACTTATGCAGGTTTACCCTGTGTTTTTGTTAGGCTAACATATTGTAATTTAAGATGCACTTATTGCGATACAGAATATGCTTTTTATGATGGTAAAGATCTTTCTGTTCAGGAAATTATTTCTGAGGTAAAAAAATACGATTGTAAGCTTGTTGAAATTACCGGCGGCGAACCTTTATTTCAGATGAATGAATGTTTGAATTTGATGAAACAGCTTTGTGATAATGGATTTGAAGTTTTAATAGAAACAAGCGGAAGTTTATCCATAAAAGATATCGATCCACGAGTAAAAGTAATTATGGATTTAAAATGTCCATCAAGCGGAATGGAAAAGAAAAACCTTTATGAAAATATTAATTTCTTAAAACCTGTTGATGAATTAAAGTTTGTAATAGGGAACAGGGAGGATTACAACTGGTCAATTGAGATATTAAATAAATATAATCTTGAAAATAAATGTAAGATTTTATTTTCAGTTGTTTTCGGCAAACTTGAACCTGTTCAATTAGTAAACTGGATTTTAGAGGATAAATTAAACGTAAGATTTCAACTTCAGATGCATAAATTTATATGGCATCCGCAAACAAAAGGAGTATAATGAAAATAGCAAAAGAATTCAGATGGGAAATGGGACACAGACTTCCTGAGCATTTTGGATTATGTAAAAATATTCACGGACATTCGTATAAAATGATTGTTGAGTTTGAAGGTGAATTAGATAAAAACCAAATGGTGATTGATTTTTATGATGTTGAAAAAACTATTAATCCGGTAATTGAAAAACTTGACCATTCATTTATGGTTAATATTAATGATACTCCGGTAATAGAATTTTTGGATAAAATTAATTCTAAAAAAGTTGTTGTAAACTTTTTAGCAACTGTTGAGAACATCTGCACTTATCTTTTATCTGAAATTAAAAAAACATCATTACCTCCTAATATTTCGTCTGTTAAAATCCGGGTTTACGAAACCCAGTTTGATTATGCAGAAGAAACACTGAGACTTAATTGATAGAGAAAAAATTCCATTCAAAAAACAGGTTTAGCAATAAGCCAGCTAATAAATCAAAGCGATCAAGGTTTTCTCAGGATAAGTCTAAAGCATTTAGTCAGAATTTTTCCAGATATAAACTTTATATCGAATATGAAGGCACACGATATTCCGGCTGGCAAAAACAGGAAAACGCAAAAACTATTCAGGGTACGATTATTAAGGCAGCTAAGGAAGTCTTTGGTGATGACTTTATCGATTTACAAGGTTCCGGAAGGACTGACAGCGGAGTTCATGCAATTTGTCAGGTTGCGCATCTGGATGCAAAAACAATTTTAGCTCCTGAAATAATACGAATTAAATTAAATGATCTTTTACCTCACGATATAAATATTTTAGAAGTTGAAAAGGCAAGTAAAGAATTCCATGCAAGACACGATGCTAAATCCCGCAGTTATCTTTATCAGATTTCGAGAAGAAGAACAGCTTTTGGTAAAAACTTTGTCTGGTGGATTAAAGATGAACTTGATTTTAAGAAAATGGAATCTGCAGCAAAGTTGTTTCTTGGTATGAATAATTTTGCATCTTTTTCTGATGATGAGCCTGAGGAAAAATCCACAAAAGTTTTAATAGATGATATTCAGCTAAAAGAAGATGGTGATTTAATTTTAATAAGAATTACTGGCTCGCACTTTATCTGGAAAATGGTAAGAAGAATTGCCGGAGTATTAGCTGAAGTTGGAAGAGGAAGAAAATCCGAAAAAGATATTTTGTTCTATCTAAATAATAGAACAAACGAACCTGTTAAATTTACTGCTCCGCCTTCCGGATTATTTTTAGAAATGGTTACTTATTCAAACGAGCCAATCGAGAAAGAATTAGCTGCATTTATAAAACTATCTTAGCCGATCTGCTTTTTAGCGGAAGACAAGAATTATTTTTCACACTAAGCCGCAAAGACACAAAGTTATCCGACAAGTTTTTTAAGCTTCTGAATTTCATCACGAAGGTTGGCTGCTTTTTCAAATTCAAGGTCTTTTGCTGCCTTGTGCATTTCATCGGTAAGCTGTTCTATTAAATCTTCTTTTTGTTCTTTGTTCATATACTTTAAGACAGGTTCTGCAACTTTAGAAAATCCGTAACTTTCCTTTACTTCTTTCTTTCTAATATCTGCAATTGAAGTTGAACTGAGAATATCATCAAGAGATTTATAAATCGTTGCCGGAACAATGCCGTTTTTCTCGTTGTATTCCTGCTGCAATTTTCTTCTTCGCTTTGTTTCATTTATTGTCTTTGCCATTGAGTCAGTAATTTTATCTGCATACATAATCACTTTGCCGTTTGCATTACGAGCGGTTCTTCCGGCTGTTTGCATCAGTGATCTTTCACTTCGTAAAAATCCTTCTTTATCAGCATCAATAATTGCAACAAGAGAAACTTCAGGCAGATCTAAACCTTCTCTTAATAAATTAACTCCGACCAGTACGTCAAATTCACCTAATCTTAAATCACGCAAAATCTCAACACGTTCCAATGAATCAATATCGCTGTGTATGTAGCGAACCTGAATTCCGATTTTATCAAGATAATCCGAAAGATCTTCAGCCATTTTTTTTGTAAGAGTAGTAACGAGTGTTCTAGCCTTAACTTCAACCCGCTTTCTTATCTCGGCGATAAGATCATCGATCTGTCCTTTTATTGGTCTTACCTCGATTTCGGGATCAAGCAAACCGGTCGGACGGATAATTTGTTCGACAACCACCCCACCGCTTTTTTCAAGTTCATAATCAGCCGGAGTGGCACTGACAAAAATTACCTGATTAAGCATTTCAGAAAACTCAACAAATGTCATCGGGCGGTTATCAAGTGCAGAAGGTAATCTGAAACCATAATCAACTAAAGTTTGTTTGCGATTTCTATCGCCGTTATACATTGCACGGATTTGGGGAATGGTTACGTGTGATTCATCTATAATTAATAGATAATCATCCGGAAAATAGTCGAACAAATTAGATGGGCGCGAACCCGGGGCGCGTAAATCCATATGGCGCGAATAATTTTCGATACCCGAACAATAGCCGATTTCTTTCATCATTTCGATATCGAACTTAGTGCGCTGTTCAAGACGTTGTGCTTCAAGATATTTTTCTTCTTTGCGAAGAACATTCAATCTTTCAGCAAGCTCTCTTTCAATGTTATAAATTGCTTTTTGCATTTTGTTTCTATCGGTAACAAAATACTTTGCAGGATAAACCGGAACAGAATCAACATCACGAATTATTTTTCCGGTTACAATATCTATTATTGAAATTTTCTCAACATCACTATCCCAAAACTCAATACGAACTGCCTCTTCATCCTGATAAGCCGGTATTATTTCAACCACATCGCCGCGTGCACGGAAAGTTCCGCGGTTAAATTCAGTATCATTTCTAACATAATAAATATCTATCAGTTCTCGGAGTAATTTCTTCTTATCAATCTTTTCTCCCCTTTTGATAAATATAATCTGTTTTGCATATTCATCAGGTGCACCTATTCCGTATATACAACTGACGCTTGCAACAACAATCACATCTCTTCTGCCTTCAATCAGTGATGTTGTAGCTTTCAATCTCAGCCGGTCAATTTCCTCATTAACAGAAAAATCCTTTTCTATATAAATATCACGCGAAACAACATAAGCTTCTGGTTGATAGTAATCATAATAACTTATAAAAAATTCAACAGCGTTATTTGGAAAGAAAGCTTTAAACTCTGAGTATAACTGAGCAGCCAGGGTTTTATTATGCGAGATTATTAATGTTGGCTTTTTTGTTTGAGCAATTACATTTGAAATTGTAAAAGTTTTTCCGCTTCCGGTAACACCGAGTAAAGTCTGGAACTTGTCTCCTCGTTCCATACCTTCTACAAGCTGTTTGATAGCTTCAGGCTGATCACCGGATGGCTGGTAATTGGATACTAGCTCAAAACTTTTCATTGTTAATTTAAACTGACCTCATGAGCATGAAATGAGTTAGAGCTTAAATGCCCTTTGAGGATTATTATATCAGCACTTTCAAAACCCTCAGGTAAATCAACCTCTCCATTTACCATCATTATTTTTCCGTTTTTATCCGAAGCATAAAAAACAAAACCATCACCTTTTTTGCTGATTCCGCGATCAACAACTAATTGAACCCGTATTTCTTTAACGGCGGTATTATTTGGATCAAAATCGTCAAATGAGCCAAGTCCGCTTTTGGCAAAGTAAAATCTATAGATAATAAAAAAGACAAGTATAATTAATAATGGTAAAATTAATTTTTGTAGTTTCTTCATCTCACTTCTTTTTGTTGTTATAAAATGTTGAGCAAAGTTAATGAAATTAAATTTTAGTATTCAATTCAAAATAAAATGCTACCCTCATAATTTTGTGCATTTAGTAGTAGGAGATTTTAGAGTTAAGAAAAGACTGCGTTAAGTTTTCAGTACACGAATCAGTATTAATTATTTTTTTTTGCTCTTAACTTAAAGTAAACCTCTTCAGGTGAAAAGATCCCAGCAAAAAATCTTTCATACATAACCGGCTCGATGTTAACAAAAAAATCCATCCACTTAAGGATAGAAAAATGAGATGTGATGAATTTTTTATCCAAAACCTCAAACTGTGCGCCTGTTTCATAGTTAGTACGATGCTGCAGTTTCCACTTTTCATAAAATTTCAATTTTCGATTTCCAATATATTCGTAATTATCAAAAGTACGAATTGAAAATGGAATCTTATGATCTGGGTCGCCAAAATATTTTGTGTTCAAAAAAAACGGGGCATAAACAATCATAATCCCGTTTGGTTTCAGTATCCTGTAAAGCTCAGTTATAGTTCTGTTAAAATTTTCAATATGTTCAAGAACATGCGAAGCATAAATTTCATCAAAATGATTATCCGGAAAAGGGTAAGGAAACTTATTTATATCGTGAATCTGGTTGCCGCCGTAATCAACAATATCAAGATTAACATATCCTTGTTTTAAGTCCTTACCACAGCCTAAGTTCAGTTTCATCATAATTAGATTTCCTTTAGGCAATTTAATGAAATGACATGAAATTATTTTATTTAAAATAAAAAAAGCGGCACGAGTGCCGCCTAATTATAAAAAGAAAATTATCGGCTTATGATTTCGATTAAAGCACTTGCTACTGTTTTATCACTATCGTCAAGTAAGAAAACCCTGTAGAATCCCGGTTCTTCAAACTTCATGTCGCTCTCAGAATTTTTAGAAAAGTATATGTACTTCATATCTGGTTCAACAGAGTAACTAAAACTTTTATAGTATTCAAATTTTCCGGTTCTTGGATTATACTTATCAAATTGTATTGAAACATCTTCTAAGTCAAGTGCATAATCACACTTAACCATTACGGTTAAATAGCCGGTAGTAAATCTATCACTTACACCAACCTCACCATTTTTACCATATTTTTCACAGAAATAAAGTACAGGTTCATTCTGTGCAAAAAGATTTTGATTTAAGCCTAATGTTAGACCAAACAGAACAAAGAAAAGAAAAAAAGATTTTTTCATATATGACTCCTTTTTATTGTGAAGTATTATTATACAAAAATTTATGCCAGTTAATTGTGTTAAAATTTTCATTGTTTTAACAATCAATTTGTAAAATATTCTTAAACAAAAATATTTTGAGAAGAAATTTACATTCTGTCTAAAAATGAAAAATCAATATATGTTTATCAATCAGGCAAATGCAGTATTTTAGCAATTGTAAATAAAAAATTTAATGCTATTAGAAAAGGTACAGGTATTTTAGTGAGAAAGAATGATCTTAAAGACAATTCAGAACGAAGTATAACACATTTTTGTTTTGATATGGATGGAACTCTGATTGATTCAAGCAAAACAATTTTTAACTCAACTATACTAACCTTAGCAAAACTCGGGATAAAGAATGAACTGGATGAAAAAGAGTTTTCATTGAAGATAGGACAGCATTTTAAGGATATCTTTGACTCATTTAATATTATAGTATCTGATCTTGAAGAATTCATAGACTCGTATAAAATAATTTATTTTCAGCAGCTGCAACACTCAGCTCTTTATCCGGAAGTAAAAGAAGTTTTAAAACAGCTAAAACACAAAAACAAGTTGGTTTCACTTTTAACTACTAAAGCACAGGATCAGACTGAGATAATCCTTGATCATTTTAATATTACCGGATATTTTGATTTTGTAATGGGTAGAAGAGACGGCATTCCTTACAAACCATCACCCGAGCCTTTGGTAATTATTTGCAAGCATCTAAATACGGAGATTAGTAAAACTATAATAATTGGAGATACTGAACTCGATATCAGATGTGGAAAAAGCGCCGGTAGTTTTACCTGCGGAGTTGAATACGGTTATAGGTCCAAAGAGTTATTGGAATATGAACAGCCAGATTTTATTATCAGTTCGATTAAAGATGTACTCGATTTATAATTGTTCTGCTAGTCAATTTTACTTTCATTATTAACCTTAAATCAATCTTATCTTTTATTGTATAAACGGACATTAAGCTCCTGTTTCGTTTCTTGAAAAAGAGAAACCTATTGTTGAACTTGGTATTACTAAACAAATGTGAAATAATATTAAGACACAAATGCACAATTCTAATTGGATAATATAATTTATTGTATGGAACATTTTTTGAAACCAAGGTAGGATATTAGTATTTGAATCAGGACTCTGCACTATAATCAACAGTCCTTTTATGTTTAAAAATTTAAAATTTATTAGTTATGATTTTTGATTCCGGGCGCCCTCATATAGCAATCGTAGGCAGAAGAAATGTTGGAAAATCATTATTGATAAATTCACTGCTTAAACAAAACGTATCTAAAGTATCTGATGTCGCCGGAACCACAATTGACCCGCTTAAAACAAAGTTTGAACTTTTACCTTACGGACCTGTTATGATTGTTGATACTGCCGGTATTGATGATGAGGGTGAACTTGGCAGACAGAGAATAACAGAAACAATAAAAATACTTTCTGCTTCAGATTTTGCATTAGTTGTTCTTGATGCCCGCGAAACATTACACAGTAAGGAACTTGAATTGTTCAGTTATCTTGACAGGATTCAGATAAATTACATTGTAGTAGTAAACAAAATTGAATTTGGTGTAAATCCGGTTTTACTTAATGAATTAAAGGAACTTAGGCTGACTCATTTTGAAGTATCCTGTAAAGAAAAAGCCGGACTTGATGAACTGAAAAGAAGAATGATAAGAATGCTGCCGCTGGATAGCGAGAAGCCGCTTATAAACGATATTATTTCTGCGCGTGATGTTGTAGTGCTTACGGTTCCGGATGATAATTCTTTACCGAAGAATAAACTTGCTTTTTCACAAGTTCATATTATCAGAGAAGCTCTAGACGATCATGCAGTGGTTGTTATCTGCAGAGAAAAAGAACTGCTTAAGACAATTAACAACCTTAAATCTTATCCTGATCTTGTAATTGCAGATAGTGCCTTTTTTAAAAAGATCATTCAGGATATACCGGATAAGATCAGATTTACAACATTTTCGATTATTCTGTCCAGACACAAAGGCGATCTTCCTCTGTTTATAAGAGGATTGAAAAAAATAAATGACCTTGAAAACGGCGATAGGATACTAATTGCCGAAGCTTGTACCCATCATATTACAGATGATGCTCAGGATTCGATAAAAATTCCTAAATGGTTAAAAGCTTATACTAAAAAGGAATTAAAGATCGATATTGTGCAAAGTTATAATTTACCAGATAACTTATCAGAGTATAAACTTATAGTTCATTGCGGCGGTTGCCTGTTAACTCATCGTTCAATGCAGACAAGAATTAATCAGGCAAGATTGATGGATGTTTATGTTGTTAATTATGGAGTGATTAATTCTTTTATAGATGGCGCCATTCCTCGTGGACTTTTACCTTTTCCTGAAGCTGCTGCTGAGTGGGAAAAGTTTTAAAGTGAGTGTTTATTATTGCAGAATTATACCTTTATCCTAAATTTATTTTAATCAAAACCAACTTTCTATTATCCCCATAATACAGTGTTGTAATCAAAGTCTAATCCTGTTCCATTTTTCAATAAATATCTTCTCAAAAGCAAGAAAAGATAATTGCTAATTGTTATTAGTTGATTTGAAATTTTTACTTAAAAACATCTTTTAACCTAAAAAATCTGGCATTTACTATGCACAATTACAATGACTAAACGAAACACTTAAGGAAAAAAAATGCATAATAAAATATTTGAATCTTATCAACCGAATGACAGAAGTTCCTTAATACCTCTTCTTCAGGACGTTCAAAACATTTATGGTTATTTACCAGAAAATGCTTTAAGAGATATTTCTGATTTTGTAAAAGTTCCGCTAAGCCGTGTTTACGGTGTAGCAACTTTTTATAATCAGTTCAGATTAACTCCGCTTGGCAAAAACATTATTCGTGTTTGCCGCGGAACGGCGTGTCACGTTAAAAATTCTGCCAATATACTTTTTGCTTTGGAAACCGAGCTTGGTATAACTGCAGGACAAACAACCCGCGACAAAAATTTTACTCTTGAAGTTGTTAACTGTATCGGAGCTTGTTCGATAGCACCGGTTATACTAATTAACGATGATTATCACGGCAGGATTACCGTTAAAGATATTCCGAAAATTTTAAAAAAATACCAGACAGTAAATAAAACTGAGACTGCTGAGGCATCAAAATGAAAGATTTTAATCAACTCTGCTGCGAAAAGTGCTGGCATACAACCGATAAACCATGCGAACATTTTATTCAGTGCTGTACTGAAGGTCCGCTTTGCCATCACGATGAAAAATGTAAACAAGAAATCAGCTCACTTCGTAAAAGACTAAAATACGAAGAGCACGATCATCCAATTATAATGATTGGAATGGGAACCTGCGGACTTGCTTCAGGTGCTGCAAAGGTAAAAGAAGCAATTGAAGCTGAATTAAAAAAACTTAATATTGAAGCTACAATTGAAGGTACGGGCTGTATTGGCTACTGTGCTGTTGAACCAATCGTTGATATTAAACTACCAGGTAAAGACAGAGTTTCTTATCAGGAAATTACTGTTAAAGATGTTCCCAGATTTATTAAAACCACTCTTGTAGATAATCAGGTTTACAAAGAAAAACTTCTTGGCAGTCACGGAAAATCAAATGGTATAATCAGTTTAAAACAAGTTCCATTCTTTGAATATCAGCATAAAGTTGTTCTTGCAAACTGCGGTGTTATCAATCCTGATTCAATTGATGCTTATCTGGCAAATGGTGGATTTAAAGCTTTTGATAAAGCCTTAAGATTGATGAAACAGGAAGAAGTTATTAAAGAAGTGCTTGATTCAGGATTAAGAGGAAGAGGCGGCGGCGGATTTCCTACAGGAAAGAAATGGGAACTTGCGCTTAAACAAAAATCGGATCAAAAATATTTGGTTTGTAATGCTGATGAAGGTGATCCGGGTGCATTTATGGATAGATCACTTCTTGAGAGCGATCCTTACAGAGTCCTTGAAGGAATGGCAATTGCTGCTTATACAATTGGTGCAAGTGTAGCATATATTTATTGCAGGGCAGAATATCCCCTTGCAATTGAGAGACTTAAAAACTCAATTGCCAAATGTGAAGAGTACGGAATATTGGGTGATAATATTCTTAACACCGGCTATTCACTCCACATAAAAATTAAAAAAGGTGCAGGGGCTTTTGTCTGCGGTGAAGAAACTGCACTCATTGGTTCAATTGAAGGTAAACGCGGAATGCCAAAACCTCGTCCGCCATATCCAAGTAATGCAGGGTTGTTTGGCAAACCGACAGTAATTAATAATGTTGAAACTTATGCAAATGTTCCGCCAATAATTATGATGGGCGCACAGAAGTTTGCATCAATCGGCACGGCAAAATCTAAAGGAACAAAAGTTTTTGCTTTAAGTGGTAATGTCAAAAACACCGGTTTGGTCGAAGTTCCGATGGGTACAACATTAAGAGATATAGTTTTCAAAATCGGCGGCGGTATCCCTGATAAAAAAGAATTTAAGGCAGTTCAAATCGGCGGTCCATCAGGCGGATGCCTGCCCTATAATGTAATTGATACACCTGTAGAATATGAATCGCTTAAAGAAGTTGGTGCAATGATGGGATCAGGCGGATTTGTTGTAATGGATGAAGAAACCTGTATGGTTGATGTTGCAAAATACTTTTTAACATTTATACAGGAAGAAAGCTGCGGTAAATGTGTTCCTTGTCGTGAGGGCACTAAACGGATGCTTGAAATTATTGAACGAATACCAAAAAGATATGGAACTGATGGAAACAAACTTGATCAACTCCAGAGATTTAAAGGAATGATTCACTTGCAAAGATTAGCTGATGTTATTAAAGATACATCACTTTGCGGATTAGGACAATCAGCGCCAAATCCTGTTTTAAGTGGATTGAGATATTTCCGTCATGAATACGAAGAACATTTATATGATAGAAAATGTTCATCCGGTGTTTGTAAGGAACTGTTAACTTTTACAATTGATAATGAGCTTTGCACCGGTTGTGGAATATGTATTAGAAAATGCTCGGTAGAGGCAATAGTTGGTGAAAAAGGTCAGGCACATTACATCTTAGATGAAAAATGTATTAAGTGCGGAATGTGTTATGAAACCTGTCGCTTCAAAGCGATAAATATTAACTAAAGGTAAAATCTTTGAGCAGACTGAATTTATCGAAGTCTGACTACTATAGTCACCTCTCGGCTACGCTAAGGGTGACACAAACATTAAATTGAAATTTCGGAGTTATAAATGGTTCAATTAACAATAAATGGAATAAAAGTAAACGCAGAAGAAGGAATGACAATTCTTGATGCTGCTAAATCAGTTGGTATCTCAATACCAACACTATGTCATCTAAAAAATCTGGATCCAACAGGCGCCTGCAGAATTTGCGTTGTAGAAATCGAGGGATTCAGAGGACTAACACCATCATGCGCTTATCCTGTTACAGAGGGGATGGTGGTTACTACAGACTCGCCAAGAGTTCGTAAAGCAAGAAAAACAATTGTTGAGCTTTTAATAGAAAATCATCCGCAGGATTGTTTGATTTGCGTGCGTAATAAAAATTGTGAGCTTCAGGACTTATCTGAGCAGTATGGAATACGTGAGCATCGTTATGTTGGCGAAACAAAATGCCATGCAATAGATATTTCAAGTGCATCAATGGAACGTGACCCTGCAAAGTGTATTCTTTGTGGAAGATGCGTACGTGTTTGTCACGAAGTGCAGAAAATCGGAGCGATAGATTTTACAAAACGAGGATTTACTTCAATCGTTACTACTCCATATAATAAAGGATTAAATGTAAGCGATTGTATCCTTTGCGGACAGTGTATAATTGTTTGTCCAACTGCTGCACTTAGAGAAAAGAGTTCTATTAAGGAAGTTGCAAACGCACTTTATGACAGAAAAAAATATTGTATTGCGCAGGTTGCACCGGCAGTTCGTGCTTCACTTGGTGAAGAATATAATATGCCTCTCGGAACTGATGTTACAGGTTTATTAGTAACCGGATTGAGAAGACTTGGATTCAAAAAAGTATTTGACACAAACTTTGCTGCTGATCTTACAATTATGGAAGAAGCAACAGAGTTAATCAGCCGAATACAAAATGGCGGAAGCTTACCGATGTTTACAAGCTGCTGCCCCGGATGGATTAAATATGTTGAGATGAACAGACCCGAAGTGCTAGAGCATATTTCAACTTGTAAATCTCCACACGAAATGGAAGGCGCTGTTCTCAAATCTTATTATGCAAGAAAAATGGGAATTGATCCCGCAGATATTTATGTAGTGTCTATTATGCCTTGTACTGTAAAGAAATATGAATCTAATCGTGCAGAGCTTTCTGCCGAAGCAATGCCAGATGTTGATTCAGTATTAACAACAAGAGAGCTTGTAAGATTCTTTAAAACTGCGGGAATAGATTTTAACGATCTTCCAGAAAGTGAGTTTGATAATCCGCTTGGTGAATCTACCGGAGCTGCGGCAATATTTGGTACAAGCGGCGGTGTTATGGAAGCTGCTTTGCGTACAGCATATTTTAAAATTACAGGAACCGAACTCGAACATCTGGAGTTTGAAGAAATACGCGGTATGGCTGGAGTTAAAGAGGCAACTGTAAAAATTGGTGATCTCAATGTTAGTATCGCAGTTGTAAATGGAATCGGAAATGTTGGACCTATTCTGGATGAGGTGCAAAACGGAACTTCTAAACATCACTTTATAGAAGTTATGGCTTGTCCCGGCGGATGTATAAACGGAGGCGGGCAGCCTATCCATCAGAAACCGGAAAAAGTCATTAAGCGTGTTAAGGCACTTTATAAGATTGATGAAAATGCAAAGACCAGAAGATCTCATGAAAATGAATCTGTATTGACTTTATATAAAGAATTTTTCGGTGAGCCAAATTCTCACAAAGCTCACGAGATACTTCACACAGAGTATTTTGATAAGAAAAAGATTTTAAAGAACTGAGAATTATTATATTCCCGACCTTTAGGTCGGGGTAGTGTTTGGAAAAGGATACTGACTTTAGCCAGACAAATTACAATTGGGCTAAAGCCCACTTGTTTATTAATTTATCCCACGACCCGAAGGTCGTGGCAATAGAAAAATGAATCACGCAATAGTTAGCACAATAAGCGATAGATGTAAAAGATGTTACTCTTGTATTAGAGAATGTCCCGCTGCAGCTATACGTGTTATTGATGGACAAGCAAAAGTTATTGAAGAAAGATGTATTGTCTGCGGGCATTGTGTAAAAGTCTGTTCTCAGGATGCAAAACAAATTCTATCCGAAATTGATGTTGCTTACGATCTGATTGCAGCTAACAATACCATTGCTATTGTTGCGCCGTCTTTTGCGGCATCATTCCCGGATAACTATGGAAAGGTTCCCGCAGCATTAAAAAAACTTGGGTTTAAAAAAGTAATTGAAACTGCTTTTGGTGCTGATCTGATCGCAAATGATTATATGGAGGTAATAAACAGCGATTCAGATAAAACAGTGATTAGCTCTGCCTGTCCTGCAGTTGTTAGTTATATTCAAAAATATTTTGTTGATCTTGTTCCTTATCTTGCAAAAGTAGTTTCGCCTATGATTGCAATCGGCAGATACCTTAAAGTAACCGAGGATGCAAATTGTAAAATTGTTTTTATCGGACCTTGTATAGCCAAAAAGCACGAGGCAAGAGATGAAGCTGTTGCAGGGGTAATTGATGCTGTACTTACATTTTCAGAATTGAAGGAAATGTTTGTAAACAGTAACATTAACTTAGACGAATATGAGGAAAGCGAATTTGATCCGCCGTATGCAATGATGGGTAAGGCTTATCCTCTTGCAGGAGGTTTATTAAAAACTACCGATGTAAATGATGACATTCTTGAAAAAGATATTATTGTGGTTGAAGGAAAGAAAAAAGTTCTTGAAATAATTGATGAGATTGCTAACAATCATATCAATGCCAAGTTTACAGATATTTTATTTTGCGAGGGATGTATAAGCGGACCGGCAATTGATACTGACTTAAATTATTATGCAAGGCGCGAAAAAGTTATTAATTACATTGATGAGAAAATTAACAATGTTGATAAACACGTTTGGAAAAGTAATCTTTACAATGCAAGAAAACTAAATCTAAAAAGAAGTTTTGGTCTGGATAATCAGAGAAGACCCTATCCTTCTGAAGAAAAGATTAAAGAAATATTAGCACAGACAAAAAAATATTCTGTTAAAGACGAATTAAACTGTGGTGCCTGCGGTTATACCACCTGTCGTGAATATGCAGTTGCAATTGCTAAAGACCTTGCTGAAAAAGAAATGTGTTTGCCTTATCTTCTTAATGAGTTAAAAACTGCCTACGATAATCTGAGCAATACAGAAGAACAGCTTCGTGTTGCTGAAAAACTTGCATCAATTGGACAGCTTGCTGCAGGGGTTGCTCACGAAATCAATAATCCGCTCGGAACAATATTACTTTATGCATCAATGTTGAAAAGAGATCTGGAAAAGATTTTTAATGATGATCAGAAAACTGAAGACCTTGAATTAATTGTTGAAGAAGCTAACAGATGTAAAAATATAGTTGCCAATCTTCTTAACTTTGCAAGACAAGGAAAACTTAATCTAAAAGAATTTGATCTGGCTGAAACATTAAAAGAATTGTTAAAACCATTTGCAATGAACACCGCTTATCGCGGAATTAACTTTAGACTTGATGTTGAAGAAAATAATTACAGAATTACAGGCGATGAAGATCAGCTTAAGCAGGTTTTTATTAATCTTATTAAAAACGCCTGTGATGCAATGACAGATATTGACAGCAAAAAGGAATTGATTATAACACTTGCTTTAAACCGGGATAGTGTTAAAATCGAATTTTCTGATACTGGGCCTGGCATACCAAAAGAAAATCATGGTAAAGTATTTATTCCATTTTTTACTACAAAAAGTATGGGCAAAGGCACCGGGCTTGGGCTGGCAATATCATACGGTATTATTAAAATGCACAAAGGAAATATTACATTTAAAAGTGAAATAGGAAAAGGCACTGCTTTTACAGTTGTACTGCCGACTAATCAAGTATATCAGATAACAAATGCAAATAAAGGAATTGAAGCTTTATGAACAATAAGAAAAAAATATTATTAGTAGATGACGATCTGGATCTTCTTGAACAAAACAAACTACTAATTGAATCAAAAGGTTATGAAGTAATTACTGCAAACAGCGGCAGGGAGGGCTTTGAGACCTTTAAAAAAACCAAACCCGATGCCTGCGTAATTGATTTAATTATGGAAGAACACGACTCGGGTTTTATTCTATGTTATAGAATAAAAAATGATGAGCACGGAAAGAATATTCCTGTCTTCATATTAACTTCGGCAACCTATGATACCGGATTTAAATTTGGAGCATCAACATCTGAAGAGAGAGAATGGATAAAGGCTGACGCACTGATTCATAAACCGGTAATAATTGAAGAGTTCGTTCAGAAGTTAGAAGCATTCTATGAAATGAAGAAATAATACTAGCTGGTCATTGCGAACAAGTCTTCGAATGAAGCAATCTATAATCTTGCAGACTGCTTCGTCATTCTTTCAGTCTTCTTCGCAATGACACAAAAAAAACATGAGTACAAGTAAACCAAAAGTTCTGATTGTTGATGACGAAAAAGGTCTTCGTATAGGTGCACAAAGATTGCTTGAAATGGAGGGTTATGAAGTTACTACTGCTGAAAATGGAACGGAAGGAATTAAGTTTGGAACGGAAACCGAATTTGATCTTGCAGTTATTGATCTGAAAATGCCGGATATAGATGGACTTGAAGTCCTTCAGACAATCAGAAAGAAATATCCAAATACAGTTTGTTTTATAGCAACTGCTTATGCAAGCTATGAAACTGCAGTAGAAGCAACCAGACTTGGAGCACACAGCTATATTCCAAAGCCTTTTTCGCCTGAAGAGCTTATATCAAATCTTAAGGAAGGATATCAGAAAAGATTAGTAAATCTTGAAGCAGAGAAATGGCAAAGGGAACGCGAAGAGCGTTTGCTTGAAGTTGCTTTTGAAAAAACCAGACTGAATACAATTATTAATTCAATTACAGACGGTGTTCTTGTAATTAATAAAGAAGGGCTTGCTGTTCTCTACAATCCCGCAGCGTTAAGATTTTTAGAACTATCTTCAATTGCAGTTGAAGAATATATTCTTGATAAACTTCGTCCGGAATTACTTGAGCTTTTTAATAAACTGGTCAGTGAAGTCTCGATCGAGCATAAATCTTATACCATTCAGATTGAGCTAAAACCTAACAGGGAGTTTTTTGTTGAAGTTACTGCTTCGGTTGTCAGACACTCTACTGATAATGTAGCCGGAGTTGTAATTGTATTTAAAGATATAACCGAACTTAAGAAAATTGAATTTGTAAAATCACAGTTTGTTTCGATGGTTTCGCACGAACTTAAAGCACCAATTGCTGCTGTGTATGGATTCTTAAAATTGTTTAATGATGATTCCATACAACTTAGTCCGGAACAAAGAAAAGACTATGAAATCCGATCTATGATAAGATTAGATGGTTTGCTTAAAATGGTAAACGATCTTTTGGATATTTCAAGAATGGAATTAAAGACTGTCCACCGCGAAATTAAAAAAGTCTGCTTGCACGAAATCATTTCTTCAATACTCGAACTATTTCAAATTGATATAAGCAAAAAAGGTCTGCAGGTTGTTTTCGAAAAAGATAACACTGCACATTGCATCAATGCCGACAGCGATGAGATATCACGTTTGTTTACAAACCTTATCAGCAATGCAATTAAATATAACCGCGAGCAGGGTATAATAACTATCAATCTTTACCAATCCGATAATTACATTGTAACTGAAATTAAAGACAGTGGCATCGGATTGAAACCTGAAGACAGGCAAAAACTTTTCAGTGAATTCTTTAGAGCTAAAAACGAAAAAACAAAAAATATTAGCGGAACAGGATTAGGGCTTTCTATCGTCAAACGAATTGTTGATTCATACTCAGGCAGAATAGAAGTTGATTCAGAGTTTGGTGAGGGATCAACTTTTAAAATCTTTTTACCATTGATAATTTAGCTTACATTGGCTATAAAGTTTTTGTAAAAATATATACTACTCTTTCAACACTTACCCATTTATAAAAACTTTTTTATCGGCATACTTTGCTTTAGTTTGAAAATTGTTTTTTAGGTTGTCACGGTACGACCATGACAGCTGATTGAAAGATGGTAAAAGCTATTATTAAAACAACTATCACTACAAATTATTTAAGTATAAAACTTTTATCATCTGGAAAAATATTTTAACATTTAAGTGTTGCAAAATTACTCTTCTGAATTGATATTTATTCAAATTTTATTTCGTAGGCAATAGTTCCCCTCTCAAAGAGCGAATATAAAGCCATCACCGAATTAGTTTATATATTTATTAAAGTAAGTAACAAATTTTACTTACATTAAAAATCTAATAACATATTCTTTGAGTGAATAATCAAAATAATTTCCATTTGAGTTTGCTTTGCTAAGCATCTATTTTTCGGACAATGAAATCTGAGAAAGAAAATATTCTTGAGTCTTCAGTTCAATACATCAAATCTGTTGGACCAAAACGAGCTGAATCATTTTCCAAAATTGGTATAAATACAATACGTGATTTAATATTCTACTTCCCTTCACGCCATCTTGACCGCACAACTGTTTTAACTGCAGCAAAAGCCTATGGATATGCAATAAATGGTTTTGATGGTGAAGCTACAATAATCGCAAAAGTTGTTGATAAAGAAAAAAGAAACCTTGGCAGAAAGGAAATTCTTAAAGTTCAGTTTAGAGATGGAAGCGGGTTTATTGAATGTGTCTGGTTTCAGGGTGTAAAATATTTTCATTCTGTGTTTAATGAAGGAGATTATTTTGCAATCTCGGGTAAACCTGAAATAAATTATAACAAGCTTCAAATTGTTCATCCTGATTATGATAAGATTACAGAGGAAGAAACACAAAGTTTTCTTAACACTGGTAAAATCATTCCGTTTTATAGAATTCCAAAAGAGCTAAAGCAGAAAAACATCGGTGATTTAAGTTTACGCCGAATTATTAATACGGCGGTTGAGAGTTATGTTGATAATCTTGAAGAAACTCTTCCAAAGGAAATAATTGAACAGCATAAACTGATTGATTTAATAACTGCAGTTAAAAATTATCACTATCCGCAGAGCAAAGAATTATTTGAGAAAGCAAAGCGCAGATTTAAGTTTGAAGAAATGTTTTATCTCGAATTACTTGTTGCAATCAAGAAGAATAATTATCAAACAAAGCTTATCGGGAACAAGATGGAAATAAAATCCAAACTTGTTTCTGATTTTATCAAAACACTTTCTTTTGAATTAACAAAAGCACAATTAAATGTTTTAACAGAAATAAAAAACGATATGTTGTCTGAAAAGCCAATGAACAGGCTTTTACAAGGTGATGTTGGCAGCGGAAAAACAATCGTTGCTTTAATTTCAATGCTTATTGCTGTTGATAATGGATTCCAGGCAGCGCTGATGGCACCAACAGAAATTCTGGCTGATCAGCACGCAAAAAATATTTCAGTGATGATGAGCAAACTTTCATCGATCCACAAAGGAAAAGAAATAAAAGTTAGTTTGCTTCTTGGCGGACAAAAAAAATCCGAGCGGAGCAGAAAACTTACAGACATTGAATTGCAGGAAGCTGATATAATAATTGGTACTCACGCAATTTTTGAAGAACAGGTTAAGTTTAACAATCTTGGTTTAGTAGTAATTGATGAGCAGCATCGGTTTGGTGTTAAGCAAAGAGCAGCTTTACAAAGTAAAGGAAAAACTCCTGATGTTCTTGTTATGAGTGCAACTCCTATTCCCAGAACTCTTTCAATGACAGTTTACGGCGATTTGGATTTATCAATCATCAATGAAATGCCTAAGAACCGTATTCCAATTAAAACTGTTTTACGCGGAGAGAAAAAACTTCCGGATATTTATAAATTTATAATTGATAAAGCTAAAGAGGGATATCAAACATTTTTAGTTTATCCGCTTGTTGAGGAATCAGAAAAATTAGACTTAAAAGCTGCAACAACTTTTTATGAGGATTTGAAAGAGAATCATCTGCAAAATCTTAAGCTTGGATTGATTCACGGTAGAATGAGCTGGCAGGAAAAAGAAGAAGTGATGCTGATGTTTAAAGCTAAAGCCTTTGATGTGTTAGTTTCTACAACTGTCATAGAGGTTGGGATTGATATACCGGATGCAAATATAATTTTAATTAATGATGCACATCGATTTGGTTTATCACAGCTTCATCAGCTAAGAGGAAGAATTGGAAGAGGCAGCAAACAGGCGTATTGTATTTTAATAACCAGTGATAACATTGCTGCTAAGCAAAATGCGAATGAACTTGAACTGGAATATTTGTCATCTTCACAGCTTGAAAGATATAAATCATCTGTAAGACTTCAGTCAATGGTTAAATATCTTGATGGATTTAAAATTTCAGAGATAGATTTAAAACTTCGCGGACCTGGAGATATCTTTGGAACAAAGCAAAGCGGTTTCCCTGAATTGAAGTACACAAACATCGTTGATGATCAGGAATTAATACTCGAAGCGAAGCAAAGTGCTTTCAAATTAATAGAAGTTGACCCAAAGTTAGAAAAAAAAATTTCTGTGATCATCCGCGAAAATCTTATCAAACACTACTCCGAAAATCTTTCTTATGCTAAAATAGCATAACAGAAATTAATCACTACATCAATTCTATATCGATAAACAAAGCCTGTTAATGATATTGATAAAAAAAATATCTGAAAAAAATATTTAAAAATATTTTCTGCAGAGTAAAATTACGGTTGATGATGCTTTAAAAATTAATTTTAAACAAAGTTGCCGAGTTATTGACAAAAATTTTATAAACATTATATTTGCTATCGAAAAAATTATTGTAGGAGAAAAAAATATTTTATCGTCCTTCTTTAATAAGAAGTTGAATGTTGCTTTGGCATATAATGTTAAACCAGAAAGTGATTCTTTCTCCGCAATAGTGTCTCCAAATCCTAATCCATCTTCAAAAAAATTAAATTCAAAAATTGATGAATATGCTGAGTGGGATACGTTGGAAACAATTAATGCTGTTAAGGATGCAATCTCAATTTACAATAATGTTTTTCTTATCGAAGCTGACGAAGAAGCCTACAACAAATTCAGAGAGGCAAAACCTGATATAGTTTTTAACATTGCTGAAGGTTCAAATGGTGTTAGCCGCGAAGCACAAATCCCCGCAATACTTGATTTACTTAAAATACCTTACACTGGTTCCGATGCTCTTACTTTAGCAATATGTTTGGATAAAGCACGCACGAAAGAAATTTTAAGTTATCATAAAATTCCGAATGCAAAATTTTTCGTAGCTGAAAAAATTGAAGATGCAGAATCTAACAGCTTACAATTTCCGATGATTGTAAAACCAATCAGCGAAGGTTCCGGCAAAGGAATTTACACTTCGTCTTTTGTTCACAGCAAATCTGAACTTAAAAGAGAGATTGAAAGAATAACTTCTGAATACAATCAGGCAGCATTGGTAGAAGAATTTTTACCGGGGCGTGAGTTTACAGTTGCTATTCTTGGAAATGACGGTGATGCAAAAGTACTTCCTGCAATTGAAATGAGATATGATAAATATCCGGAAGGTACTGCACCTCTTTATTCTTACGAGGCAAAATGGATTCTTGATACGAAAGAAAATGAATTTGATGTGTTTGACTGTCCGGCTGATATTTCAAAAGAGCTTGAAGAAAGGATAAATAAAGTTTGTCTTGATACTTATAGAGTCTTAAGATGCCGCGATTGGAGCAGAATAGATTTGCGTCTTGCTAAAAACGGCGAACCGAATATTATTGAAATTAATCCTTTACCTGGAATCATTCCCGATCCAAACGAGAATTCAAGCTTTCCTAAAGCTGCTCGTGCAGCAGGGATTGAGTATAACGATATGATTAATTACGTTTTAGCTGCTGGCATCAGGAGATATAATCTTTTATAGATTACATGAAAACAAAAGCTAAAATATTAATTTGTTTCAATTCACCTGTAAGCATATTTCCGATTTATAACGGTAAACCTGCTGATGAAAAATCAGACAGTAAGGATTTATCAGAACATTCTTTTGCATCTAATATGCTGGAAATTGAAAATCACTTAAGAACCTTTTTTACAGATGTTAGTTCCTTAGCTGTTGATAGAGATGTTAACCGGACTATTCATGAAATAACCAAATATAACCCTGATGCAATTTTAAATTTTGTTGAGTCAGTTGAAGGAATCGCACACTATGAATACTGTATGGCTGGTTTATATGAGTTATTGGAATATGAATACACAGGAAATGTACCTCAAACACTCGGCAATTGTCTGAATAAAAGAAGGACAAAAGAAATATTATACTCGAACGGAATAAAAACTCCAAGAGCAATAACTTTAGCACCAAATCAAAAGTTCAGTAAAAAAGATATTGATCTTAACTATCCTCTAATTCTAAAACTCATTGATGAAGATGCAAGTATAGGTATTTCGGAAAATTCTGTTGTAAATAATTACAAAGAATTAAGAAAGCATTATACTTTTTTAACAGAGACATATAATAAAAATCTGATAGTTGAAGAATATATAGTTGGTAGAGAATTAAACTGTGCTGTTCTTGGTGGTAAAACTTTACCAATATCAGAGATAGATTTTACCGGTTTGCCGAAAAATTTACCAAAGATAGTAACCTATGATGGCAAGTGGATAGAAGGAAGCACTTATTATAATTATACAAAACCGGTGTGTCCGGCTAATCTTGAGAATGATTTAAAAATTCAATTAGAAGAAATTGCAGTTAATGCATACAATGTTTTAGGATGCAGAGATTACGCACGGGTTGATATTAGATTATCCGGTGATGAAATACCTTATGTGATCGAAGTAAATCCTAATCCTGATGTGTCAAGTGATTCTGGTTTTGCAAGAGCTGCTGCAGCTTCAGGAAAAAATTATAGTGAACTTTTATTTACCATAACTGATTTTGCATTACAGAGAAAGTACAATGATCCGAAAAATAAAGCAGTCTGATGAAGTTGAAATTGAAAAGATGCTCTCAAGGATACCAAACTTTAATGAAGAAGAAATTAAAGTTGCAATGGAACTGGTGAGTATTTCTGTTATGAATCCTCATCAAGACGACTATCATATTTATGTATATGAAAAAGATGGCAAGATTATTGGTTATCATTGTACAGGAAAGCGTCCTTTAACTGACGGGGTTTATGATCTTTATTGGATTGTTTCCGATCCAACTTCCTCGGGCAAAGGAATCGGAAAAAGTCTTTTAACTCATGCTGAAGAGTTTGTGAGAAACAATAACGGCAGATGGCTGCTTGCCGAAACTTCTTCCAAAGAAAGTTATTCTTCTACACAAAACTTTTATCTTAGAAATAATTACTCGATTATTTCAGAGATAAGAGATTTTTACGCAGTGGGTGATAACCTGCTGGTATTTGGAAAGTTTTTTTCTAATAAGAATCACTGAGGAATCGTTATGGAACTTTGGCAGCAAATGGTACGGGACAGTGTTCATACTGTAGAGCAGCTTGTAGAAAAATTCGGGATCGACCGCAAAGTAGCGGCAGACCTTGATGAATTTTTCCAGGCTCGTATCAATCCATATTATTTTAATTTAATCCGTTATCCGGGAGATCCTATCTGGCGTCAATGTGTGCCTGATAAAACCGAGCTGGAAGACTTTGATGCAGCTGAAGATCCTCTGATGGAAGATGCTATGAGTCCGGTACCTAATATCACTCATCGCTACCCGGATCGTGCGCTGTTTCTTGTTACAAGTCAATGCGGATTGTATTGCCGATTCTGTACCAGGAAAAGAAAAGTTGGGGATTACGAAAAGATTTCGATGAGAGGACTTGAAAGTGCATTCAATTATCTTGAGCAGCATACAGAAATACGCGATGTAATACTTTCGGGCGGCGACCCTTTAATGTTGACGGATGCAATGTTAGAGAAAATACTGCAAAGGATAAGAAAAATTCCTCACATAGAGATAATAAGACTTGGTTCAAGAATGCCTTGTGTACTTCCGCACCGTATAACAACTAAGCTTGTTAATATGCTGAAGAAGTACCATCCTATTTACTGCAATACACATTTCAATCATCCTTGGGAAATTACTCCCGAAAGTTCTAAAGCATGTCAAATGATGGCTGATGCCGGGATACCTATGGGAAATCAGACAGTTATTATGAAGGGTGTAAATGATGATCCTGCAGTTATGAAAGAATTAGTTCAAAAACTTCTTAAAATACGAGTGCGTCCGTATTATATGTATATGGCAGATGAAACTAAAGGAGCCAATCATTTCAGAACTTCAATCGAAACAGGAATAAGTATAGTTGAAGCTTTACGCGGTCATACAAGCGGTCTTGCTGTTCCGCACTTTGTTATTGATGCACCTGGCGGCGGCGGTAAAATTCCTTTACTTCCCAATTATGTTTTACATAAAGATGAAGAAAGAATAATTCTAAGAAACTTCCAGCATAAGATTTATACTTATAAGAATTATGCTGATGCAAATAATCCTAACGGATATGGCAGCAAGAACAAAGTCAATGGAAAGAATGGCAGAAACGGAAGTAACGGAAACGGCAAAGGAAAGAAAGAAGATCTGAAACCGAAGAGGATTAAACTTCCTGTGCTTGAGGAAGTAACAAATTAAAAACAAAACCCCGATGCGAATCGGGGTTTTTTGATTATTAATATTCATCTGATTTCCACTTTAATGGATTACCAAATTTTTTCTTTTGGGTTGTAGTAGGAACATGGCATGCCCTGTCTCTACTGTTTAATATAATTATTCAATGTCCATGGTTAGGCATAATATTAAAGTCATCTAATTCTGCGGAATAAAAATGATCCGGAATACTAAGCCAACAATCACTTACAATTTTACCATAATTATTTGGAACCATATTGTTGTTCCTAACTTCACCAAATAAATATTCCCGGTTATATGCGCAGAAGGTAACCTAGTACTAATTGGGATTTGTATAGTCGTATTCTTTTAATCTTATGCTTCTTTTGTGATGAGTTTTAGAATTGTACTCTTTTTAACTAATAATTATTAAAATATCATCTTCAACAAATCTTTCTCTAAACTCTCTGCGGGTGTTTCAACTATTCTGCCGATCTCACTACCGTCTTTGTAAAAAATAATTGTTGGAACGAATTCTATTTCAAGCCCTTCTGCTTCGTTTGATAAACCTTTCTTTTCACGGTCAACTCCAATTAAAGTAATAGAGTTTAAATCGTAATTAAGTTCACTAAGGATTTTAAATAATCTTGGCAACTGTTCCCTGCTATCGCTGCAGGTTGAACGGAAAACTATTGTGATAATTATCTGATCAAGTTTGCCTTCAAGTCTATCAAGAGTTTCATAATCCGGCTGATAGTTTTTGAATTCTTCAGACCAGGTATTGTTAAAAACAGAATCATTCATTTCACTTACAGGGCAGTAGCCGAGGATTAAAGGCTCTCCGGTTTTTTCATCGGGAATAATTTTGTAATCCTGAGAAAATATTTGGATAGTGGTAATTATGATTGCAATTGGAATAAGATATCTGAACATATTTTTTTCTTCATCTATCATCCTGAGCGAAGATGAAGGATGACAATTAATAAATATAACATTGCGTCACACTTCTACTTCGCTCCGTGTGACAAAAGATTTAATCTTTTTTATTTCTTAGATCAATCCCCCACATAAGTTTATTACGGAGTGTTTCAAAATAAGTTGTTACTGAAGTATGAATCAGTTTTAATGTTTTGTCGGTTTTCTTAATTTTAATTTCCAATGGAGGTGGAAAAGAATATGATCTTTGCCCGTCACAATTTACTTTAATTGCTGTGTGAAGTGAATCAGCTTTAATTAATATTTCCTGATTTCCCGGAAGAACTAACGGTCTAACAGTAAGGCTATGTGGTGATATTGGGGCAATTGTGATTACATCTGTCTTTGGAGATACTATAGGTCCGCCAACAGAAATCGAATATCCAGTTGAACCGGTTGGTGTTGCTATAATTAAACCATCAGCCGAAAGAGTTGTAACATATTCATCATCTATCCGGATAGTTAATTCAATCATTTTTGCCCAGCCGCCTTTATCAATAACAATATCATTTATTGCATAAAATTTTTCTGATTTATATCCAACGACATCACCTGAAATTAACATTCGCTCTTCAATTTTATAATTACCATTTTTCAGATCAGAAATTACTTTATCCATTTGTTCAATATTTACCTCAGCTAAAAAGCCAAGCTTACCAAGATTTACACCAAGGACAGGTTTATCATAAAACTGCGCATTAAAGGCTGTAGCGAGCATTGTTCCATCTCCGCCAATTGAAATTATAATATCGCTTTCTTTATAGATTTCTATATCATCATCAGCAAAATTTTTATTTTGTCCAATTTTAAGCTTACCTTGTTCTTCAAACAGTGATTTGGTTAAGAGATAATTAATATTATTCTTTTTTAGCTTTGCAAGAAAGGATGAAACTACATCAAAGACTTTTTCTTTTGTGGTATTGGCAATAATTCCAATTAACATTTTTCTGCTCTTGTCAAAAAATTGATTGAGTAAACTTACAATTATTTAATGATAAAATTGTTTATAATATTTGCAATAACAGCTTAATCATTAAGTTCAGTTTTATACAGACATTACTAAAATTTATGATTTAATAAATTCAGATTTTTAATTATTTCTTTAAATGAATTTTACTTATTTATTCCAAATTCCTGATGCATTATTGTTAATAATCTTATAATATTGAACTGGTGACCAGACAGATGCAATAATCAAACAAATATTTGTTGCAAGTATTACTCCCGAAATACCAAGTCCGAATTGTTTAGCTAGTAAAATTGACAGAGGTATGTTTAATAGTGCTGTGAATATTGAATAATATAAAGCGATTCGAATTTTACCGACTCCATTTATAAAATAAGCAAATATATTATTCCAGTTTGCAATTATTACAAAAGCTCCGGTAAAGACTGAAAGAATAAATGGTACCTGCATTTCTGAACCTACCCAGATACTATAAACTATGTTGGATATTATAATCATCAGAACAGCAATAAAAGAAAGTAATGCCCAGATTAATAATAATTTTTGTACTGCATTTCGTATCCAGCTGTATTCTTTTTTTACGTAAGCTTCGGTAAAAGCAGACCAGAAAGGGGCTAACACTACATTGAATACAAGCGGAATCATATAAAAATATTTATATGCAATGTTATAAATAACAACCTGCTCCGGACCAAACAATTGAGCGATAATTATATTGTCAGTCGTAAAAACAATTAAACCTGAAATTTGAATTATAAAAAACTGCATTCCGAGTTTTACAAGATTTGATGAATACTTAAAATCAATAAATCTGATTGAAGGAGATATGTTTTTATAATGACCTGAAAACAAAAAAAATGATGCAGCAAAGAGAACGAGTACAGGAACACCGCTTGACACTATTGCAAAAGCAACAAAAGACTTTTGGGTTGTTTGTGAAAGGATAAATACAGCTAATAATATCAAAGCGTTGATTGATAGACTTAATACTCCATTTAATGCTGGACGCTGGTCAGCATTAATAATTGAAGTGAGCAGTTTAAGTAAAAACTGCACCAGAAATAAAACTATAATCCAAAGAACCAAAGTATTTAATAGATTAGCATAATCTAAAGGTGCTTGAAGTATAGAAGCCCAATTTAGCATTCCATGCACAGCCAAATAAATTAAAAATGCAAAAGTAATTCCGATGGAAAACACAATATAAGCTGTACTTACATAGATACGTGCTAATTTTAAATCATTTAATGCTAACGATTCTGCAAGTTTATTCCTTAATCCATTTCCAATACCAAAGTCCAAATTAATTAACCAGCTAAGAATTGAAGCTAAGGTTAACCAGATTCCATATTCTACATTTCCCAAATAAGCTATTGAAACAGGTACCAATGCCATTATTGAAAAGAAATTGAATACTTGTAAGATAAAAAGAAGTATGATGTTCTTTTTTGCTTTCTCTGAACGGGAAGCATTTTTGAAATTAAAGAGATCAGAAAAAAAATATTTAAGTCTTAGAGTTTTCAAATATAGTAACCGAAATAATTACACATCTACTTTATCTTTAATGTGTAAAAATAAACAAAGATTTTTTACTAAATTTAAAGACATAATAGATACATCTTTAGAAAAAATGAAAGAAATACGGAAAATCATTTCCTTATTGTTATTAAAAGTCTCCCGAAAATCTGCAGCTGAAATTGCCTGGGTAGCATTGGGACAAACAATAAATTTATTTCTTGGCTTTATAATAATAAAATTTATTTCCAAAATTGGTCCGGAACAATATGGAGTTTATACTCTGATATTAACGATTTCTGCTCTGTTAGGATTGTTTTATAGTTCATTTTTACAGGGGTTTCTTAGATATTATTATCACTACGAAAACCTGAATCAAAGAAGTCACTTTGTATTATTAATGTATAGATTCTTAAAAATTTCAATCCTGATTTTTATTATTATAACTATTATTACTTCACTGCTGTCTCCCTTTAAAAATGAATTTTATAACAGTCTATTCTTATTGATTTCAGGACTATTTATAATAGTTTCTAAAGTCAGTGAGTTTTTCAATTCTATTTTGAATTTAATCAGAAAAAGAAGAGAAAATTCCCTTTTACAGGCTTTAGAAAAAATATTGATGATTATTATTGTGGTAATACTGTTAAAAAAAAACAATCTGGAATTATTTAACATATTACTCACCTTTGGTTGTATTTCGCTTTCTATAGTATTTATTAAAATATATACATTCAGCAAGTATGACCCGATAAAAATTACCGAAGTAAATCAGAATGATATACAAAAAAAGATGATCAGAACAGTTCTGATATATGTATCACCTTTTTTAATCTGGGCTATTGCCGGCTGGTTTCAAATGAATGGAGAAAAGTGGATAATTAACGCTGTTTTATCTGTTAAAGAAGTCGGCATTTATGCAATTATGATAGCGATAGTCAATGCTTTAATAGTTATTCCAAATAATATCATTAATGAGTTTGCCGCTCCAATCATTTTCAAACAATTTGCTGATATTAATAATAAAGAGAATGTAGATACTGGCTACACCTATATTAAGATAAGTACACTGCTTGTTTTCTCAATTACTTTAATCGCCACTCTTTTAACAATTTTATGGGGAGACAAAATAATAGTGTTAGTAAGCAGTAATAATTATTCAATGTATTGGAAAGTTCTCCCATTATTAGCTTTAGGCACGGGTTTGTTTTATACAGGACAAACACAAACTCTGCTTGGTCTAGGACTTAGTAAACCTCAAAAATATATTGCACCTAAATTAATCATTGGTATTGGGTCTGTTGGATTAAATGTGTTATTTATTTCAAATTTTGGTTTTCAGGGAATTGCATACTCGATTTTGGTTATAGGTGTAATCTATGTTTTTTATATTTCATTAGTTAATAAAAGAATATTAAAAATAAATTAATTATTATGTCTAAAGCACTTATTGCAATTCTTAAATATGATTATGGAGTTGAATCTAGAGGTTATTCTTTTGAGTATAATAACATTTATTTGCCGGTTTGTTCTCTTCTAAAACAAAGTAATGTGATTTTATTTGATTTCTTTTCTGAACTCAAATCACTTGGTAGGAGTGGTATGAACAAGAAGCTAAAAGAAATTGTTATAGATGAGAAACCAGATTTTGCTTTGTTTGCTTTGTTTGAAAATGAATTCGATGAAGACACAATATCTTCACTAAGAGATTATACAAAAACAATTTCTTATTTTATTGATGATCCGTGGAGGGTAGAGTTTGCAAAACACTGGAGGAAGTATTTCAACTACTTCTCTACGCCGGATTATTATACTTATCAGAAATATTTGCTTGATAATATAACAAACGTAATTTATTCGCCTTTTGGATTTAATCCTGATATTTATAAAAAACTTGATCTTGAAAAATGCTATGATGTATCATTCGTTGGTAATTATAGTCCTTTCAGAAGATGGATTATCGATTCACTTAGGAAAAAAGGCATCAATGTAAATGTATATGGAAGAAATTGGGGCAAGTATGGCAAATGGGTTTCACAGGATGATGTTGTAAGAATTTTTAATCAAAGTAAAATCAACCTTAATCTTTCAAATGCAGTATATTATGATGTAAAATATCTTTTGCATTCAGCCTTTTCAATTAAAGATTGGAAGGAATTATTACTTCTGAAAAAAAATAAAGAACAGGTTAAAGGCAGACATTTTGAAATTAATGCCTGCGGTGCTTTCCAGTTAAGTTATTTTGTTCCCGGATTAAATTTGATTTATGAAATTGATAAAGAAATTGCTGTGTTTGAAAGCGTTAATCATCTTGCTGATGAAATTAATTTTTTTCTTAATAATGATTCATTGAGAAATTCAATTGCAGAAGCCGGATATAAGAGATCTTTAACCGATCATTCGTCAATTCAATATTTAGATAACCTCATTAAAAAGGTGCTGGAATAACAAGACAATGAGAGTATTAAAAAATATTGCAATACGATTGACTGGTAATTTCTTAGCTCAGAAATTATTGAGGAAGAATCTTGAAGTCTCAAGTTATCTGATGGGTATCGGTGCGGGAACAAATGTTAAAGAAAGCGGAGAATTAGTTTTAGTAAAGCAGATATTACATTCTAAAAAAAATAAAACAGTTATTTTTGATGTTGGTGCAAATGTCGGGCTGTTCAGTAATCTGATGATATCTGAACTAACCGGTAAATTGGATTATGAACTGCATAGTTTTGAACCATCAAGAACTACTTTCAAAGAGTTAGAAAAGAATATTAAACCTGGCGAAAATATTTACTTAAATAATTTTGCATTCGGGAAAGAAAAGAAAAAATCCAGTTTGTTTTATGATTTTGCAGGATCCGGACTCGCATCACTTACTAAAAGGAAGCTCGAACATTTTAATATTAATTTTGATTATTCTGAAGATATTCTGGTGGATACTTTAGATAATTATTGTCAAAATAAGAACATTGAAAGTATAGACTTACTTAAAATTGATGTAGAAGGACACGAGTTGGATGTTTTAATAGGAGGGGCGGATATGTTTAGTAATAAAAAAATTAAGCTTGTTAGTTTTGAGTTTGGTGGGTCTAATATTGATACTAAAACCTATTACAGAGATTTTTATTATTTCTTTAAAGAATATAAAATGAAAATCTATCGTATTACACCATCTTCTTTTCTGGTTCCTATGAATGGTTATAAAGAGATATACGAACAATTTAGAACAACAAATTTTATTGCAACACTCGAAACTAATTAATTTTTACATGTTTACTATCTTATTAAAAGAATCCGGTCTATATCCTAAAAACCTGTTTTATTTATTAAAAGGATTTCCGGTTTATATTAAAAACAAAGCCTTGTTAAAAAAACAATTAAAAACAACTAACGCACCATTTAAAATTGCAAAACTCTATCCGCAGTTAACGGATAGATTTGATACAAGCGGCTCTTTTCCATTGCATTATTTTTATCAGGATCTTTATGTAGCCCAAAGAGTATTCAATAATCTTTCTGTAAAACATGTAGATATTGGTTCAAGAATAGACGGATTTGTAACTCATGTGGCATCATTTAGAGAAATTGAAGTTATTGATATAAGAGAAATTAAAGGAAATATTCCTAATGTTTCTTTTATAAGAGCTGATCTTATGGCTGCAGATTTTAACTTACTCGATTATTGTGATTCAGTTAGTTGTTTACATACTATTGAGCATTTTGGACTTGGCAGATACGGCGATCCTGTTGATGTAAACGGTCATTTAAAGGGACTACAAAACATAACTAATATGCTTAAGAAAAACGGCAGACTTTATCTCTCCACTTTAATAGGTCCTCAAAGAATTGAATTTGATGCACACAGAGTATTTTCAGTTAAATATCTTATTGAGCTGATTGAAGAAAATTTTATCATAGAAAAATTTTCATATATAGATGATAATAATAAACTGCATATCTCTGTTGAATTGTCGGAAAAGAATATTCAAAATAATTTTTACTGCAGTTACGGCTGTGGAATTTTTGAATTAATAAAAAAATAAATGTCTGATGCCTTGAAAAATCAACCATTGGTTTCGGTTATTATTCCCGGTTATAATTGCGAGGAATTCATTGAGCAGACAATCAAGTCTGTATTGAATCAGACTTATCAAAATTATGAAATAATCTTTGTTGATGATGGATCAACTGACAAGACGATAAAACTTGTTGAAAAGTTAGCACAGGGTGATACACGAATTAAAATTTTTATTTTAGAGCATGCCGGCAGACCTTCAGTTCCACGGAATTATGGTGTTAAAAAATCCTCAGGAGATTTCATTGCCTTTCTTGATGCTGATGATTTATGGACTAAGGATAAATTAGACTATCAATTAAATTATTTAATTAATAATACTCAGATTTCATTAGTCTATTCAATGTGCTTTACATTTGGTAAAGTAAATTTTTTTTCTGAAATGTTTGAGCTTTTGCCGCTTCCATTTCGTGCTGCACGAAATAGAGAAGATCTGATTAAGATAGGAAATACAATTCCTCTTTCGTCGGTATTAATTCGGAAAAAAGCGTTTGAAGAAGCTGGCGGATTTGATGAAGATCCTGACGATAAACTGGAAGATTATGGTCTATGGCTGGAAGTAAGTAAAGATCATAGTATTCATTTTATTCCAAGAGTTCATGTTTATTATCGCATACATGAAAATCAATTCTCTTCGGATTGGATTAGCAAGGAAAAGAGTCTGAAATATCTTGCAAGGAAAAAAAATATAGAGTTGAATTCTTATAAGTATTATCGGAAAAAAGGCTTGCTCTTTTTATTAGTAAGGAATTCACTTCACTACTTAATTTATATCACATATAAATTTATCGGTTACTTTGATAATAGAGAACGCTTATCAGAAAAATAAGGAAAGAGTTGTCTGAAATTAAACCAAATATTTTAATCATTACTTCACGCTCTGATTTTGGCGGTGGTCCCGAACATATATTTAAATTAGTAAACAACTTGAAAGAGCAGGTTAGTTTTTGTATTGCGGCTCCAACTGACTATCCATATTATGACAAATACAGCAAATTGATCGGAAAAGAAAATATATTGGTTATCCCTCATCGAAAGTTTAAAATCTCTCCTCTATTCAAACTTGTTTGGATTGTTAAAAAGAGAAAGATAGATATCGTTCACTCTCATGGTAAAGGTGCGGGCATTTACAGCAGATTGGTAAGATTTTTTAGAAATGTTAAAGTAATTCATACTTTTCATGGGATTCATGTAGATAATTACAATTCTTTTCAAAAATTTCTCTACATATTACTCGAAAGATTACTTGCACTGAAGACCGATAAGTTTATAAATGTATCTCAGGGAGAAAATGTAATAACAAAAAAGTATCATATCGCTTCTTCAGATAAGTTAATTGTTATAGAAAATGGAGTAGAAATACCTGAAATCAAAGTTGATAACAATAACTTTGAGCAAAATCCCAAAATAATTGTTTCATTTTCACGTTTTGATCATTCAAAAAATTCTGAGCTTTTGATACCCATTGCTTTAGGATTAAAAGAACTCAATCAGATTAATGATTTCAGAATTCTGGTGTATGGTGAAGGTCCAGATCAGAATAAGGTAAAGGAACTGATAAAAACTAATAGTTTAGCAGAATATATCATCTTAAAAGGTACTACTACTGAGCCGGATAAAATACTTCTTAGTTCCTTTTGTTACATTTCAACATCAAGATGGGAAGGAATGCCGCTTGGAGTTTTGGAAGCATACGCACATGGATTACCAGTGATTGCAACTAATGTAACAGGAAATTTTAACATTGTTGAGAATAATGTTGATGGATTTTTATTTGATATAAACAAACCTTATGATGCATCCAAGTTAATAATTGATTTATCAAATAATAAAACATTATGGAAGAGTCTTTCCGATAATTCAAGATTGAAAGCTGAAAGAAATTATAGTATTAATAGAGTAGTTGCTGAAACAAAAAAATTATATTTAAAAATTATATCCTGAGATAATCTTGAAAACCGCAATTGTACACGAATGGCTTGTTAATTATGCAGGCTCGGAAAAAGTTGTTGAATCTTTTACCAACATCTGGCGGGATGCGGATGTTTTTACTCTTGTTGATTTTCTAAATGATGAGGAAAGGAAAATTATACTCAAAGGGAAAAAAGCAAAAACATCTTTTATTCAGCATTTGCCTTATGCAAAAAAGCAACATCGTAAATATCTGCCCTTATTTCCTAAAGCAATTGAGTCATTCGATCTTTCCCAATACGATTTAATTATTTCAAGCTCTCATTCAGTTGCAAAAGGTGTAAGAACAAATAAAAATCAACTGCACATCTGCTATTGTCATTCACCAATGAGATATGCATGGGACGAAGCAGATTATTACTTGAAAGAAGCTAATCTAAATTCAGGGGTTAAAGGATTAATTGTTCAATCGATATTAAAATACCTTCGCAAGTGGGATTTAAAATCTGCTGATAATGTTGATTACTTTATTGCAAATTCAAATCATATAGCAAAAAAAATAAAGAGAATTTATAACAGAAATGCAGATGTAATTTATCCGCCTGTTGATGTAGAAAAATTTTCTCTTCTTACTGAAAGGGAAGATTTTTATTTAACGGCTTCAAGATTAGTCCCTTATAAAAGAATCGATTTAATTATAGATGCATTTGCCAGTATGCCGGATAAAAAACTTATCATTATTGGAAGTGGTCCTGAGAAAGAAAAACTTAAAACAAAAGCATCAGCAAACATAAGTCTTATCGGCTATCAGGAATTTGATAGTCTTAAAAGCTATATGCAGAAAGCAAAGGCGTTTGTTTTTGCTGCTGAAGAGGACTTTGGGATAATTGTTGTTGAGGCAATGGCTTGCGGAACGCCGGTTATTGCTGGTAACTTTGGAGGAACAACTGAATCTGTGGTTGATAAGGAAACCGGAATTCTATTTCCAGAGCAAACTGTTGATTCAATTATTGAGGCGGTTAAAAGCTTTGATGTTATTGCAAAATCAATTAATTACAGTGAAGTAAAAATTCACGCTAAAAAATTCAGTAGAGAAATATTTGAAAAAAACATAAAAAATTATGTTGACGAAAAAATAAAATTATTCAATACAAATTCTGTTAGAAAATGATCGTAAATAAAAAATCAATTTATTATCAAAGGTTAATTGCCGATTTGTTCCTTCTGAACATTTCATTTCTTATTGCAGCTATTCTTGCACAGCCATATCATATTCTTATTGATAGAAACTATATGTTTATTCTGTTGTTGATTCTGAATATTCTTTGGTTTTTTTATGCTGCTGTTACAGAGTTCTATGATGAATTTTATTTTAGATCAATTGCAACTCAGTTACTTAACATTGCCAAAAGCACCATTATACAAATTAGTGCCGCTGTATTATTTATCTTTTTAATGAAAGAAGATTTATTTACCAGGAATTTTATTGTCTTCTTTGGAGTTTTACTTTTTATAACAATTAGTTTGAGGATAGTTGCGTTTAAAAAAATTCTGCAGGCTCTCAGAAAAAAAGGTAAAAATATAAGAAGCCTGATTATAATCGGCGCAGAAGATATTGGCAGGAACTTTAAAAAAACAATTATTGATAATCCTGATTTTGGTTATTCATTTGTTGGATTTCTGGATGACAATTTAACCGAATCAGGTGTGGTTGGGCGTGTGAATGATTTGGAAAAAATAATTATTGAAAAAAACATAGACGAAGTTGTAATCGCTTTACAAAATGAATCCACGCAAAAACTTGATGAAATAATTAGAATATGCAATATCAACGCAGTGAAAATTCATATAATTCCCGATTATTTCAGATTTCTTTCAGGCAGATTTCAGGTAAGTTCTATAGGAAATTTTCCAATTATAACAGCACGCGATGAACCTCTTGAAGAGGTTAACAAAAGGTTCGTTAAAAGAACATTCGATATTGTTTTTTCACTTCTTGTAATCATTTTAGTTCTAAGCTGGTTGTTTCCGATTATGGCTGTTTTGATAAAACTTTCTTCACGTGGACCGGCTTTATTTGTTCAAGAAAGAATCGGAGCAAAAAACGAGAAGTTTAAATTTTTTAAATTCAGAACTATGATAACAGATGAAAATAAATCTAAAGAATTCAAACCAGTTCTTGCAGGTGATAAAAGAGTTACAAAACTTGGCAGAGTTCTTAGAAGAACAAGTCTTGATGAACTGCCTCAGTTTATTAATGTGCTGATCGGTGATATGTCTGTTGTTGGTCCCAGACCTCATGCTATTCCGTATCAAAATATGTACGGACAGGTTTTCGAAGAAATAAAACTTCGCCATAATGTAAAACCCGGCATTACAGGTTGGGCACAAATTAATGGTTTACGGGGTGATGTAAAAGATGAAGAATTAAATCGCCAAAGGACAATACAAAGAATAAAATATGATTTATGGTATATTGAAAACTGGTCAATGAAGCTGGATATTCAGATAATCCTGATAACAATGTGGCAAGCGATTAAAGGTGATGCTAATGCTGTTTAGTAAATAAAAATAAGTATTTGATTAGCTGCAATTTATTTACAACTGTAATTAAGTTGATGTTATTATTACATCTTATAAGTGCAAAAAGGGGATTTATGCTGGAATTTTCATTGCATAGTTTTTGATTAAATTAAATACAATCAGGTTTAAACTATATTTAAAACGCTTGAAAGATGAGATTTTAATTAACAAAATCAGAATTAAGTTTGGATTATTAATTGACACTAAATTTATGGAGATGAACTATGGTTTTAAGTGAGAGTTTTTTCAGATTATCTGCACTGGCTGGTTTTATTATTATCTTATTAGTAATACTTTTTGGTTATCTCTTTTTTGAACCCTATTTAACAGAAGATACAGTAACAATAAAAGTAATTAATAAAGCTCAATTCGGTAAAGAAAGAGGTAAGTATTTTGTTTTTACTGAAGATGAAGTTTTCAGTAATTCTGATAATTATTATCAGAATAAAGAAAATGCCGATGAATTAAATCTGCAGATATATCCCGGCAGTACATATAAAGTTAAGGTTGTCGGTGTTTACATTCCCTGGCTTCCAAGGTTTAGAAATATTATTAGCATTTTGGAAGTCAATGAGGTGCCTGTGCTTAAAACAAAAAGCAAATAAGATGTTTAAGTATTATGCATCCTCATCTATTGAAAAGATTTTACTAATTTAGCTGGGGATTAATGAAAAAAGTGAAGTTATTATAAACCGTTAAGCCTACTTGTCTATAATAAGATGGTATGTTTTGAGTTACTACTTTGTTTTCTTATTACTTTTTTTTGTTTGTTTTAGTTTTTTGGGATCACAATATTTTTTTATCATATCATAAGCATCAAAATAACCAAGCTCTCCAGCTTTATTAAAATCCATGCAAGCGTTTTTATCATCATTTAATGACAGCAACGAAAGCCCTCGCAGATAAAATACTTTTGCAGATGTAGAATCAATTTTTAAAATGGAGTTATAATTAACAATTGCTCCTGAGAAATCCCCGATCTTACTCTGTGCTTCTGCAAGAATAAACATTGTATTTGTATTAAGTGAATCTATTTCGAGTGACTTTTTATAATCTTCAATAGCTCCGTTAATATCATTTAAAATCATTTTTTCATTTGCGCGGTTGTAATATGGAATGCCGTCTGTTGTATCAAGAACTAAAGCTTTTGAATAATTATCAATAGCCAGTTTGCTATTACCCATTATCCCATAGAGATTACCGATGTTTACATAAACTGCAGGATTTCTTGAATCGTATTTTGCTGCCTTAAGATAGTAATCGATAGCAAGCTGGTTTTCACCATTTAAATATTCAAGATAGCCTAAGTCAAAAAGTAATTCGGCAGATGTCGGATTGAGTTTATATGATTTTCTGAAATTTGTCTTGGCTTTAGAAAACTCAGAGCGTTCTAAAAATATCCTGCCTTTTAAATAAAAAGCAGAGAATGATTCTTCTAATTTAAGCGAACTATTTAAATCATTCATCGCAGATACTTTATTATTGAGTTTATAATTTGCTCTGGCTCTTAAGAGGTAAAATTCCGCAACTTCAGGTTCAATACTTATAGCCTGATTGATAAGTGTTAACGTAGTTTGATATCTGCCTTCATTATATGCCTCAAGTGCATCAATGTATTGGGGCATATCAAGTTTTGCCGCACATGCAATAAGCATTAAAGACCAAACAATGTAATTGAGAATTAGTTTGAAATTCATAAATAAAACTAAAATTGTACCTTCAATTTAAAAGATTAAAAATAATTTATGCAAATAATTAGTCTTACATTAGTAATATTTCTGAAATAAGAAAGAACTGATTGATACACTAATAATTACTGCTAATAAAGGAAATACTGTTGATGCTTCTGGTAAATCATAAAACAAAAACAGTTATCAGAATAATATTATGGGATTGTCAGTGCAGGTCAATTTAACAAAGACAATGTCTGGTAAAGAGATTGAAAAAAGAATTATTGTAAGCCGGAGTTAATCGCATCTAAAAACAAAATAAATTTATTTATTCGTTTGTTTGTAAAGAGTCTAAAAAGTATTTGACTATCATTTCACCGTCTATTAAAGGATCTTCTTCAATACCTGTTTCAAAATTCCTATCAACTTTTTTAGTCAACCTGAAAGCTGCTTCACGAATATTTTTAGGTATGCTGCAATCTTCCTGAAGTTTATTAAGCATAGTTATTGCTGAAGCGCCCCAATCTTTATCAGAATTAGACTTAAGCCAATATTCAATAGCCATACCACAAGCCCTTCTTGCACAGACACGAGCCTGCCCGATATTGCCAATCTTGCTTGCCTGTTCACCTGCTCGTAACTCAGACAAAGCTATAGTGTATATAAGATCTTTAACTTTTGTCATAACTAATCAAAATAAGTTTTTCTATCAGGGTCTTCCAGATGAAGTTTGATTTCTTTCAGATGTTTTTTGTTTGTGCGATTCAAAGATAATGAAGGAAGATTATTGAAATCAAAAAATTTCACAGCAGTTGTTTCGTCACTTATTTTGGCTTCACCATCAATCAGTTCACATAAAAATATAATTTTAAAAGCATGAAATAATTCCAGCTGCCTGCCTATTCTGTTAGCATCAAAAACTCCAATTACTTTAACTGGTTTTACATTATATCCGCTTTCTTCTCTGCATTCCCTGATAGCTGCTTCGGATGGAATATCTCCTACATCAGCCCAGCCGCCGGGCATTGCCCAGCAATTGTCTGTTGTTTCCTGCACAAGTAATATTTGTTCATCTTTAATTACTGCCGCACGAACATCAATCTTCGGTGTTGCATAACCGGGATGTTCCATTAAAACTTTTTGAACAGAATCTTTTCCAAGTGTTGTATGATGTTCAATTATTTCTGCAGTTATTTCTGTTAATCGTTTATATCTCTTCTTTTCATATTCTGTAACTGCAAAAGCTAATCCGGTTTGAGAAAGCTGTTGTATCTCTCTTGCGATTTCAAGCCATTTAAATTCTGAATTATCTTCTTTCATAATTGTTGTGAGATCATTTTGTGTTAATTGATAATAAATAAATTTCTTCTTTAACTTTTACTGTGTTTTAATTTAGAACCCTGAAGTTGCTTTAACATACTTAAACTATCTTTGATAATAAGAAGTCTTGATTCTTTTATGCTCACTTAATCCAATTTAATTCAAACAAAAGTAATACAACACATAAACAATATACACTACCTGAACTTTAGAAAAGATAAAAATAATTGCTGGCACCAGTTTACAGATGATGATAACGAGAAAGAAAATTTAAACAAATAATCTTGATCTAAATCTCATTATCGCTGTTACATAAAGTCTTTGCTTTTACTCACTTACAAATTCTTGTTATTCAGTTTCATTTACTTTATATTTTAATTCCAATTTTGAGCATAGCTTTATTAGAAAATAAACAATATTAAGATATAGCTCTTCTCAAAATTATGATTTTTATTAAGAATTATAATTTTTTTTGCTATTCAATGAATCAAGATATCCTCAGACAATAAAATATTTATCACAAAAACCATTGACATAGCGATCAAGAAAAAAGGAAGTTATTATGAGTGAAGAGATTAAAAAAGATAAAAAGATCGAAGAGATTGAAACCAATGAGTGGTTATACTCGCTTGATTACGTTCTTGAACATAGCGGTCCTGAACGGGTAATTGAACTCTTAAGAGAACTTCAGGTTCGTGCTTATAAAGCCGGTGTTCATATCCCTTTCAGTGCAAACACACCTTATATAAATACTATTCCAAGAGAAAAACAATCACCATTCCCGGGTAACAGAGAAATTGAAAGACGAATTAAAAGTCTGATTCGTTGGAATGCAATGGCTATGGTTGTTAAAGCAAATAAACAGGAACATGGAATTGGCGGTCATATATCAACTTATGCATCTGCGGCAACTTTATATGAAATCGGATTTAATCATTTCTTTCGTGGAAGAGGTGAAGGTTATGAAGGTGATCAGATTTATTTTCAGGGACACGCTTCACCCGGTTTTTATGCAAGAGCTTTTCTTGAAGGAAGAATAACTAAAGAGCAATTAGTAAATTTTAGAAGAGATTTAGCTCCCGGAGGCGGACTCACATCGTACCCTCATCCGTTTTTAATGCCTGATTTTTGGGAATTCCCAACTGTATCAATGGGGCTTGGTCCGATTCAGGCTATATATCGTGCAAGATTTAACAGATACCTGGAAGATCGTGAATTAAAAAAACCAGGCGGAAAAGTTTGGGCATTTCTCGGCGATGGTGAAACTGATGAACCAGAAACACTTGGAGCTATTACTCTTGCTTCAAGAGAGAAATTAGATAACCTGATTTTTGTTATCAATGCAAACCTGCAAAGACTTGACGGACCAGTGAGAGGAAATGGAAAAATTATTCAGGAACTTGAAGCGATATTCAGAGGTGCAGGATGGCATGTTATTAAAGTTGTTTGGGGAGGCGATTGGGACCCATTGCTGGAAAAAGATAATGAAGGAAAACTTGTAAAAAGAATGGGGGAAGTTGTTGATGGTGAATATCAAAAATATTCTGTTGAAGGTGGAGCATACATCAGGAAGAACTTTTTTGGGAAAGATGAAGACCTGCTGAAGATGGTTGAGCAGATGAGCGATGAAGAGTTATTCAAGATGAAGCGCGGCGGGCACGATCCGGAAAAAGTTTACGCTGCATATAAAGAAGCTGTAAACTATGTCGGTAAACCAACAGTTATAATAGCAAAAACAATAAAGGGATATGGACTTGGTGAAGCAGGTGAAGGAAAAAATATAACTCATCAGCAGAAAAAATTAAATGAAGATGAAATGAAAGAGTTCAGAAGCAGATTTGGAATTCCAATCTCTGATGAGCGAATTGCTAATGATCCTTTTTATAAACCAGATGATAACAGTGAAGAAATTCAATACATTAAAAAAAGAAGAGAAGAGCTTGGCGGATATTTGCCTTCGCGAAAGACAGATATCAGACCAATTAAAACCCCGCCTGAATCTTTATTTGAAGAATTTTATAAAGGAACAGAAGGACACGAAGTATCAACAACGATGGTGTTTGTAAGAATTTTAGCAAAATTGCTGAAGGATAAAGAAATAGGAAAACTTATTGTTCCTATTGTTCCGGATGAAGCCAGAACTTTTGGCATGGAAGCTTTATTCAGACAAGTTGGAATTTATTCACACTCCGGACAATTGTATGAACCCGTTGATGCAGCTTCTTTGCTGTATTACAAAGAAGCTAAAGATGGTCAGATACTTGAAGAGGGTATTACAGAAGCCGGCTCTATGTCATCTTTTATGGCAGCTGGTACTGCATATTTAACACACGGAATAAATATGATTCCTTTCTTTGTCTATTACTCAATGTTTGGATTACAAAGAGTTGGCGATTTGGTTTGGGCTGCTGCTGATATGGGTGCTAAAGGATTTTTATTCGGCGGAACTGCGGGTAGAACTACACTTGCCGGTGAAGGATTACAGCATCAGGACGGAAACAGTCATCTGCTTGCTTATCCGGTGCCGAATCTTGTTACTTATGATCCAGCGTTTGCTTATGAAATCGCTGTTATCATCAGAGATGGTATTAAAAGAATGTTTGAAGATCAGGAAGATATTTTCTATTACGTTACTTTAATGAACGAAAATTATGCAATGCCTGAAATGCCTAAGGGCGTTAAAGATGGAATTTTAAAAGGTATGTATAAGTTTAAGGCTTCTGATAAAAAGACTTTTAAATTAAAGGCGCAGTTACTTGGAAGCGGAACGATACTTAACGAAGTAATTAAAGCCGCAAAAATTTTAGAAGAAGATTATCGTGTTGCTTGTGATATATGGAGTGTAACAAGTTATAAGGAATTACGCCGCGATGCTCTTGAGATAGAAAGATGGAATATGTTGAATCCAACTAAAGAGCAAAAACAAAATTATATCCAAAAAACACTTCAAAAAGAAGACGGGGTTTTTGTAGCTGCATCTGATTATGTAAAAGCTCTGCCTGACTCAGTCGCAAAGTGGTTCCCGAGATATTTGTATTCTATGGGAACAGATGGTTTCGGAAGAAGCGAATCAAGAGCAATGCTTCGTGAGTTTTTTGAAGTGGACGCTAAACATATTGCCTTTGCAGCATTAACTGCATTGTTCAAAGAAGGCAAGATACAGGATAAAGTGTTGGATAGGGCTGAAAAAGAACTCGGTATAAATCCAAATAAAAGAAATCCTTTGAATAGCTGATTTAAGTAAACCAGATATATTGAGATTTGATTAGAGAGTATCAAGAAACGCATATAAGCTAAATAGAGATTTAACTGACGTAATTATTAGCTTAACAATTAATGTTTACGAGCAGATTAGTTTATTGACTTACTTTGATGAGTAAGATTTAAAGAAAATATTAATAGATAAATTTTATAACTCTGTTGATCTGAGTGGATTCTTATAGATTATCTCTGTAAGAGTCACTAGTCAGAAACAGCAGACAATAATCAGGATATTAAGATGACAAAAGAATTTATACTACCTGAACTTGGCGAGAACATCGAATCTGCTGAGGTTGTAGATGTTCTTGTAAAAGAAGGGGATACAATTGCAAAAAATCAGGCAGTGCTTGAGATTGAAACTGAGAAAGCAACAATTGAAGTTCCCTCAACAGTTGAAGGTAAGATAACAAAACTCAATGTTAAAACCGGCGATAAAGTAAAGGTTGGTGCAGTAATTTTAGTTGTTGAAGAAATTGGTAAAACTGCTGAGAGTAATACAAAGAAAAGCGCAAGCGAAAGTAAGCCTGAAATAAAAGCCTCCGAAACAAAGCCAACATCACAAAATATACAAAAGCCCTCAGTTGAAACCGGACAATCAGGGAAAAAAGAAATAAGAGAATTCCGTTTGCCTGAACTTGGCGAGAATATTGAATCGGCAGATGTAATAGATGTGCTTGTTAAAGTTGGTGATGTAATTGAAAAAGATCAGGCACTGCTTGAAATCGAAACCGAAAAAGCAACGATTGAAGTCCCCTCAACCCTTGCAGGAAAGGTTGTTGAAGTATTAATCAAAACCGGCGAAAAAGCAAAAGTCGGTGCTGTAATGATTAGAGTTGAGACAGCTGGCTTAACTATAACAGAAACCAAATCGGTTGATAAAGATAAAACAGAGAAAGAACAATTATCAAAAGAAGAGAACAAGCAAGTTAAATCAGAAGTGAAAACAGGTGAACGCCCATTAACTCAAGCTATGGAAGCACCTGATAAACAACCACCAATTTTAAAAGGTGCTGCTCCTGCAGCTCCATCAGTAAGAAGAATAGCCCGTGAAATTGGTGTTGATATAAATAAAGTTCCAGGTACTGGTTCTGGCGGCAGGATCTCAATGGATGATGTCAAAGCTTTTTCAAAAAAACTACACGAATCATATTCACAAGGCGGCAGTTTTGGATTAAATATCCAAGCTGAAACATTGCCTGATTTTTCACGGTTTGGCGAAATTAAAAAAGTTCAGATGACAAACATCCGGAAGAAAACAGCCGAGCATCTTAGTTATGCGTGGGCAACAATTCCACACGTTACTCAATTCGATAAAGCTGATATCACTCTTCTTGAAAAATCAAGAAAAGAATTAAATCAGAATTCTAAAACCAAACTTACTGTTACCGCTATTCTTGTAAGAATAATTGTAGAGGCGCTTAAGAAATTTCCACAGGTAAATTCCAGTATAGATATGGAAAAGAAGGAAATTATCTACAAGAATTATTTTAATATCGGTATCGCAGTTGATACAGAGTTTGGATTAATTGTTCCGGTTATTAAAAATGCAGATAAAAAATCTTTATCCGAAATTTCTGCTGAGCTTAATTTATTAGCAGAAAAAGCACGAAGTAAAAAAATCGGATTGGACGATTTACAAGGCGGATGTTTCTCAATTTCAAATCTTGGTGGAATTGGCGGAACATATTTTACTCCGGTTGTTAATTCTCCGGAGGTTGCTATTCTCGGAGTATCGCGCGGAGCTTTTGAACCGGTTTGGAATGGATATGGGGTTTTTGAACCAAGGCTGATGCTTCCATTGTCTTTATCTTATGATCATAGAATTATTGATGGTGCTGACGCAATTAGATTTTTAAGATTTGTGGTTGAGGCGTTAGAACAGCCGCTTAGATTATTATAGTTAACCGGAAACAGAATAAACCGATTTTGCAGATTAATAACTGCACCTGATTTTTAAAGGATATAAAATGAGTGAAAAGATAAAATTAACAGTTATAGGCGGTGGACCCGGCGGATATGTTGCTGCTTTTCTTGCCGCTGATCTTGGTATGGATGTTACTCTTGTTGATCTTGAAAAAAATCCAGGAGGTGTTTGTCTTTATCGCGGATGTATTCCTTCTAAAGCATTGCTTCACGTTGCTAAGCTTATTCACGAAGCTGAAGATGCTAAAAACTGGGGAATAGAATTCGGCAAGCCGCAAATTAATATAAACAAATTAAGAGATTTTAAAGATAATGTTGTAAACAAACTTACTGGCGGGCTTGGACAGATATCAAAACAAAGAAAAATAAACTTCATACAAGGCAGAGCAAGCTTTATTAGCTCATCAGCTTTAAAGATCGAAAAAGTTGATGGGCAAACAATTGAACAATCATTTGATAAAGCTATTGTTGCAACAGGTTCTGTTATTACTTCAATCCCCTCATTAAATATTCAATCAAAAAGATTACTTAACTCAACCTCTGCACTTGATTTGCCTGGGATTCCAAAATCACTATTAGTAATTGGCGGAGGATATATCGGGCTTGAACTTGGCTCTGTTTATCAGGCACTTGGAACTAAAGTGTCTGTTGTTGAGATGATGCCCGGATTATTGCCGGGTGCAGATCGTGATCTTGTAAATTATCTTTCAATGCGGATTAAAAAATCTTTTGCAGAAGTAATGTTAAACAGTAAAGTTCTTGAAATGAATGAAGTCAAAGATGGAATAAGTGTTAAGATACAGGATGATAAAGGAAATATTTCTGACAAAATTTACGATTATGTTTTGATGTCAATTGGAAGGAAACCGGAAGCGCGAGGACTTGGTTTAGAAAATACTAAGGTAAGTTTAACTGATCGCGGCTGGATAAAAGTTGATAAACAATTAAGAACAACCGATCCTAACATTTTTGCAATCGGAGATATAGCTGGTGAACCGATGCTTGCACATAAGGCATCACACGAAGGAAGAGTTGCTGTTGAAGTGATTGCAGGACACAAATCATATTTTGAACCGCTTGCTATTCCTGCCGTTGTTTTTACTGATCCGGAAATCGCCTGGGCAGGATTAACGGAAGAGCATGCAAGAAAAGAAGGAATAAAATACGAAGTCGCAAAATTTCCCTGGGCTGCAAGCGGGCGAGCAGTAACGTTGGATAGAAATGATGGTGTTACAAAGTTGATCGTTGATCCTGATACACAGAGAATATTAGGAATGGGACTTTGCGGACCCGGTGCGGGTGAGTTGATTTCCGAGGGAGTTCTTGCGATCGAAATGGGTGCGAATGTTACCGATTTGAAATTGACAATTCATCCACATCCAACTTTATCAGAAACAATAATGGATGCAGCAGAAGTTTTCTTTGGACAAAGCGCACACTATTATAAACCCAAAAGATGATGTTATTGAGATAATCGAAAACTCTTAGCAATCTTTGCATTAACCATGCTAAAAACATTCTTCGTAAAGAATGCAATGGATTAGAAGACTAAGTAATTTGTTTAATTCGTGCTGCTTTTTATTTTCTATATCCCCAAGTATTACTTTTGAAACAGAAATCTTGCTTACAGCAAGATTTTCTCGGTTCAATCCATTTTCAGTTCAATTTCCTGACGCCAATTTAAAAGCATATCCTTATTTAACCCTTGGATTCCTGCCTTGGTTACACCATTTGGAGCAGGAATTAATTCGTTTAATTTATCAAAAACAAGAAATCTGTTTTCGCTGCTTACTAACTGAAGAAGATGCCATAGAGTCAGTGATTCTTTTTTAGTTGCCAGAGATAATACAGTTCCAATTGTAGGGTCAGTAACTCCTGAAAAGTTTTCAAGTAAGCTTATCAGTTGAGGTGCTGTATCCAATGGATATGGCATTGCGTACTTTCCCCTCATCACCAAACAGCCAAAATTTTTCGGTACATAAGAATCAAACTCTTTAACACTTACCACTATCCATCCGCTCTCAACAATCAATTTACTCACTTCGTCGGCAGCAACACTTAATCTGAACGCACTGCCTTTATACAACTCCGTAAATTTTGCTAAAGGAGTAATAACTGTTAAAACATCAGTAGCATCCCCTTCAAACTTTTTAATCTGTCCTGTTTCAAGTTTTAGCTGATCATTTTTTGTTCTGCTTATATTGGTTAAAGGATCTATAAGTAATCTCCCTATTTTTGGGATTGCAAAAGTAATTGATGAATTCTCATCAGTCTGAATAACATCATCAGCTGACCAATCATCATTCTTACTCATATCATTATTATTTAATTTTGGCTGTCCTGTCATTGATATAATTTGCCATCCCCCGGACGGTGCAGTAATAAACATATAGGCTACTATTAATACAAATACAGCAATAATGCCATACAGAATTTTTTTTATAACAGCAAAATTAATACTAAAATCTTTTTTAGGTTTTACAACAACTGGTTCCGGAACAAATTCATTGGTTTCTTCAGACTCATCTATCTGATTTTCTCTTTTTTCTTTTTCAGCTAATGCAGAAGCAATTTTTTCCAACTCCCTTTTCTCACGAATCTTTTCATCCATTATATAAGAAAATATACCATCTCTTACCTCTGCTGATGGTTGGATTTCAGGCTGCAATTGTGCAAGTTTTTCAATAAGTATATTTTCATCTTTTATTGAAGGGATGTTTTCTGTAAGCTTGTCAATTGCAATATTTAACTGAGCTTGAACCTGATCTTTTTTTGTTCCCATCATATCCGAAATTTCCTCAAGAGTATATCCTTCAACCTTATTGAGAACAAAGGTCATTCTTTCCTGATCAGGAAGTGTAATTAGATATTTATCCAGCTCACATTTTGATTCAAGTTCTTTAAGATCCTGATGGTCTGTTTTGTTTTTTGATTTCTTACTTCTAAATGCTTCAATTGTTTTGTAAACAGTGATTGAATTTAACCATTTAAGCAGAGAGGCATCAGATCGAACGAGATTGATTTTTTTCCAGGCTTCAATAAAAGTGTCTTTGGTAATTGTTTCGGCTAATGATTTATTAGCGGTTAATCTAAGTGCAAAGGCATATATTTTGGCAAGATTCATCTGAAAAAGCTGTTCAATAGCTGCATTGTTCCCAAGCTTGGCACTTTCAATTAATGACCTTACGAATTTATTATCTGAACTCACGATTTCTCCGATTATATTCTAGACCGTTTTGCAAAATTACTTCAACAAATATTAAATATCTATATTTCAATATGAATAAGTTTTTAGGTTATTAGTTTTTCCAGCTCGCTCAACTCATTTACCGGTTGTTTACAGGAATAATTACTGCAAACATAAAATGTGGTTTTACCGTCCAGTAATTTCATTCCTTCGGTGTAGGGTAAAAATATATTAAAATTTTCTTCTTTCTGAGTAAGTTTCAATATAATAATCTTGTTCGGACTAAAAGTATTTCTAATTAGAGCTAATGCTTTACTGTCAATATCATCTTTGCTTTTAGAAACTATGATGATTTCTGTTGAATCACTATACAAGAAATCTAATCCACATAAAAACATACTAAAAGCTGAAGGAATTCTATAAATCTGTCCTGAAAAAAACTTTATTGTTGCATCAATTTTAGTTTGATAAGTTAAATCAGCAGTAATTTTAAAAAGTCTTATCAAATTTAGCAGAGCTATAGAATTACCTGAAGGAACTGCACCATCATAAACAACTTTTTGTCTTGCAATAAGTTTTTCATTTTGAGCAGATGTAAAATAATAACCGCCCATATCATCCCAAAATTCTTTATCAATAATTGATTGAAGCTCTATTGCTTTTTCCAAGTATCTGTAGTTAAAAGTTGATTCAAATAAATCCAGAAGTGCATTTATCAGAAAAACATAATCATCAATAAAAGCCTCGACCGCTGATTCTCCATCCTTGTATCTATGAAGAAGTTTACCATCTTTTTTTATTAGATAGTTTTCTATAAAAGCAAATGATTTTTCGGCAGTATCAAGATACACTCCGTTGTTAAATGCCTGGTATGCTTTTGACAAAGCTGATATCATCAGACTATTCCAGTCGGTTAAAATCTTATCGTCTTTGTGAGGATGAATTCTTTTTTCTCTGTAATTAAAAAGTTTTCTGCGAATTACGTCCCATCTTTCTGAGAAATCATCCAGATCAAGATTCATCTCATCTGAGATTTCCTTAATTGGTTTTTTAAGATGGAAAATGTTTGTTGTGTTTGTTATTCCCTTTGATTCATCAATCCAATTTCCATTTTCCTTAATGTTAAAAACTTTTAGCACTAAATCTGATTCATCTTTACTTAATATGTTTCTGATTTCATCAGTATTCCATAAATAAAATTTACCTTCTTCGCCTTCGCTGTCAGCATCTTCAGCTGAAAAAAATCCGCCCTCTTTATTGGTCATATCTCTTAGAACATATTCCAGGATTTCTTCAGCAGTTGCTTTATAAAATTGATTTTTTGTTGCAAGAAAAGTTTCAGTATAAGCCATTACCAGCATTGCCTGATCGTATAACATTTTTTCAAAGTGCGGTACTATCCAGTTACTATCGGTTGAGTATCGTGCAAAGCCAAATCCAATATGATCGTATATGCCGCCAAGTCTCATTTGTGTTAGAGTTAGTTCAACCATTTCAAGAGCCCTGCTATGACCAGACTTTTTCCAGTATCTTAAAAGAAACATCAAATTATGTGGAGATGGAAATTTGGGTGCAGTATTAAATCCTCCAGATTCATCATCAAAATTTTCGCTAAGTTCCTGATACGCTTTATCAAGAATAGCTTCATTAATGCTCACAGATCCTTGGATAGTGTCCTGATTGTTAATTGAAAAAGAAATTTCTTCAGCAGATTTAAGTACTTCATCTTTTCTGGTTGTCCAGATGTCTTTTATTTTGGGGATAAGTTCCATCATACCGATTCTATTAAATCTTTGATGTTTTGGAAAATATGTTCCGACAAAAAATGGTTTTTTATCCGGAGTCATCACAACTGTTAAGGGCCAGCCGCCGCTGCCGGTAATCATTTGACAAACAGACATATATATTCCGTCAATGTCCGGTCTTTCTTCTCTATCAACTTTAATTGAAATAAAAGAATCATTCATAAGCTTAGCAACTTGGTCATCTTCAAATGATTCTTTTTCCATTACATGGCACCAATGGCATGTTGAATAGCCAATCGAAAGGAATACAGGTTTGTTTTCAATTTTGGCTCTTTCAAACGCCTCATCGCACCAGGGATACCAATCAACCGGATTGTAAGCATGCTGAAGCAGATAAGGATTTTTTTCATTGACAAGTCTATTTGGTTTTTTCATAATATCAATTTCTTTTGATTGCAATATCTTATAATTCTTCTAGTGTCCGGACTCTTAACTGATTTGAATTGTGTTGTTAAAATAACTGTTTTTTAATATGTTGCCACACAATTTAATTGATTTAAAGAGTAAAGTAGTTAATAATATGGAAAAGAAGAGTGATCTATTTATTCCGGCAATAGTAATTGGAATTAGTTTTATAATAGGTGTCTTTGTTTTTACAAGCGCCTGGAAGTCAAATCAAAGTGCGAATCAAACAATAAATGTTACTGGTTCTGCTAAAAAAGAGATTGTCTCAGACCTTGGCTTTTTACGCGGTTCAATTTCAGTTCAGTCTTCAACTTCAGACAGGGCTTATTCTGAATTGAACAGACAAAAGCCGATTTTAATTTCCTATTTAGAACAAAAGGGATTTCCGAAAGATAAGATTGAATTTTTTACAATCAATAATTATCCTGTTTATGAAATGAGTGAACAAGGTTATCAAACCGGAAGAATAATAGGATATGTATATAGCCAGCGAATAGAAATTCAATCATCAGATGTTAACAAAATAAAAGAGATTTCATTGGATATTACCTCTTTAATTGAAAGGGGAGTAAGTTTTCAGGTTGAGCAGCCGGAGTACCATTATACAAAAATGGCTGATTTGAAAATTGAAATACAAGCTGAAGCGGCAAAAGATGCTATGATCAGAGCTCAAAAAATTGCTGAAGCTACAAACCGGACGCTGGGTCCAATGAGAAATGCCCGAATGGGAGTGCTTCAAATTACACCAAAATTTTCAAATGCAATCTCTGATTACGGTATTAATGATTTAAGTTCGATTGAGAAAGAAATTGTCGGTGTTGTAAATGCTTCCTTCGAGATTGAATAAGTTCAAAAATAATTTTCTGAAAATAATCTATTAATTGAAATATGACTAAACCTCAAATATGGGTATCGGCTCTCTTATTTTTATTTATTATTCTCCTTCTGTTAGGTAGAATGACATCAAAGGAAGAATCCTCTATGGACTTTTCTAATCTGAATAATCAAAACTTAAGTGAACAAAACACAGCCGAAATATCCGGGGAAAGATTATTCCAGTCTTTCGGATGTATTACCTGCCATGGCAATGATTTAGCAGGTTCTAAGTCAGGACCATCCCTTAAAGATATCAAACAATACTGGAGCAGCAGAGATAATCTTATCAACTATTTACGAAATCCGAACTCTTATATGGATTCGGATAGATTTAAAGATTACCAGGAGAAATATCCCGGCACAATAATGCCTCCGTATAATAATAAAGATGTAAAAGATTTGGGAAAGATTGCTGATTATCTGCTAACGCAGTAAAAATAAACCCCGATAGATCAATTCTAAATGTTTAAGACTAATTTTTAAAGTAATATCTAAAACAAACCCAATTTCTTAGAGAAACTGGGTTTGTTAAGTTTAAATATTTTGAAAACCAGCCTAAGCAACGGTTATTTCTTTTTCAAGATAAACATCCTGAATAAGATTTAACAATTTAACTCCTTCAGCCATCGGACGCTGAAAGGCTTTACGACCGGAAATCAATCCCATTCCACCCGCACGTTTGTTTATAATTGCTGTTTTAGCTGCTTCAGCAAAATCGTTTTCGCCGCTGGCTCCGCCGCTGTTAATCAATCCAGCACGTCCCATAAAGTTATTAATAACCTGATAACGTGTAAGATCAATTGGGTGATCAGTTGTCAAATCAGTATAAACCTTTTTACTGGTTTTCCCAAAATTCTTTAATGAATTATATCCGCCGTTATTTTCAGGAAGTTTTTGTTTGATAATATCAGCCTCAATTGTAACACCAAGATGGTTTGCCTGTCCGGTTAAATCTGCAGATACATGATAATCTTTGTCAGATTTAAAAGCGGGATTTCTTAAATAACACCACAATACAGTTGCCATTCCAAGTTCGTGAGCATACTGAAAAGCTTGGCTAACTTCAACAATTTGTCTTCCGCTTTCTTCGGAACCGAAATAAATTGTTGCGCCAACTGCGGCTGCGCCCATATCATAAGCCTGCTCAACACTTGCAAACATTATCTGATCAAATTTATTGGGATAAGTAAGTAATTCGTTATGATTTATTTTTACAATGTATGGAATTTTATGAGCGTATTTTCTTGCTGTCATTCCAAGTACACCAAGTGTTGATGCAACTGCGTTACACCCGCCTGCAATTGCAAGCTTAACTATACTTTCAGGATCAAAATACTCCGGATTGGGTGCAAATGACGCTCCTCCGCTGTGCTCAATTCCCTGATCAACAGGAAGGATTGATAAATAACCGGTTCCCGACAATCTGCCTGACTTAAAAATCCATTGTAGATTTCGTAAAACGTTGATGTTTCTATCGGTTTGTGCAAAAATTCTATCAACAAAATCAGGTCCAGGTAGATTTAGTTGTTCTTTAGGAAACTTAGCTTTGTATGATAACAATGAATCAGCTTCATTGCCCAGCAATTCTTTAATTTTATTTAACATTATTTCACCTATTTATAAATTGTTTTGATAAGATCTTCATATTGATAATGCTAAAATAAGATAAGCTTTATAGTATTTCAATTTATAATATTGAAGTGTGATAAATTAGTCTTTAAAAAAGAAAAACCCGGTTAAACCGGGCTTACTTCTTTAATAATGATGACTTGTTCTTAGTACATCATTGAGTTTCCCTCTAATCCAGCGATCTTGATTTCTTCAACTTTCATTCTACCAACACCGTTTCGCATCAACCCAAGTTCTAGTGCAGCAGCTTTTGAAAGATCAAGATCCCGTCCTGAAATATAAGGACCTCTATCGTTTATTCTGATAATAACAGACTTTCCGTTTTTGGGATTTGTTATTTTCAATAAAGTGCCAAATTTCAACGATTTATGAGCAGCTGTAAATGACATTTGATCATAAATCTCGCCATTTGCAGTTCTTTTACCATGAAAACCTGGTCCATACCAGCTGGCTTTCATAGTTCCTTTGTCAGTAAATTCGACTAATGACCTGTCAGCAGTTATTGCTTCCTCTGGAGCAGTGTAATTCTCGGACATTGTCGGTTCAATTGTCTTTTCTTCATTAACTACCAGTGTAAATCCCACAATTGCAATAAATAAAAGAACAAAGACTATCTTAATTAATGATCTCAATAAAACCTCAGATTAGTTAAACATATCAGATTGCTGATTCAAAATTAATCCGGTCAGTAAGACCATCCAATACTTTATTTTGTTCTGAGAGCCTCATATAAAAATCCAGATTACTCAACTATATTGGTTTAATAGTCGATTATTCTGTTTTGATAGTATTCGAAATACCTTGTTCAGTGAGATTCTGAACTTAACAAAGGCAGGAATTGGCACTTTTATTTTTTATGTTTGTATAAAAACTCAAAATTTTGGAGAAAACATGAAAGTGAAACTCATTAAAGAGATTTTTTTACTGATTATTATTTTTATTACAACTTTATTTTTTGGCGGTTCGACAAGATTGCAGCTCCTGGAGGAAAACAATAATTTCTATATTTCAAATAATTCTTCTTATGCCCCTGGCGACATAGTAAAATTAAATCTTTATACCTATGCCGAAATAAGCGAGAAATTTCAACTTAAACTACTCAAGATCAACGATCCGGTTACTTTTTTCTCCCTTCTTGATCAAAACTACAGTCATTATTCGTTTGATATATGGGGAAAGGATAATGTTCTTTTATTAAAATATACATCACTTATTAAACAATGGGAGATTAAGCCAGATAAAAAAGCTCAGTATGGCTATAACGAGATCAATGTTGGGAAGATTGAAAAACCCGGAATTTATATTGTTCAGGCAATCCGAGAAGATAAGGTTGGTTATTGTGCAATAGTGGTAACTAATCTTAGTATGGTATACAAGAATAACCAGAAGGAAATCCTGGCATATATTGCTGATGCAAAAACAGGGCAATTCAATAAATCTGCAAAGTTTGATTTTTTGCAGAATGGGAAGTTAATCGGTTCAAGACGAGCTGACAAAGATGGAGTTATGTATGTAAAGTTGACAGATTTTGAAAGTGCTGATAATTCGATTATTCAACTTTTCGGGTATGCAGATGATGAAATATTATTATCCGACCCATACTTTTATTTTAATCAGGGACAAAATGAATATCTGACTGCCTATATTTACACTCAACAGCCAGTTTACAGACCTGCACAAGAGATAAACTTCAAAGCTATTTTCAGGAACAAAGCAGGAAATGAATACCAAAATATTCCTGAACAAAAATTCTCTATAACAGTAAAGTCATCAAAAGATAAAGAAGTTTACTCAGGTGAAGCCACAACAAATGAATTTGGCACCTTGTCAGGCAGCTTTTTTCTGGACGAAGATGCAGACCTTGGCTACTATTCGATAATATTAAAAAAAGATGAACAAGCATATTATGGTTCCTTTTCAGTTGAGGAATATAAAAAGCCGGAGTTCAAAGTAAATGTTGTTACAGATCGAAAGCAGTATTCGAGGGGGGATAAATTAACTGCTACAGTAACAGCAGATTATTATTTTGGTTCCCCTGTAAAGAATGCTGATGTTCAAGTTAGTATTTACAAACAATACTTTTGGAGACCCTGGTGGTATTGGAGTGAATGGTCATGGTTTTATGGAGGTTTTAAATCAGACAGATATATCAGCAGTCAGAAGGAATTAATCTTTCAGGAGTCGGGAACTTTAAATGAAGATGGGAAATATGAATTATCGTATAAGATTGGTTCAGATAATTCGGATAATTCAGGTGATTATCAATATTCTATTGTTGCACAGGTTACAGATGCTTCACGCAGGGCAATAAATGGTTTTACCGAAGCGTTTGTTACCAGAGGGTCTTTTACAATCTCAACTTCACCTGAGAAATGGTTCTTTAAGCAAGGTTCAGAAGTAAAACTAAAAGTAAATACCTCTGACTTTTCAGATAAACCTGTTCAAACCGACTTTAGAGTAATCGTTTATTATCCGGGTGATTCCAGATATGTAAATAAAACGTCTTATACAGATACTATATGGGCAAAAACAAATGTAGCCGGTTCAGCAGTTGTAAAGTTTTTTCCAAAGAGGGATGTAACCGGTTACTTTAGTTATACGATTATTGCCTTTGACGAGAAGGAAAGAGAGATTGAAACTTCAAGTTCTTTTTATGTCGGAGATGTTGATAATTATTATTATCAAAGAACTAATGCAGGCTTAGAGATTATAACGGATAAAGAAGCTTATGAAAAGGGAGACTCTTTAATAGCCTATGTATTTATTCCAGATCCGGATCAGGAGCTTTTACTTTCTTATGAAACTGACAAGATTCTCTCTTATAAAAAACTTAAACCAGTAAAAAATAGTTTTGAGATAAGAGAAGAACTGACAGAAAAATTTTCCCCGAGTTTTAATATTTCGATAAGTTTTATAAAGGACAGAATGCTGTATCAAACAACCAAACTGATAGGTGTTCTTGCGAAAGATAAGTTTTTAAATATTGCTCTAACTCCATCTAAAGATATTTATAAGCCCGGTGAGCAAGCTGATTACGAAATCTCTGTAAAGGATTATCTGGGCAATCCTGTTAACAATACTGAAATAAGTTTCGGAATTATTGATGAAAGCATTTATGCAATTAAAGAAGATGACACTCAACCCATAGAAACTTTTTTCTATTCTCCGCAACGTTATTTTATCTCGACTAATAATTCATTGCAATATGGTTACTTTAGTACTTACAGCAGAACAGCTACCTATATTGATAAAAATTATTTTTCTTATAAGAAGGATGATAAAACTTACAAAGGCAGGTTATATGGAAAAATTATTATCCCGGGACAGGAAAAAATTCCTGATGGATTATTTGTAATGCTTACCGGTGAGAAATATTACTACTCTGCCAAAGTCGATTCACTCGGTTATTATGAGATAAAAAATATTGCAAAAGGTAATTATCAGCTTTTTGTTTCTGCAGGATATGGCGGAATGCTTTTAATTGATGATGTTAAAATAGATGTTGAAAAAAAGTATGATATTACTTTTACTGAAGAACAGGATCAGCAAATTGAAAGGATGCGTAGCCAAGGTATTACCAGCGGACAATCCAGAAATGAAACTGCAGATGAGCTGAGCATTGAATCATCAAAAGATGAAAAAATGCCTTCATCGCTTATACTTAAGCAAAAAGAAACTAATGATAAATCCTCTTACTTGCAGGCAGATATCCGAACAAACTTTGTTGATGCATTAATATGGAAAGCACATGTTGTAACTGATAATAATGGAAAAGCAAAAGTACAGTTCAAAATTCCTGATAATTTAACAACATGGCGAACAACTGTTCGTGGTATTACAAAACAGACCGATGTTGGACAAAGCACAAATAAATTTATAAGCAGAAAAGATCTTCTTATTAGGATGGAAACTCCGCGTTTTTTCAGGCAGGGCGATGAAGTTGTGATCTCAACTATTGTACATAACTACCTTACGTCTAAGAAAAAAACTAAAATTGAGTTTAACTCCGACAAACTGAAACTGTTAGGTTCAAGGATTAATGAGAGCGGTAGAGAAGCGGAAAAGTTTTCGGTTAAAAAGGTTTATGAAGTTGAGATTGCTGCTAATTCAGAGTTAAGAATTGATTGGAAAGTTAAAGTTGATTTTCCAACCGGGGAAGCAACATTAAAAGCTTCGGCGCTTACAAATGAAGAATCAGATGCAATGGAAGTTAAAGTTCCAGTTTTACCGAATGGTGTTAAGGTGATTGAGCCAATTGTAAAAAATTATACCAATGACAATGTTAATGAAACATTCGATTTTGATTTACCGAATAATTTTGATCTTAGATCAGCTACGCTTTCTTTTAGTGTAGCTCCATCAATTGCCGGAACTATTTTAAAATCTCTTGATGACCTTGCCGGCTATCCTTATGGCTGTGTTGAACAGACTATGAGCAGATTTCTGCCAACAATTATTGTTTCAAATACATTTAATGAAATTAAAGTCCCGTTAAAATCAAAAACGATAGAAGAGCTGCCTAAATTTGTCGAAGCAGGTCTAAAGCGTCTTTACGAACATCAACATTCCGATGGTGGATGGGGATGGTGGAAGAATGATAATTCTAACCCATATATGACTGCTTATGTTATCTATGGAATGGGTCTTGCAAAAGAAGCCGGATATAATATCAATGAAAATGTTTATCAGAGTGGATTGAACAACCTTAAGAATCAAATTATTAATGCTAAAGCAGATATTGACGAAACAACTCTATCATATATGATTTATGCTTTAAGTACTGCTTTAAAAAACCAACAATATGATAAAGGAAATTATCTTGAGATAATTAATATTCTTTTAAGAAAAGACCTTCAGTCCTATCCGCTTTCTTTGCTTGCAATTTCATTAAAGAATATGAATGAAACTTCAAAGGCAAAGGAACTTGCTGCTGAAATTCTAAAACAAGTTAATGAAGAAAAATCATTTGCCTTTTGGAGCGGCAAAGGATGGCATTACAACTGGCAGAATGATAATGTACAGGGAACTGCATTTGCAGTTAAGGCTATTCTTAATATTGAAGGAAATTCTGAATTGATAGAAAAAGCAGTTAAATGGCTGATACAAAAAAAACAAGGATACTCCTGGCGCTCTACACAGGAAACCGCTGTTGTGTTGTTTGCGTTAACTGATTATTTGAAAATTACAAAGGAACTTGATCCTGATTATACTGCAAAGGTTTTCGTAAATGATAAAGAAGTTTATTCAGCAAAGTTTGATAAAGATGATGTATTTAATGAAGGGAAGACAATCAAAATATCTGATGATAAAGAAAAGATTTTAAGAAAGGGCAGGAACAGGATTAGAATAGAAAAATCAGGTAAGGGTGCTTTGTATTTTTCCGGATTCAACGAATACTTTACAACTGAGCTTGCATCTGTTAAGAATGACAATGGTTTTAAGATAAGAAGAGAGTATTACATACTGGAAACAGGCAGCAAAGATGGACACATAATTTATTATAAGAAAGACTTTGATGGAATAGTTAAAAGCGGACAGGATATTTTCGTAAAGACTTTTGTTGAATCGAAATCTGATAATCTTGATTATTTTATTTTAGAAGATATGATTCCTTCGGGCTTTGAGGTTGTAAAGGAAATGGACAGATATTTTATTGATGGTGAAAACAACTACAATACATACAGTGATTATTTATATGATTATATGCCTTGGCGCTGGCACTTTGCCGAAAGAGAATACCGTGATGAAAAGGTTGCATTCTTTGTAACTAAGAGTCAGAAAGGGATGGAATTCTCTTATATTATTAAAGCTCAGATTCCCGGTGAGTATAAAATTATGCCCGCACAGGGTTACTTAATGTACTATCCGGAGTTAAATGGTTTCAGCGATGTTGTAGATATTGTAGTTGAAGATATTTAAAGTAAGCTCTCTGCAACTTGGCGTCTTTGCGTGAAATTATTTCTCACGCAAAGACACAGAACTGCTAAGTTTACTTCATTAAAACCATCTTTCGGGTTGCTGTAAAATTACCTGACTTAATTGTGTAAAGATACACTCCCGATGTTAGATCAGAAGCATTGAATTTAATTGTGTGTTTTCCAGCATCCATAAATTCATTAACAAGTGTTGCCACTTCTGACCCAAGTATGTTATAGATTTTTAATATTACATTATCAGACTTTGCAAGTGCAAAAGAAATTTCTGTTTCGGGATTAAATGGATTTGGGAAATTCTGCTCAAGTGAATATGATACAGGGGCTTTGTAATCAACTTCTACTTCATTTGAGTATGAGAACTTTCCGTCAAAATCTATTTGTTTAAGTCTGTATAATGATTTTCCATTAAATAATTCATTATCAATGAAAGAGTAATTATTAGCGGTAGTTGTCGTGCCCTTTCCATTAACAAACGCAACTCTATTCCATTCAGTATTCTGATTCTTTTCATCTGCTCTCTTTTTTTGAATTTCAAACCCTGAATTATTTAATTCAGTAGCTGTTTGCCATTTTAAACTAACTTTACCATCAATTACCTGTGCTGTAAATGAAGTAAGCTCAACGGGAACAATTCCGTAATAAAAAATTCCAATGTCATCAACATACCATCCATCTTTGTTAATAGCATAATCGGACTTCAGTTCGAATCTAAGTTTGAACTGACTGCTGGCATAAGGAGCGAGATTCATTACTTCTTCAACCCAGGTGCTTTGAGTTCCGCTATATAATGGCTGTCCGCTTGGCAGTGAACCTGAGCCGAGCTGTGTATATTTACCATGCAGAGGAATCCATGTTGAACCATTATTAGTTGAGGCTTTTACCTGACAATAGTCGAATCCGGACTCTGTTTCATATTTAGTCCAGAATTTTAACTTTGGATTGGAATATGCGGAAAGATCTATTGCATTTTTTAATGTCATAGTTACAGTTGCATTAATAATATAATTTCCGATTTTACTATCTGTAAAAGATGTTGGAGCAGAGTGATAAGAAAGCGTTGTTGCTTCCCATTTTGGGCTTGAAGATGGTGTGCTTGTAACATCCCATAATACTAAAGGATCATTTGTTGAATCAGCAAATACAAACATCTGTGTACCAAGAATGAAACTTATTGTATCCTTCTTAACAACATTTCCGCTAAAGCTTGAAGTAAGTAATAATTTAGCTGTAACATCTATAGGTGCTGATGGAGATACAGAAAATGCAAGCGGATTTGTTAAAGATGCAGTGGCTCTTGCTTCAATAGAATCAAATTGTGCAGTGCCGGATGTTATTGTTATATATGGGCTGAGTGAAGTTAATTGTAAATCAAGATTATAAGCGGTTGACAGACCAATATTTTTGAAAATACTGTTCATAGAAATATTATCGCCCGGATCAATAAATGGTTCACTGTAACCGGGATCAATCATTTGAACATAAGCTCCTGCAAGATGAGTTTGATAGAGCATTGTACTTAGATTCTGTTGTGCAATCGGAAATATCTGAGATTGATAAGGCCAGAAATCATCACCGATCTCAATTGTATAACCATAAGTTTTTTCTTTTAATGTTTGCTCGCCATACATCCAATCTCTTTCACTTCCATTAGAATTATATCCTAAAAGCTGTCCGCCTGAACCATATTCATATCCGCTTTTAGAAGTGAGCAGCGCGGCAAATTCCCTGTAAATAAGCGAATCCGGAGTTTCCATATCAATATATCCCCAGGGATATAAAATATACTCACCATACGAGTGCATAGTAAACTGTGTTTTATAATTTGCAAGTATTGCAAGATCTCTGATTGCCTGAGCTTCAGGTTCAGAAAAGGCATAAGGTCCGCGGTAAGTTTCTACGCTAGGATCTGGGCTTGAACCGGAATTATCATAGCCCCATGCATATCCGAAATTTCTGTTAAGATCCACTCCGTACCATCCACCGCCATTGTTTCTTCTGTTCTTTCGCCAGTTACCTCCGCCCCCTGGATTTGTGCTTCTGTTGTATTCATATCCATCTGGATTGAAACAAGGAACACAATATATTTCTCTGTTATCTACAAGATAAGTTACTTCTGAATTTGTTCCGTAATTCTGTAGCAGGTACCACATATAATACATAAGCGTTGCCATTGACTGAGGCTCACGTGCGTGTATCAAAGCATCAAATCCAACTGCTGGTTCGTTTTCACTTATATTTGGATTATCGGATATTTTTACTGCCCAGATTGTTCTGTTTTCATGGCTTGTGCCAATAGAAAACTTTTGAGTGATAAGATTAGGATAATTTGCATACATTGAATCAAGGTTTGCAGCAATTTCAGCATAAGTATAATAACCGCCCATTGAACCAAAACCAAAACCGTCAACATTGAATTCTTTTTTGCTGTCTGAAACAACAAGCTGTCTTTCTTTTTCATTAAGCTTTGGCATTGAGTTATAGTGAGATTGCCAGTCTGCTATCAATACCTTATAGGGAATTCCTATAGAATTAATTGCAGCCAATTCATAATCATTCACAAAGATGGTAAGTTCATTTTCTTTACTTAATTTTGAACCTTCAAGATTGATTCCCGCTTCGGATAATCTGATAAAATCATTCGGAGAGGTGATGCTGATATTTATCTTTTGATAGTTTTGAGAAAAGATATTTATAGATAGAAGAAAAAAAAGAACAGTAAAAATAGTTCTCATAGCAAAAGCTCCTTAAACAGTAAAATATGTTATATAAAAATACTTTTAAACTTTTAGAATTTCACCTTCTGTTTTGGCAATAATCGCTGCTCCGCAAGTATCGCTAAAAACATTAACAGCAGTTCTGCACATATCTAACGGTCTGTCAATAGCTAATATTAAACCAACACCTTCTAAAGGTAAGCCAACAGCAGTAAGCACAATTGACATCATTACTAATCCTGCCATCGGAATTCCGGCAGCACCAATAGATGCAAGTAATGCGGTTACAACCACTATCATTTGCTGAATAAAACTTAATTCGATTCCATAAGCCTGAGCAATAAACATTGCTGCCACACATTCATAAAGTGCAGTGCCATCCATATTAATTGTTGCTCCAAGAGGAAGCACTAAGCTTGATATTTTATTTGATACACCGACATTATTTTCAACTGCTTCAATTGTTAGAGGTAATGTTGCAGAAGAGGATGAAGTTGAAAACGCAGTTATTAGAGGCAGAGATAATGCTTTAAAATGCAGAAACGGACGCACTTTCCCAAAAATTTTTAACAACAGCGGAAGCGTGATAAACATATGTATCGCCAGTCCGACAAGAACAGTTAACATGTAAATTCCCAGATGTTCTATCATAGAAACAAGTTTAGCTTTATCTGAAGCCTGATCAGCAACTATGCCCGTTACAATTCCTAATATTCCTATTGGTGCAAACTTTATAATAAATGATGTCAGCTTCATCATTACTTCAAAGACAGAATTGAAAAAATTAATCAGCGGAGTTGAATATTGTTCTGAGACTCTTGGAATAAAAAATCCGAAAAGCAATGCAAAGAAGATTATTGCAAGCATATCACCTTTAACAAAAACTTCAAAAAGGTTTGTTGGAACGATTCTTAAAATTATATCATTCAGTGAGCCAGCAGCTGAGGTCAGATCGTGTACTTCCATTCTGAATCCAAGATCTGCTCCAACACCCGGGCGTATAAGATCCACGAGGATCAAACCAGTTATTATTGCTGCAAGGCTTGTAGTAATATAGTATGTCATGGTTTTTACGCCTAATCTTCCAAGGCTGCTTGAACTACCGAGATTCACCACTCCCGAAACAATAGATGAAAAGACTAAAGGAACAATTATCATCTTTAGTGCTCGCAGAAAAAGATCACCAAGCCACTTTACATATTCGGAAGACTGAGGGAAAAACAGTCCTAATAGAACAGCAATAATAAAAGCGATAAGGATTTGCCAATGAAGTTTTAGTTTAAGCATAGCAGTAAAATATTGTTAAAAAATTAAAGTCTTAATCAAGCTATTAAAGAATATTTTTTAATATTTCATCACAAACAGCATAACCTTTAGGTGTAAGTTTAATTTCCAGCGGATCTATTTGTAAATAATTTTCATCTCTCAACTTCATCAGGTATTGTTTGTTCTTAGTAATCCACTCATCAGAAAATCTTTTTTTATATTCTTTTAGTTTTAATCCCGAGCTTCTAAATGCAAGCATAACATATTCTTCATGCTGCTGATCATTACCAAGTATTTCAAAATTCATTAATGCATTATTCTTTTGATAAACTTCTTCAATATATTTTTTCAGACTTGTAAAATTCCACCATCTTTTATTATGAACGAATGAGTGTGCAGAAGGTCCGAATCCCAAATAATCTCTGTACTGCCAATAAGCATTATTGTGTAAACACTCGTAACCCGGTTTGGCAAAGTTAGAAACTTCATACTGAAGGAAACCTTTGGATGATAGGAAATCAATAGTTGTTTCATAAAGATCGGCATCATAATCTTCATCCTGAATTGTAACCTTGCCGTCCAAAACCATTTTGTTAAGTATTGTTCCTTTTTCCAGAATAAGACTATAAGCAGATAAATGTTTAATCGGAAGCTCAACAGCAGTTTTAAGATTGTTTTTCCATCTTTCTTTTGTTTGATCTGGCAGGTTAAAAATTAAATCAATGCTGATATTATCAAAACCAACTTCTGCAGCGTCATAAACTGTATTAGCAGCTGTTTGGCTGTTGTGAATTCTGGTTAAAAATTTGAGTTCATTCTCATCGAAAGATTGAATACCAATGCTTATCCGGTTTATTCCTGTATCTTTAAATGCTTTTAACTTTTCTTTATCAACAGTACCGGGATTAGTTTCTAAAGTAATCTCTGCATCTTTATCAATATTAAAATTACTTTTAAGACAATTAAGAATTTCATCAATATAATCAGGAGTCATTAACGATGGAGTACCGCCTCCGAAAAAAACAGAGGAAATATTTCTATCAAAACTGTAAGACGAGTAATAACTGATTTCTTTTTTTAATGCAGAAAGAAAGGATTGAATATTTTCAGTTGTAATAATGGAATAAAAATCACAGTAAATACATTTGTGATCACAAAAAGGGATGTGAATATAAATTGCTGAATTATTCAATTTGTAATTATTTAAAGATGTAATCCTTTCAGGGAATTACATCTTTATATTAATCAATTATTATTTAACTAAGGTTCAATCTTAAGTTCCGCTAAAAACTCTGTTTTACATTCTAACTGATAAGGCATTGCTGATGCAGTTACATTTGATAGCTCAAGTTTTGCAACAAAGCACTTATCTACCTTAGGGTTTTTAAGGTACAGATTTATGTTGTCAATTTCCTGTTGAGTAAGGTTTATCTTTAACGGATTGCCTTTATAGTTACCTGCAATAAATGGAGAAACGGTATATTTAAACAATACTGTTGAACCGTCAGCCTGATAAAGTGTAAGCACAAGATTACTACCTTGTAATCCCGGTGTAGAGTTAATAGTTAAATATGCCGATGATATGTAGCGAATTTCTAAAAGATGATCTTTATTATCCCCATAATCTTCAAAATCGGACAAGCAAAAATCTTTCTGAATTGATATCTCTGAACCTGCTGCGGTGATATTGAATTCAGTATCCATATCAAGATTTAAATAAATATCATCGAAAGGATTACAACTGTTTACTAAGAACAATAAAGCAAAGGCACTTAAAATTAATATATGTCTATAATGTTTTTTCATTTTCCTGCTCCTTAAAAATCTAATGAAAGACCGGTTGTAAATGTTGTAAACTTAGTAAAGTTTACATCGGCATTGATTACAAAGAATCCGAGTTTCAAAGCACCGCCAACTGTAAATCTAAAATGATTATCTCCATCTATCTGAACATAATTAATTTTATCTGCAGCTACTGAGCTTTCATAATAATAGTCAAGGTCAGTTGAAGAAGATTCATATTGTAAACCGCTGTAGGCAATTAGTATTCCCGCAAAGGTTTTACTTGCGTGTACATTAAATGCAATATTATTAGAATTAATTTTAGTAAAATTTTCTGTTTTTTTGCCGATATATTCAAAATAAAAATTGTTGTATAAGAACTGAACAGAAATATCGAGAGGCAAAAGCGGTATGTGACTGCTGATTTCGTGCTTTAATCCAAAACCAAATAAACCAAGCCTAACTTCATCAAAGTTTGATCTGGGAAACAACCGAACCATCAATTCTGTATTAAATAAACTTCCGGAAAGTTGATAAATGCCCATTGGAACAGCTTTTAAAGAAAGACCTGTTGGGTAAGTAAAAAATCCTGTGCTGCTTAAAAAGTATCCATTCCTGTTTCCAAACACAGTTGCTGTTGGTTCAACTTCACCAATAACTTCAGTTTTAGGATTTGGTTTAAATGTTTTTTGGTCGTCTGGAATTATTGTCCACATTCCTATTATACTAAACTTAAATCCAAAAATATTATCAACATCTGCACTATAATAAGTACCTGAGTTTAAGTAAGTACCAAACCAGGTTGACAAAGGTCTTAAATAATTTGAAGCTTCATCAGGAGTAAATTTGTTTAGAGTAACTCCAACTTGTGCTGTTACGAGAATAGGGAAAAAGCAAATCAAAAATATAATTACAGATAAATTTTTTCTCATTTTCAGTTACCTTTCTATACTATTACTTTTATAAAATCTTAAAAATATTTACAAAATACATTCACTGCTATTGTCTGTTTAAGATTAGCTGCTTTGCACTTTCAATACTTTCTTTTGTCAAAACTTCTCCGCTTACAAGTTTTGCAACTTCGCTTATTCGTTCATTATCATCAAGCTGTCTGATAGAACTAACAGTGCGGTCATCAATTTGTTTTTTCTCAACCGAGTAATGATAATCTGCCATGCCGGCAATTTGCGGGAGATGTGTTATAGCAATTATCTGATGAAAAGATGCAAGATTCCGTAATGCTGTACCGACCTTTTGAGCAATTCTTCCGCTTACACCGGTATCAATCTCATCAAATATCAATACCGGGAGTTTATCAGATTCAGCAAGAATAGTTTTCAATGAAAGCATTATTCTGGATACTTCGCCGCCGGAGGCTACTTTTGCCAAAGGTTTAACATCTTCACCAGTATTTGTGCTTATGTAAAACTCGACTTCATCAAAACCCGAATCAGAATAATTATATTTTTTATTATTGAATAAAATAAAATCAACACCGTCTGTTTCTGTTTTGCTTATTCTAACTTTGAATGATCCATTTGAAATACCAAGCTGAGCTAATGATCTAATTACCTCGCTTTCAATTTTTGCTGCGGATTTTTTTCTTGACAAGGAGATTTTTTCGGCCGCTTCACCTGTGGATTTTTGAAGAGTTTTTATTTCACTCTGAATTTTATTAATTGCATCTGAAAAATTATCAGCAAGTTCAAAATCTTTTCCAATTTTATTCCGGTGTTCAATAATATTTTCAATTGAGCCGCCGTATTTTTTCTTTAACAAATTTATTGTACCAAGCCGTTCACGCTTGTATTCAATCTCTTTTGGGTCAACATCAATTTTTGATTTATATAATCTTAATGAGTCAGCTAATTCTTTTACTATCGTTAAAGCCGAGTCACACTCGCCTTCAGATTCAAGAAATGATTTATCTATTCCGGAAAGTTGATTTAATTTGTGTTTAGTTTCACCCAGCAGATCAATGACAGATGGTTCTGCATCATATAATTTTGTATAAACCTCTTCAGTAAGTTCCAACAGTTTCTCTGAATTTTCAAGAATATTAAGTTCATTTAAAATTGCATCATCTTCACTGATAGAAGGTGAAACAGAATCAATTTCTTTGATTTGGAAAGCATAGATTTCCCTTTTTTCTTTAATTGATTCTTCCTTTGACTTTAAATTCTTTAGCTCACTGTTTTTTTTGTTTAATTCTTTATAAAGAGCTTGATATTCCTCAATCAATTTAGAATTTCCCGCATACTCATCAAGAAAACTAATATGACTTTCAACCCGTAGTAATGACTGATGTTCATGCTGACCATGAAGATCAACAAGAAAATCACCAAGCTGTTTAATAAGAGTTAATGCAACAGGGGTATCGTTTATAAAACATCTGTTAGAGCCTTTTAGTGAAATCTCGCGCCGAATAATTAAATCTGGCTGAAACTCAATTTCGTTTGCTTCTAATAAAGACCTTACTTTTTTATTTGACTCTACATCAAAGAAACCTTCAACGAAAGCTTTCTGTGCACCTTTCCTCACAACATCAATTGAAGCTCTTTCACCGAGCAGCAGACTCATTGCATCGATCAAAATTGATTTACCGGCGCCTGTTTCACCGGTTATTATATTTAGACCCTTGCCAAACTCGATTTGGGTATGATCAATTAGTGCGTAATCTTTTATTTCTAATGATTTGAGCATCGCAATTACAAAATTATGGTGTGAAAAATAAGCAAGATTAAGATTAAGAGCGAGAGGCAGTATCAAAAATATAAGTTTGTTTTATCTGCTTAACGTAAAAGTCTTTTATTTTCAAATAAAATCAAACCCGATTTACTGAATTAAAATCATTTTTTTCGTTTGTATAAAGTTATCGGTTTGTAATTGATAAAAATATATACCACTGGCAATATTATTACCTCCGGCAGAATAACTATTAAATTCAATCTCATATTCTCCGGCTGATTTTTCTTCATTAACCAGAACAGAAACTTCATTTCCAAGAACATCATAAACCTTTAAGGTTACAAATTGTCTACTGCCTATTGTATATTGAATACTGGTTGTTGGATTAAACGGGTTCGGATAATTCTGGTAAAGCACAAAATTATCCGGTTGAACAAATACCGCATCATTTAAATCTGTAGCGATATTCATGTAATCAAGAGTGCCTCTTAAAATTGCATTGGCAGTAATATCAAAATTGCCTGTTTGTGAACATTGATACATATCTTCGTAAGTAATTGCCATAACACTTTCTCCATGATTTATCCAGAACCAGCTTTCCGGATACTGAAGTGCGGTGCCGCCTGTCCAGCTGACAAAAAAATTAAAAGGTTCAATTCCATTAGGATAATAAAATCTTACACCATTTATAAAATTCTGTTCAAGTACTGCATAAGCAGGCGATGTGCCGTTTTCATGATGATAAACAAAATATCTTTTGCAATCAGATGAAGAGTGCATATTAAGCATTACTTCAATTGGATTTTCAGATGCCATCAGCTGAATAAATCTGGCTTTCAAAGCTGCAACTTCCGGCTGATGAGGAAAAGTATTCCAGTTGCTTTCAAGATCAACATTGTTTGCATTTCTTCTCGGTAAACCTAAAACAACTCCATCAGGGTTAATCATCGGAATAACATAAAACACACAGTTACCCCGGGCAGTCTGAGCCAATTCAGATTCCGAAATAAGTATTTTTATAATTTCTCTTGTAACATAGAATCCTTCAGTTTCCTGCGGATGAGTTCTTGCATGAATATGTACTGTTCTTTTTCCTGAAATATTATCCGGATCATCGGCAATAGTAAGCTGCCACAATGGTCTGCCTTGTACACTTAAACCAATCGAATCAATCTTTACATATTCACTCAAACGCCATTTGTTCAGATCAGCTAATAAACTATCATAACTGTAGCCCATATATTCAGTTGATAAAACTTGTTCCTGAAAAGATTCATCAATAGGAAAGCCGCATTTATCCACCTCTACATTTTTACCATTAATAGTTTTGTACCTGTCCTGAGAGATTAATAAAATGTTAAGAATGATTATTAAAAATATTATCTGTTTAATAACTTGCTTCAATGCTTATAATTCCGATTATTAATAAAAACACAAGGCTGTTATTAATCATTATAACAGCCTTAAACAACTAACTTATTCAGTATCCGGTTTACCTCTTAAAGAATCCCAGATCATATAAACGCAGATAACTGCAAAAATAACCAAACCAAGCAGTTCAGCTGAGTGTGATTCTGCCCATTCAGGATTTACCCAGTTGAATCCCTGCCATCTTAAAATAGCGCTTATCACGCCCATCAATGCACCACCGGCGATAAATCCGGATGCTATTAATGTTCCGCGTTCTCTTCTTGCATTATTTATCTTTTCATCTTTACTGCGTGTTGAAACATAATGTGCAATTAACCCGCCAACTAAAAGCGGAGTGTTAAGTTCAAGCGGGATGTACATACCAAGTGCAAAAGCAAGTGCAGGCACTTTTATCATTGTAAGCACTAATGCTAAAATTGCACCTACAATGTAAAGCGTCCAGGGTGCGGGCTGCTGATCCATAAGCGGTTGTATTACAGCTGCCATTGCATTTGCCTGCGGTGCAACAAGTGAGCCTTCACCAACGAATCCATAAGTTTCATTAAGGATCATAATAACAAATCCAACTGTTAATGATGAAACCAGGACACCAAGAAATTTCCATTGCTCCTGTTTTAATGGAGTTGAACCAAGCCAGTAGCCAATTTTAAGATCGGTAATAAATCCGCCTGCCATTGAGAGTGCTGTGCAAACTACACCGCCGATTATCAGAGCAGCAACCATTCCTGATTCACCTTTTAATCCGACTGAAGTAAGAATAATTGAAGAAAGAATCAGTGTCATCAATGTCATACCACTAACCGGGTTCGTTCCGACAATTGCTATAGCATTTGCAGCCACAGTTGTAAACAGGAAGGAAATGATAAGGACAATTAATAATCCAGTTAATGCCCATCCCAAATTATTAACTACACCAAGATGGAAGAAAAGTAAAAGTAAGCCTGCGGTAATAATCAAGCCTACTACAATTATCTTCATCGAAAGATCTATCTGAGTTCTTACTGTTTTATTTGCACCATCTTTTTTATGAAAAATTTCTTTGAAGCCGAGAGAAATTGCATCACGGATAATTTTAGATGAGCGGATAATGCCGATAATACCCGCCATTGCTATTCCGCCAATACCAACATGTCTTACATATTGTCTGAAAATTTCTTCAGCACTCATAGCAGAAATTAATTTTGTAGCACCTGTTCCGAAAGTTTCAGTTAATCCGCCTCCGATGTATGATATTACAGGAATTAATAAATACCACGAAACAAAAGAACCGGCGGCGATAATTGCAGCGTATTTTAATCCAACGATATAACCAAGACCCATTACAGCAGCACCAACATTCAATCTGAATACAAGTTTGAATTTATCCGCAAGCATTTCACCAAATCCGAAAACTCTTGTAGTAAATACTTCGCTCCACCATCCAAAAGTTGCAATTATAAAATCATAAATTCCACCAATTAATCCGCTTACAACAAGTACAAGAGCTTGTTTACCACCTTTTTCACCTGCCACTAAAATTTCAGTAGTTGCAGTTGCTTCAGGGAAGGGAAATTTTCCATGCATTTCTGCAACAAAATATTTCCTGAATGGAATCAGGAAGAGTATTCCTAAAATTCCGCCAAATGCAGAAGCAAGAAATATCTGAAAAAAATATGCCTGAAGATTTAAGATATAAAGTGCAGGTATTGTAAAAATAGCTCCCGCAACTATTAACCCTGAGTTCTGCCCGATGGATTGAATAATTACATTTTGCCCAAGAGAGCCCTTTTTCTTTAAGAGAGTTGAAACACCAACAGCAATAATTGCAATTGGTATTGCAGCTTCAAAGACTTGTCCGATTTTTAATCCCAGATAAGCAGCTGCCGCAGAAAACAGAATTGCCATAAGCAATCCCATAATAACAGAATAGGGGGTAATTTCCTGCGGAACTGATTCAGCAGGCATTAAAGGTTTATAAGTCTCACCCGGTCCAAGCTCTTTATAAGCATTCTCCGGAAGTCCTTTTATTTGTCCGCCGTGGTCTTCACTCATTTTATTCTCCTCTATTAGAATTTAAAGTTAATTGGTAATTCATATTCTGCTTTTTCAGTTGTGGGCGATTTAAAATAAATTTTGCCATAACCTTCAGCATCTGCAGGAATTGTCAGTTCTGGTTTACTGAAATCAATATCAATGTATTTAATACTGTTTGGATAAAGTGTTAGTAAAGCCCTTCCACTATGTTTTACACTTACTGTTTGAGGTTCAGGAAGGAAAGTGATTTCCTCAACACTAAGATTAGCAGATAACTCTTTATGAGCAAATGCAGGGATTATTTCAAGTGTATAGTCTGCAGTTTCTTTATTCTTGGGCATTTCGATACTTAGATTTCCGCCGCTTCTGTAAGAAAGTCCGCTTTTGCTCAATGCTTTACCATTTTCATCAAGTATCTGAATTGCAAAGTCAGTTACTTTGCCATAATCTTCTTTTGTCATTTCAAATGAAAATTCCTTTGAAGCTTCACCTTTGTTTAATGTAAAAGGCATTTTGTATGTTCCATTTCCATCAACAGTAAGATTATATTTTCTCTGATAGCCGAACATTTCAGCATCAATATTATAAGTTTTTACTTCGTTAAAGTAATTAACAACTTCAATGCGTTTATCTGTAGATGACACTTCTTTTGAATCAACAGTATGTATTGATAAAAACTCAACTGCAAGATTATAAGTTGATGGTTCTGCAGCAAGAAAGAATCCATCAATATCAATTTCATAAACGCCGGGTTCAAGATCATAATAATAATTTTCTATTTTTTCATCTCTATTAACTGAGTAAAGAACGCTGGAAATATCAACCTGTATTCCGTTATTATTATGAAGAAAATATCTGCATCTGGAATATTTATTAGAGGAAGCATCTCTGCTAAGTGTAATTTTCATACTGTTTTGTCCGGCAGGCAAACTAACAAAATATCTTTTTATCATACCCTGCTGAACAACCTGATCTTTCCATTGCATTTTAAAATTATTTGTTGAGTTAAACTCAAATGGAATAACAACAGTTGCAATCATATTAAACTCAGGTGTTTTGCTTGCATCATCTCTGTAAGCTGTTATTTGCGCAGTATAAAGCCCCGGTTCTTTAATTTTTGATTTATCAACTTTAACATTAACATTTGCAAACTGATCATTTCGTATATAAACTTTTTTCTGAACAAGCCTCAGCCACTCTGCATCTGATTTAAGATTAAATACTCTGTAAAACTTATCAGATTTAATAGTATTCTCTCTTTTGATATTAAATGCAAATACCTCATCGCCTGTTAAAAATGATCCATCACGAATGTATAGATTTCTTGATTTGTTATCCGGTTGATTAGGTGCGAAAGATGAAACCGTGTAAGTTTCAAATTTTGAGATCTCATTATTTTTTAAATATTTTTTAAGCACATCATAAGCATTCATAACATTTATATAACCGGCACCCTGATCTAAGATAGTATAATCAGTCCATTTTACAGCACCTTCTCTGATTATTTTGTATAGAAGCTGTGAAGGAATCTTAACTCCCGGAAATTCTTTTTCAGCAGCACTTAATAAAAGTGCCATAACACCTGAAGTATAAGGACAAGCCATGCTTGTTCCCCACATTCTATCGCCCATTGAAAAATTTGGCACAGTAGAAGTTGCAGCTCCCGGAGAAATAATATCCGGTTTGCTTACTTCCCCTCCTCTGGAGCTAAAGTGCAAAAGAATATCTTTTGGTAAAATATTTCCATAATTATCGCGGGCAATTTCATCAGTTAAAACCGCACCAGATGAAAAGACAAAACTGCTTGATGATGGTAAACCTGAGGTTGATATTCCCGGACCTTCATTGCCGTTACTGGTGGAAACATATAGGTAAGGATTTTTACTCAGCAGTTCAGCAAGAAATTTTTCTATTTCGGATCGTGCTTCAATCTCGCTTCCGATACCAAAACTCATACTAACAATGCAGGGAGTTTTCATTTCTTTAGAAATCTTATCTGCATAAAGATACGCCTTCTTCATAGATTCAGTAACTGTTGCACCTCCGGGATAATTGTTATTTCCTAACTTAATTCCAATAACTTTGGCACCAGGAGCTACACCGTTTATACCTGCATCGCCAATATTGTATCCTGCGGCAATCCCTGCACAATGTGTTCCGTGTGAACCATCATCAAAAAACAGTGATATAATTTTTTCGTCAGGAAAAATATTTAAAGCCATTGTAAGAGGAGTTAACCCCTTTTGATTCTTTATTGTGAATGCATCAAAATTTTCCTTATAGTTTCTTAAAGGTTTTTCATCAGATAAATCACCATTGCCGTTTGTATCAAAGTAAACAACCCAATAACCTTCGGTTGTTTTATATGTTACCATAAAATATTTATCATCCTTAACTCCGTTTCCGTTCAAATCCTGTGCGCCAGAACCTGAATTTAAAAGATGAGTTTCATTCAGGACAGACATCCAGTAAACATCGTCTGCACTTTTTAACATTTTACTTTTATCAGCAAACACCGAATAACTCTTGTCTGTATTCTCAAAAAAGTCTTTCCCGTCTTTGCTGGTCAAATTAGCTTCAACAATCGGCATATCGCCTTGACCGGTAAAATCCTGCACGTCAATTACTTTTACTTCTCCGGTAGATGTTTTTAATAATCCATCAATTCCCATATCAACGCCTGTATCAAGGACTATAATTATAGTACCTCTGCCATCATATTCTGGATGGAGTTTGATGAATTCTTCGACTCCGGTATCTTTAAGTGAAAGAAATGTCTGTCCTTCTTCCTGAGGAAAAATTGCTAAAGTAAATAACAGCGCAAAGAAGAATAATAATCTGGTTTTCATGATAATTCCGTTATTTTAAGATATAATAATTTTTTGTGATGAGAGAATTAGGTATGAAGTAATATGTAAGCTGCTTCATAAATTTGAATTTAATTATAAAATTTATGTTTAAATTTACACACAAATAACCAGATTTTTCAAACAATTTGTTAAGTGTTTTATTATAACTGCCTCTTCGACGGAAGGGGAAAATCTGATTTATTATAAGGTGTAAGATTTCTTAATCGGGGATTCATCCAAATCGAAAATATTTTTAGACCGTCACTCTTAGTAAAATTGAAGTGTGACTTAAATAATTAAATTATGAAATCAAAACTTTACATCGTATCAACTCCAATTGGTAATTATGAAGATATAACTTTGCGTGCTTTGCGGATTCTGAAAGAATGTGATTTTGTTATTTGTGAGGAGTTTAAAGAAGCACGAAGATTATTAGCTCATTATAAAATTCAGAAAGAGCTGTTTTCACTTAATGAGCATAATGAAAATGAAGCTGCTAATGATTTAATTTTGAAATTACTAGAGGGAAAATCAGCAGCATTGATTTCTGATTGCGGCACTCCACTATATTCTGATCCTGGACATTTACTCGTTGCCCTCGCATTACAAAACAGGATTGATGTTGTTCCAGTTCCGGGTGCGAGTTCTTTATTAACAGCCTTAGTTGGCAGCGGATTTGATTTTGAAAAATTCTACTACTACGGCTGGCTTTCTCCAAAAAAAGATATAAGGAGAAAGCAGTTGTTGGATCTGAGAAAAAGAAAAGAAACAATTGTTCTGCTTGATACTCCGTACAGATTAAAATCTTTAATGGAAGATATTGTAAAACTTATTGGTGCAAATGTTCCTTGTGTGCTTGCATTTGAGTTGACTAAAGAAAAAGAAAAATTTTATCGTGGCAATACAGGTAAAATCTTGAATGTTATTGAAAGAGAAAAATTAAAGGGTGAGTTTGTATTAATAATTAAAAACCAATAGCACACTGATTAAGCTGAGCAAACAGCTTAATACAGATCAGTTTAAATCAGTCTAATCAGTTCAATCCGTGTTCTATTTCCTTAATAGTGCTATATTTTCAATATGATAGGTATGTGGAAACATATCAACCGGTCTTATCTTAATGAGTTTATAGCCAGCCTCAACCATTAACTTAATATCCCGGACCTGTGTTGCAGGGTTGCAGCTTACATAAACAATTTTTTCAGGAGATAAAGCAATAACATCATTGACTGTTGTGGGATGCATTCCACTCCGCGGCGGATCGATGATTATTACATCGGGCTTAGCTAATTTATTTTTATTAACAATCGGAAGAAAAGATTTAAAAAGATCTGCTGAAAAGAATTTTACATTTTGTGTTTTGTTTAACTCAGCATTAACGTGTGCATCTGCAATTGCCGATTCTACAGATTCAAATGTATAAACTTGTTTCGCTTTATCAGAAACATAAATAGCAATTGTTCCTGCGCCCGAATAAAGGTCATATATAATTTCATTCCCGGTTAACTCTGCGTACTCCATAGCAGTTTGATATAATTTTTCTGCCTGCAAAGTATTTGTCTGGAAAAATGAATTTGCACTTATTCTGAATTTATATTTTCCGATTGCATCGCAGATAAAACCCGAACCATAAATCACTTTTTCATAATCACCAACAGCAACAGCAGCAAATTTTTTATTTACATTGTTGATGATAGTTGTAATTTCAGGTATCTCTCTTCGTATTTCATTAGAATATTCATCTAACAATTTATGGTTCTCTTCAGATGTAACAAGATTAACCATCAAGTCATTTGTATGGAATGACTGCTTAATAACGAGATTGCGCAAAAAGCCAGTATGAGTTTTTGTGGAATAGATTGAAGAGTTTATGTTCTTAAAAAAATCACGGGTAAAATTTAAAATTTTGTTTCCGTTTTCTGATTGAAGAAAGCATTCATCTATATCTAGTACTTTATCAAAAATTCTTGGAATATGTAAACCAAGAGCAAAATCTTTATCAAGAGTTTTTTCATCTGCAATTTCAGTTCGAGTTAACCAGCGTTTATCACTGAATGAAAACTCCATTTTGTTTCTGTAATGAAAAACATTTTTTGATGGAATGATTGACTCAATTTCAAAGTTGGAAAACCCGCCAAGTTTATTAAAAATTTCTTTTACTTGCTCTTGCTTGTAAAATGTTTGGGTTTCATAGTTAAGATCTTGTTGTTTGCATCCGCCGCAAGTTCCAAAGTATTTGCATCTTGCATTAATCCTTTCTTTTGATGCTTCAATAACTTCAATTGTTAATGCCTCGGCATATGAATTTTTTATTTTTAATAATCTTGCTTTTACTTTATCACCGGGATATGAACCCTGCACAAAAACAACATAATTTTTTTCATTACCGTTTTCTTCGCTCAAACCAAGCAAATCATTTTTAGAAACTTTTGCAATTCCTTTTCCTTCAAACGCATACTTTTCAATTTGAAGTTCTACTATTTCGCCTTTTTTTATGTTCATTTTTCTTTCTTTGATTGTCATTGCAAGTCGGGCTATAGCCGGTGAAGCAATCTGCTAAATAATTATAAGTTTTCTTAAATGAATTTTTAAGAGTACAATAGATTGCTTCGTCTGGCTATGACATCCTCGTAATGACATACTAGGTTTTCTTCAATATCATCATCTTAAATCCGATATACTTATCAGCTCCAAGCTTTAGGTATGCATTTGATTCGTGACTGATCTTATTTAATATTTTTTTGAAATAACTCTTTTCTTTATCTGTTAAATGATTGGAACTTTCATTAAGAGCTGTAGCAGCATTTTCATAAAAACTTGTTAATGATGATGAAAGATCTTCATCGTACAAAACAGAAAACTTTCTTTCCTTGTAGTACTTGGTACATTCATCATTTATTAACGGTAAAATATCTGAAGCATCAAAAATGTTTTTAACAAATGTGGGATATTCTTGTGCAAAAGCTGTAATCTCACTTACACAAAGAGTTCCGTCAGGTTTAAGAATCCTTTTTATTTCTTTAACAATTTTATTTCTGTTGGTAAGTGATATTGAGGCTTGTGCATAAACAAGATCAAACTCTTCATTCCTGAAATCTGTATTAACAAAATCCATCATCTTAACAACAACATTAGAATCTTTGTCAAGATTTAATCTTGAGTTCATAAGCGAATCATAATCATTTACAATTATCTTCACAGATTTCGCTTCGTTCTCAATCATTTTTTCTGCAATCTTTTCGCTGTTAGACCCGATAATTAAAACATCTTTTGCTGAAATATCATACTTAGATTTTAAAATCCTGAATTGCTTGAATCCGCCGGGTAAGAGTATTTGTTGATTTTCTTGTTTCATTTTGTAAAAAGTTTGTAACAAAGTTAATTATAAACGATTTAAGATTGAATTAATTCTTTGGTATCATTCTTTGTTTTGCCTTTATCTTACAACAATCTTATTTTTGATAAAACAATTTGTACACATCGGAGAATCAATGTTAAAATCTAAGTTTTTAATCTCACTCTTAATCTTACTGTCAGTATCAACTTTTACTCAAACAAAAAGAGCAATTACCGTTGATGATCTTTGGGCAATGAAACGAATTGGCAATTATAATATTTCACCTGATGGAAAAACAATCGCATACACTTTAACCTCTTACTCTTTTGAATCAAACAAAGGTAATACAGATATTTATTTAGTTGATGCTGATGGAAAAAATTTACGGGCTTTGAAAAATTCTGATAAAAATGAAGGTGAACCAAAATTTTCTCCCGACGGAAAAACAATTGCATTTACACGCGGCGGACAAATCTGGCAATGTAATCTTGATGGATCTAATGAAAAACAATTAACAAACATTTACACGGGTGCTTCTGATTTTGAATGGTCATCAGATGGAAAGAAAATGTTATTTGTTTCTTCAGTTTATCCCGAATGTACAACTCAGGATTGCAATGAACAAAAAGATAAAGCTTATGAAGAAAGTAAAGTTAAAGCAGAAATTTTTACGGAGTTAATGTATCGTCACTGGAATGATTGGCGCGGACATAAACGCAGCCATTTGTTTTTACTTGATGTTGCAACCGGCGAATTTAAAGACTTAACTGAAAGCAATAAAGAAGATGTTCCTCCCCCAGCATTAGGCTCATCAAACGATTTTAATTTTTCGCCTGATGGAAATGAAGTTGCTTATTCGTTAAATCCTGAATTTACTAAGGCAACAAGTACAAACATCGAAATTTATCTTGCAAGTTTAACTCCACCATCTGCGCCAAAAATAATTTCAACAAGTAAGGGTGTAGATTGCCAGCCAGTGTATTCACCAGATGGCAAGTGGATTGCCTGGACATCAATGAAGCGTGCGGGATTTGAAGCTGATAAACTCGATTTGGTTTTGTTTAACCGTAAAACAGGTGAGATAAAAAATCTTACTGGAGATTTTCAAAATTCAGTTTCAGAATTCGTTTGGTCACCAGATTCGAAAACAATTTATTTTATTTCTCCATATCAGATTTATAATTCAATTTATAAAATTGATGTCAACTCCAATAAAACCGAAATGCTGCACAAGGAAAATTTTAACACAAGCATTCAGCTTTCTAAAGATGGAAAAACAATTTATTTTTTAAAACAAAAAACCGATTTGCCAACTGAGATTTTTTCAATTAGCACTGATGGAAAAAATACATTGAAGCGAATTACATTTACTAATGAAGAAGTTTTATCAAGACTTGAAATGAATCCTGTAGAAACATTTTGGTGTGAAGGAGCAAATGGAGATAAAGTTCAATCAATTTTAGTTAAACCGCCTTTCTTTGATCCAAATAAAAAATATCCAATGATGTTTTTAATCCATGGTGGACCACAAGGAGCATGGGAAGATAATTTCCATTATCGCTGGAATCTGCAAATGTTTGCTGGTGCTGGTTATGTTGTTGTTGCACCTAATCCGCGCGGCTCAACTGGTTACGGACAAAAATTTACAGATGAAATTTCTAAGGATTGGGGCGGTAAAGTTTATACGGATTTAATGAACAGCTATGATTACGCAATTAATAATTTTTCTTTTATCGATCCCAAAAATACTTTTGCTTCCGGTGCTTCATACGGCGGATATATGATAAACTGGATTGAAGGACATACTGATAGATTCAGTGCTTTGTTCTGTCATAATGGAACTTTTAATCTTGAAAGTATGTGGGGAACAACAGAAGAACTTTGGTTTCCTGAATGGGAACTTGGCGGCACCCCATGGGAAAACCGTGAAGCTTATGAAAAATGGTCACCGCATCGTTATGCAGAAAATTTTAAAACACCAATGCTGATTGTACACAGCGCTTATGATTTCCGGTTATCGGAGGAACAGGCTTTTCAGTTATTTACAACTTTACAAAGATTGGGAGTTGAAAGTAAATTTTTATATTTCCCGGATGAAACACATTTTGTAAGCAAACCTCAAAATGCAAAGTTGTGGTGGAATACAGTGTTTGATTGGTTTAAATCGCATCAAAAACAGGAGTAGTAATGAAAGAAAGAGATTATGAAATAGTTGCGCCCGATGATGAGATCTTCGAAAACCTTGGTGATCTTGGGGCATTCAGAACCGGTGGTAAAACCGAACGTGAAGTTGAAGAGGATTATAAAGACAGAACGGCTTATGTTGAAGAAAACTTATGGAGTAAAGTACAACGTGTCGGTAAAAAAATATCTTTTGCAAAAGATATAATGGCTCTCTATAGTTATATGAGAGACCCATTTGTAAGCTGGCATCGTAAAGCTATTGTTGTTATGGGATTGATTTATTTTATATCGCCAATCGATACAATTCCTGATATTGCCCCCTTAGTTGGTTATCTTGATGACCTTGGTGTTATTGCTGCGCTAATAAAATTTTTGGGCAGCGAGCTTGTTCCATATTATGATGCTAAATACAGGAGTTAATAATTAGTCATTGCGGTCCCGACTAAGTCGGGTGGAGCAATCTATTACACAACAGATTGCTTCGTTATTCCATTCCTCGCAATGATAAAATGAAAATCTATGAACTTCAAATTAATCAAATCAGATATTTTATATAAAGGAAAAGTATTCGATCATCAGGTTGATGAAATTGAATATAGCAGCGGGAATAAGAGTGTAAGAGAAATTGCTGTTCATCCCGGCGGAGCAGTAGTTGTTCCAATTAAGGATGATGGTAAAATTGTTTTTGTCAAACAGTTTCGTTATCCATTGCAAAAAGTCCTGATTGAACTTCCTGCAGGTAAATTAAATAAAGGCGAGGATCCATTAAACTGTGCAGTAAGAGAACTGGAAGAAGAAACCGGATATAAAGCAAGTGAGATTAAAAAACTCGGACAGATTTTTACTACTCCGGGTTTCTGTACAGAAATTCTTACTATCTATTCTGCAAAAGGATTAATCCCTGGTAATACTCATCGTGAAGAAGGTGAACAAGGAATGGAGATATTAGAATTGACTCTGGATGAAATTGTTAAAATGATTGGCTCTGGTGAAATTAACGACGCTAAGACAATCGCGGGGATTTACTACATTACCAACATCAAATAACTAAATAACCATTAAGACCTTAAACAAGTATCTCTTTTTATTCTCCTGATTAGAGTTAGATCTGTTAAAAGCGAAGGATGATAATTAAGGAGCATTTAATTTTTATTCTGTAACAAACACTAAGTCCTGAATCTATTTAACAACAGCTTTCTGTAAACTCTATTAAATGTTAAGTCGCATTTCGACTTCGCTCAATGCGACACCCATTTGTCAGGCTGAGCGGAGACGAAGACTGATACTAATTATTCTCATCTTAAAGTCACGTTTCGACTTCGCTCAACGTGACACCCATTTGTCAGTCTGAGCGGAGACAAAGCCTGATACTAATTATTCTCATCTTAAAGTCACGTTTCGACTTCGCTCAACGTGACACCCATTTGTCAGTCTGAGCGTAGTTGAAGCCTGATACTATATTTCGATTTTGCTCAATGCGACATCTAATTTATTTTTCAATTTTGTTTATAGCCATCCCATTTTTTTATACCAGCAATATGTTTGAAAAAATCCCTCATGCAGTGAAGTATTAGGATTAAAACCCAAATGTTTTTTTGCCTTTTCGATTGAGCACGCCCAGCTATTCTGAGTCAACTCTCTTGCTTTCTGCCGGTTAAGTAAAACATGCTTATTAAATAAATTGCCAATCAGCTCAGTAGTACTGCAAATCCCAAAAACAATACAATGAGGAAGATGAATATTCAATGGCTTTTTATTTAAAATCTCAGCAATTGTATTACCAATTGTTTCATTGGGATAGGAAGTGTCAGACCCAAGGAAATAAATTTCATCCTCTGCCTGATTTTTTAGAGCAGCTAATGTAATACCGTCAACAAGATCATCAACATAAATCAGGTTCAGATATTTTTTGTTTAAACCTATCTGGAGTTGGATTCCATGATTTATTGATTTCATATACTTGTAAAAGCCTCTTTCTCTCGGACCGTAAACAGCCGATGGTCGCACTATAGTTATTGGAATTTTGTTACGGTATTTAAGAATTTCATATTCAGCCATCATTTTACTGATTCCGTAATCAGAAATAGGGTGGTATGGAGTGTTCTCATTGACTTCAGTTCCAGTTAATGATGGTCCGACTGCCGTTAAACTACTTATATAAATAAATCTTTTTATGTTATGATTACTGTTTGCGCAAAATTCAATTAGTTTTTTTGTTGCAAGATAGTTGCCGGAATAATAATCATTTTTTGATTTAGCATGAGTAACACCTGCGACATGAAATATTATATCAATGCCATCCAGAATATTTTCTGACAATGAGCCATTTTCAATATCACCTATAATCAATTCAATATCTAAATGCATTAATTGATCCGAATTAAGATAATCCTTCGAAATACATTTAACAGAAATATTACTTGAGCATAATTTTTCAATCAAGTGGCTTCCGATAAATCCAGTTCCACCGGTTACAAGTGCTTTCATTTCAGAACTCCTTCCTGTTGTATCACACTAAGAACAATAAATAAATCAAGAGTAAGACCGATTAAAGAGTGAAGTATAAATGGATATATGACAGACTTTGTTCTTAAAGACATAAATCCAAATAATACTCCTCCAAAAATTGAAGCAAAAATTTCTCCGTTTGACATCCCAATATGCCAAAGACAAGAGGGGATAATCTGTATGCAGATTGCTATTGAATCACCAACGTACTTTCGTAAACCGAACAGCATAAACCCTCTGAAGAAAATTTCCCAGCCTGAATAAAAAAGTAAAATTCTGATGGCTTCAAATTTTATGAACACAGATGTTGAACCAGCTATTTCTTTTGATTGAGGATAAAAGTTCAACAATTCTTCATCGTAAATAGATGGGTACAAAACAAATGCAGCAATTAAAGGATAAAAGACAGCTATTGATTTAATCCCTTTTTTCCAATCACCGATATTCAGTCCATACTCTCTTAAAGATTCTTTAAAAAGGAATCTAATCAAGAGTAAAGGAATGATAGCCAGAAGTATAAAAGTTAATACAAACATGCTTATAACCGAATTGTATTCTGATATATCCGGAAAACTTTTTGTTATGAATTGAACTGTTCCGAAACATTTATGAATCGCCAGAATAAAAACTGAAACAATTAAAACAACTATTGGTTTTAATTCATCATTTGAGATGACGCGCTTTAAATTCAGAGTGTTTAATGTATTCATAACTAATGTCTCATTTCTTTTGATACTAACCACATAACAGTTTTGTTAAGAGCATCTTCAAATGGTGTAATTTTATAGTCAATTTCTTTAATTGCCTTGTCCGATGAGAAGCTCCAGTCTAAACAAAAAGTTTTTACCCACCCTGGTGTAATCAAAGGATAATGATTTGAAACTCTTGCCCGGTATTCTTCTATTTTGCTGATAAGCAAAGCAGCTTTTTCAGGAACATGAAACATTCGATATTTTTTGTTTGAAATTTCAGTTACTAAAGAAAAGAATTTATTTAGTGATAGATTATCTCCTCCAAGAATGTATCTTTCTCCCTTTTTACCAAGCTTCATAGCGTTTATCATTCCGCTTGCAACATCATCTAAAAAAACATAATTGCCAATTGCATTACCATCTCCCAGTATTACTCTCCATTTACCTTTTAAGTAAAGATCAATTAAAACGCATAATGCATTACTTTCGACCAATAACCCGGGTCCAAATGGTCTTGTCGGATACACACTAATTATATCCATCCCAAGGTTTAAATATTGTTCAATAACTTTTTCAGCTTTTAATTTTGAATCTTCATAGACAGTTAAAGGAGGGATAGATCTTAAGTTTGTTTCATCATTAGGTTTACCATTTGAGTTACCCAATACTATGCTTGAAGAAGTAAACAGCACGCGGTTAAGATTGTACTTCAATGATATATCTAAAATATTTATCAAGCTTTGGGTGTTATATTCATAATAAATATTCGGATCTTTAGCCCAACTACGGGCGTACGCTGCCAGATGATATACTGCTTCACATCCAAACATTGCTTTTTCAATACTTGTTTTGTCAAGAATATCTCCTATAAAAATTTTAATATTTGGATGAGTCAAGCTGCTGGTATCTGATGTGCTTCTGCATAATGCATGAATTGTATAACCTTCACTGCATAATTTTTCGATTAGCTTGTTACCTATTAATCCTGATCCGCCGGTTACCATACATTTCATCTTAGCATTCATAATTATTAACCATTATTCACTTAATGAATTTTGTGCAGATACCGGATGAAGAATATTATTAAAGAAATTCTTTATAATGTTTATGATCCTGATAACAAGCGGATATGTTTTTATTGATAGAAAGCCGGTTATTATTCCACTTAATGAATCAAGCGCATAGTGAAATCTTCCATAAACAGTTGAGATATATAAAAGGATTACAGGGAAGAGAATGATAAAAAAAACATTTTTATTGTACTTATAGCAAGCCCAAAGAATAACCGTAGCAGCCGTACAGTGTGGGCTTGGGAGACTTCCTCCGGGGAAATGAAAATTATTTCTGACTAATTCAGAAGTGTACGTAAACATACCACCAGAAAGCGGAACAGAATATTTTTCTGGCATAAAATAAGTTTGGCTTGCAACCGGGAACAAGATGAAGCCTAAATAACAAAATACATAACAAAGAGAAATTACCGAAAGGTATTCTGCAGCTCCTTTTTCTTTTCCGCTTTTATAAGCAACAGCGGCTGTAATTATCAGCAATGGAAGGTATGATACATAAGCAAACATCATTGTTTCTGTTAAATAGGGTGAAATGATATTTTCTAGTATTAATGACATTTCATTTCCAAAAACCATTTTATCAAAAGCAATAAGGTTTGCATCAAGCCAGTTGTGATGAAAGACCAGTTGAAAGTTGGATGATAATCCAAAAAAGTAAGCGAAGAACAGTAAAACAAAGAATGTTTGTAAAGCTGCTTGCAAAGCCTTTCCCTTTATCCAGGCAATTGTTTTAAAGGCAATAAAAACACCTATTAAGAGAATGAATAACTCTATGAAAACTGAGTTGAAATTAGAGATTGAAGAATTAAATAAAATTCCTAATCCCAAATAAAAAACTATTAAAGATATGATCAGAAAATTAATGTTTGAATAAACATTGTTTCTGTTTAATAATTGAGTATTCATAACACATCTTTCTTTTAATTATTAGTAGAAATTATCTTGTACCATCTGCACTTAATTGTTTGTGCCAGTTACCTCTGTTCCAGCTTTCCAATTCAATCTTTAAGCTGCCAAGAAGCACTTTAACTTCGGCATAAAGCGGGATTGCGGCTTCATCGTTACTTATCCACCCCATAAATTCACCGGATAAGTTTTGCGAAGTTCCACCTTCCCAATCAGCAAATCCAAAATACTGATTGGACATCACAGGATAATCAAGAGCATCAATTTCAATTTCTTCTTTGTTACCGGTAAAAATTAATTTTGTGTTTTCTATTTTGCTTTCAATTATTGTAGGAACATTCATAACCTTAATCTGTTTTGAATTAGCTCTGGTAAAAAAGAATAATGATGGACCATCTAAATAGCGGGGACATTTATTTATCTTAACTGAATCAATCAGGCGATGGTTAGTTACATCAAAAACTTTCGAGACAGATGTCTTGGATTCTTTATCGTATTCAGTTGTGTATTTTACTTCATCACTGCCGTTTCTATAAAAACCATAAAATGAGTTGGACATTAATGACTCACGATCTATAACGCTCTCATTGTATTCTCTAATATCTACAAATGGAATTGAAGGATTTGATTCCACAAGCATACTGACTTTAATACAATCAGCATTACCTTCGTAAGGTATTGTTTTGATTGTGATTGTTCCGATTCTGAGAAATGTCCACTTTACCTTATAAACAAGAGTTTCACTAGGGTAAAAAATTCCATTATTTACTGGTGATGTTTGTGAAATAAGCTCAAAAGAGTTAAAACCGGCTACAATCAATAATATTTTTATAATTGTTTTCATAATTGTTTTTATAATTTCTGATTTGAACTACTGTAAGCTTATTGAATCTTGATTGTTTAGTTGTCATTTAATTGTCAAAAGAAAGTAAAACAATTAACATTTGCCTTTAATTGACCGTGGAAGAAATTGTAAAGAGGAATATCTCTGTTAAAATCAAAGATGCTAAAACAGTTGTTGGGATTTATTATATTCACAATAATGTGAATCTTTAACAACTCTATCTTTTATCTAAAAGCCTAAATTCCTATATTAAATCAACATTAATTCAATAATTATGAAGATTTACGATCACCTGCTAAATACAATAAAGGAAAAAGGAGCTGCCTATTTAATTCTCCTTGATCCTGATAAGCTTTCAGAAAATAAATTAAGTGATTTCTTAAAACATTGTCTAAAATCCGGAGTTGATGGCTTTTTAGTAGGTGGCAGTTTGATGATTAATGGTGATTTTGAATCTTTCCTTGAAAAAGTAAAGATCAACACTAACTTACCTGTTATTATTTTTCCCGGCAGTATTACACAGGTTTCATCATTTGCCGATGCAATTTTATTTCTCTCGGTTGTAAGCGGAAGAAATCCTGAACATTTAATAGGTAAGCATGTTCTCGCAGCACCATCAATAAAAAAAGCAGGAGTTGAACCAATATCCACCGCCTATATATTAGTTGAATCAGGTTCAACCACAACAGCAGTATATATGAGCGGGAGTTTACCAGTTCCAAGAAATAAACCCGAGATTGCTTCGGCAACTGCACTTGCATCTGAATATCTCGGAATGAAATTAATTTATCTTGAAGCCGGCAGCGGTGCTGATAATTCAGTTCCAAATGAAATGATTAAAGCTGTAAATGAACAGTGCAGCATTCCGATTATCGTTGGCGGCGGAATCAGAACTCCGCAAACTGCACGAGAAAAAGTTGAAAACGGTGCTTCGGTTATTGTAACAGGAAATTATTTTGAAGATGAAAGAAACTGGAACCTGATTAAGGATTTTGCTACTGCTGTACATATTAAGCAAAGTATTTTAGTTTAATACAAATGTCATTCCGAGTTCCAATTTATTGGAACGAAGGAATCTGCAGATTGCTTCGTCAGGCAAGCCCTCCTCGCAATGACAATCATATTTAATGGGTTTAAAAAATGGAACCACAGAAATTTATTATTGATTCTCTCAACGAAAGTTCAGAGACAAAATTAAAGATAAGAGATCAGCTGATTGAAAAAATCTTACAAGCTGTTGATATACTTGTCTTATCATATAAAGACGGCAACAAACTTTTATTGTGCGGTAACGGAGGAAGTGCTGCAGATTGTCAGCATATTGCAACCGAATTTATGATAAGGTTAAATCACACCATTAAACGTCCGGCTTTACCAGCGATTGCGCTAACAACTGATTCATCAAACCTTACTGCAGGCGGAAATGATATCGGTTTCGAGAATGTGTTTGCCAGAAATGTTGAAGGGCTTGGTTCACTCGGCGATGTTTTACTTGCGATATCTACAAGCGGAAATTCCAAAAACATTATTAAAGCAGTTGAAAAGGCTCATTCTAAGGGGATGAAAGTAATAGGGTTTTTAGGCGGTAACGGTGGAGAATTAAAATCACTTGTTGATTTACCGATAATTATTCCATCATCAAATGTTCAAAGAATACAAGAAGGACACATCACTGTTGCGCATATTATCTGCGAGCTTGTAGAAGATAGGCTTTATGGCAGCTAATTTTTAAACAGCACAATCCAGAATTGAAAAATCTTTATTCAATCTTATTTATTATTGTTTGATAGACGCGTGCCCATCCAATTGATCTTATCACCAATTTGTATATTGTGTTTAGCACAAAAACCCGCTACTACTTCAACAACATACTTTGAAAGCTCGGATGCCGGATAGCTTTGCTCTGTAAGAATTTTTGTGTCTCTGTGAATTGTTACAATCTTTTTCTGTTCATTAACAAATATCATATCAAGCGATATAAAAGTATTCCGCATCCAGAAAGATTGATAAGCTTCTTTAGGAAAAATAAAAAGCATTCCCTGATTTTCAGACATCTCTTTTCTGTTCATTAAACCAAGTTGTCTCTCATAATCATTATCGGCTATCTCCAAATCTATTTTTGCCTTTAATGTACCGAGAGAATCAGTAAATATAAGTTCACCTTCCTTTGTAAAAGTATAATATTCCATTTTGGGCTCTTTGTTAACAAAGTTATTAATTATAAAATAACCTATAACTGCAAGAACAATAACCGCGATAATAATTTTTTGTATTGGTAATTTTAATTTTATATCGGATGATTTTTGTATCTGACGCTTGCTTTGCTTTTTAGCCATTATCATTTTCCTGATATTTGTGCAGGGCAAATATAATGAATCAATATTATTTTTATGAAGATATATTTAATCATAATATATTTTGTTTAAGTTAGAATGGTTTAATTCATACAGATAAATAAACTGCATAAAAAATGAACGCTTTATCGGATCAAAACATAACTTTCCCTCTGGTTTCGATTATTATGGCGGTTTATAACAGAGAAGATTATATCCCAAGAGCTGTTGATTCTGTGCTGAATCAAAGTTATAAAAACTGGGAATTGATAGCAGTTGACGATGGAAGCGAAGATAAATCAGCCAAACTGTTAGAAAATTATAAAACCAACAATTCACAAATAAAAGTTATATATCAGCAGCATCAATTTCTTCCGGCAGCACGAAACAACGGTATCAAAAATTCTAAAGGAGAGTATATTACTTTTCTGGACAGTGATGACGAATACCATGTTGATCATATTTTGAAAAGAGTAAATTATTTAATTGAAAATCCTCAGATTGATTTATTACGAGGCGGTGTTAAAGTAATTGGGAATGAATTTGTCCCAGATAAAAATGACACAACAAAACTTATCCATCTTTCTCAATGCACAATCGGCGCAACCTTTTTTGGTAAAAGAAAAGTTTTTATTGAACTAAACGGATTCAAAGATATACGCTATAGTGAGGATTCAGAATTTCTTGAAAGAGTTAATAAAATATTTAAAGTTGAAAAAGTTAGTTTTCCGACATATATATATCACAGGGAAACACCCGACAGTATAACAAATACAATTAAGAAAAAATGAAAAGTAGAATTCTTGAAAGAAAAATAATTTCACCAACTGCTCAGCAGGAATTAATGATTGAGAGCGGCTGGGGTAAAGACGTCCTTACAAAAACTGTAGTCGAAAAAATCACTTATTGGTCAGACGGATTAAAAGTAAAAGGCTACATTGCTTATCCAAAAGATAACTTAAAAAAATATCCTTGTATTATCTGGTGCCGCGGGGGAATTGGCAATTCCGGAGCGATTGATAAATTTACTGCACGCGGTATGTTTGGACAAATAGCAAGCTGGGGCTTTTGTGTTTTTTCTTCTCAATACCGAGGTAATGACGGCGGAGAGGGGCATGATGATTTTGGCGGTGATGATTTGAATGATGTCCTTAATCTGGTATCTATTGCTGATGAAATTCCACAAGCTGATACTAAGATTTGGGGAATTGAAGGCTGGAGCCGCGGCGGAATGATGACTTATCTTACTTTAACAAGAACAAATATTTTCAAAGCTGCTGTTGTCATCGGAGGAATTGCAAATCTAAGGTGCAGTGGCGAAGAAAGTAAATTTAAGAAAAGGCTGTATGAGCAGACTTCAAAACAATTTAAGGAAAATGATTTTAAAAGCAGTTGTGAGAAAAGATCAATAATTAATTTTCCGGAGAAACTTCCGCAAACCACTCCATTGCTGATTATTCACGGTAATAACGATGAGCAGGTTACTCCAAATGATTCAATAGACCTCTCTTATAAGTTGTTGGAGCTTAAAATTCCTTATCGTTTGGTTATGCTTGAGGATGGAGATCACTTTTTAAAATCCCACAGAAAAGAAGTTGATGATATGAAGAGAAACTGGTTTGAGAAGTATTTAAAGTTTGAGTAATTAAATTTAAAATGACTCTAACTTTTCTAACAACTTGACCATAGCAAAAGTATCCAGTTTACAATATTCAAGAAGATTTGTCCGGATATCAGCAATCTTCATTAAATCAGTTTCTTTGAATAAACTTTCAAATTTAATTGATGCAAGTCCGCCCTCATTAATTTGTAAATTCTCATAGCTTAATTCCGGTATTAGCGCGGGCAGAACATATTTAATTGAATACGAGCCTTTCATATCGTTTGAATAATAATATTTTTTTTGGAAAGGCAGCATTAAATCTTTTATGCGGCTGATTCTATCTTGAATCTCATCATTAAACTCAGGGAAAGTTTCTGCGATTTCTTTTAACCGGGTAATCTCAAATGTTTTATTATAAGTAATTATATCTCCTTTGCCTTTGGTTACTTTTAAGAGATTAGTAATGAATTTAATTCTCGGATCAGTTGATGCCTCAGCTAAAAAATCAAAATGCTCAGGTTTGCTTTTTTTACTTTTCTTATAATGAACAGAATACTGAAAAGGTATTTGCATATACGGTTTTGAATTATCAAACATCGGAACGGCAGGCTGAAATGTTTCAAAATCCATAAAGTAAATTGGATAGTTAAGTCCGGATAGGAAATCCTTAATAGCATCAATATCAATTATACTTTTTTTGCTCTTATAAACATCAAGCTGTAGCTGGGCTGATTTGGGTAGTTTTACATCGTCGGGAATATCTTCAAGCTTTATTATTCCGTTTCTGTATAAATCATATTTTTTATCCAGATGCAAACCGGAAAGATCGAACACTGAATTATCTGGAATATGCTTTCTGCAATAGTGAAAGAATGAACAGATATAGGGTATATGACAATGCTCTCCAATATCTATATCAGGGATTGATGTTTCTCTCAATACTTCCTTAAAGCGATTAACTTTTTCTTCCACCCAATCCTGCATTGATAAAATTGTATTTAAAACTGATTCAGTCTTAAAAAGCACATTTAAGTCAAGCTCTCCATTCCTTACATATTTATTATTTATATAAACAATGGAAAAATCTTTTATGCTATAACCGCTGTTGGAAATTACCCAGTATTGCAGAGCCGCATCCTGCAGATAAGTTTCTGAAATTGAAACGGAACTTTTAACTTCAAATATTTCGAGAGAATCTCCTTCATTAATAACTATATCAGCTATGGATAAGACGTTGCTAAAATTAAATGAAGCTTCATAGATTACTTTTTGTTTATTCTGTATCAGCTCTTTAGTTTGTGCTATTGCTTTGTGATATTCAACTATAGTTTTTGGTGAAGCATCAATTCCATCAGGGAAAAGCTGTTGTGCCAGCTTCCCAACATCTGTCCCGCGGTTAAATACTGCATTCTGCATTTCAGAAACCGGATCCATTTTGCTGTAATGGTATTTGTAAAGATATAAATGTTTTTCGCATTGAACGCCGCGTATAAAAGAAGATTTACTGAGAAGATGTGAACTCATTATAATTCCAAGCAATAATAATTGTCAGATAATAATTTAATATTTTAAACCATAAGTATTTGATAGTTTATTTATTTAAAAGAGATTATTTAATTTTATAAAGATGAGACTCCTGTTTTTAATACCTGTCCTGTTGTATTGCTTTCAATCATTGAATTTGGCGCAAGAAATTCATCTAACTAAGGGCTATGATAACGGATATGCATGGACGTCTCTTTCGCAGCCGATAAAAAAGCTTGTAGATTACAAACAGAATTATCTCGCTTCGATTCTTGATAATCAGAAACTTCGGAGATTATCTAGAGGTAAATCACCTGCTTTATTCAATTGTGATGAAGATATAGTTAACCTCTCAAAATCACCATTATCTGCTCGGATTGATCTTGACGCAGTTATTAGAAAGCTGGATAAATTTTATTTGGATGATGAGAATCTTATTATACCGGTATTAGGTGCTTATTGTTATTGCATAAAAGAACTTGCAGGAACAGACAAAACAGAGTTAGAAATCTACAGACAGAAGTTGATTGATTATTCGAAGCATTAGTTAAAACAACTGCGGCTCTTCGGGTTTCTTTTTAGTTTTCTTTTCTTTTTTTTGATCTTTTAAAAAGTCAGCAAAATCCTCTCTTTTAATAATATAAATCTTTCCAACCTGAAAGGATTTTAACTTCTTGCTTTTTATATGATACAAAACTCCCGAATGACTCAAGTCCAGAAGTTTTGCTACTTCCTGAACGCTGAAGAACTCTTTCATAATGTTTTTACGATTACTGAATACTTCTTACAACCTTAATTTAAACAGTTAAAATCAGAGTTTCAATCAAAACTAATAAAATTGGAAACACAAATTCAGAAATTCTGCTTATAAGATTGATGAAGTTGAATTTTGGAAACTATAAAACAATCTTCCGCTATTAATGCACAAAACTTACCCGAATTGTTTAGGTATTAAATAGGGAAGTAAGCGGCATAATAATTATATAATCGTGGAAGGCTTGTTATATATGTTAGTTGCTTGTGAATAAACAAAAGTAAGAATTAAAAAAAGCCGTTAATAGTCATATTAACGGCTCAAAGAAATAAATAAGCTGTTTAGAAAATTATTTAATCAGCATCATCTGTTTTGTTATTGATTGACTTCCGTTTTGTAATGTATAAAAATACGTACCGCTTGAAAGCTGTTTTGCATCAAAGTAAACCTGATAAGTGCCGGCAGTTTTATATTCATTTACAAGTGTTGCAATCTCTTTTCCAAGAATGTCATAAACCTTTAATGTTGTGTAATCACTCTCAGTAATCTGGAACCTTATTGTTGTAACAGGATTAAACGGATTTGGAAAATTTTGGTTTAAGATAAAACTAAATGGTAATTCTGAATACAGATCTTCAACATCGGTAAGAGGTGAAAACAGATTTTTATAAAAATGGAAGTTTCCGTTATACTCGCCGATGACCATATCTTTTCTGAAATCGCCATCAAGGTCTGCAAATGCAGGATGTGTTCCTTGTTGAACCTCAATACCTGTAAATAATGAATCTTCTCTGACCCACTCAGGGCTGGTTACTGTTCCATTGTTTCTATAATATCTGATAGTGCCCCAGTTATCACCAATTATTAAATCAAAATCGCCGTCATTATCAATATCTGCAAGAGTTGGTCTGCCGTAATTTGGGAAAGTAACCCCAGTAAACATAGTTGTGTTTTCAGTAAATACATTATTGCCGTCATTTAAGTAAAATTTTGTTTGACTGCCAGTTTCAGCACCGACAAGAAGATCAAGATGACCATCGCCATTAAGATCTGCAAACGACGGGATACTTTGCCATCCAATATCAATTGTACCAAACATAGTAGTGTTTTGTGTAAAGGTACCGTTATTGTTTATATAAAGATAAACTTTTCCATCCATCGCACCAGATACGATATCATAATCTCCATCATTATCAATATCAACAAAAACAGGAGTGCTGTAAGAGCCTACGTCTATATTTGAAAATGGTGCAGTAACTTGTTTAAAAACAGGAAGTTCCGGTGTTCCTTCATTTCTGAAGTAAAAGAATTTGCCATCCCAGTTACCACTAATAAGATCATTATCACCATCCCCGTCAAAATCTGCCAAGGATGCTGTACCTCCGCTTGCATTAATCTTAATGACTTTCAAATTATCGGGATAGTACTGAAACGCAGGTGCGGCTGCAGTTCCTGTATTGAGATAAGTGTATAATATTCCATTATCAGTACCATAAACCAAATCAAAGTCACCATCATTATCTATATCAGCAAGAGCGGGCTGTTTCCAATAAGTGTTTGATTCTACTCCGCCAAATAAAGTTGCGTTTATAGTCCAAACATGACTTTGTTTTGTTCCGGTGTTTCTAAAATAAACTAAAGTTTGAAGGTCTCTTCCCAAAAGAAGGTCATAATCCCCATCGCCATCAATATCTGCAAAAGTTGGATAGGAGTTTAGTCCAATATCACCAATCCCGGTAACAAGAGAGTTATCCAAAGTAAACACCGGATTTGTAGCGGTTCCGGTATTTCTGAAACCCATAGTTATTCCGGCTTCAGGACCGCCTAAAATTGATTCGCCAATTCCGACAAACAAATCAAGATCACCATCATCATCAATATCAACAAATGCTGGTTTAGGATCGGTTCCAATCAGCAAATTAACACCTGCAAATATGGTATCTCCAGCTTCAAACTGCGGAGCGTAAATAGTGCCTGTATTTTCATAATATAAAAGTCCATTATAACCGCCAATAACGAGATCAAGATCCCCATCTCCATCTAAATCAAATAAGACCGGATAATCAGCATTTGTTCCGGCAATTCCGCCTGCATAAATATTTTCCAGCACAGAATTATCCTTTGTAAATGTTGTTGGAAAAGTGTGTGGATTGCTCCAAAAAAACTCAGCCTTATCATCAATACTGCCTAAAATAATATCCAGGTATCCATCATTGTTAAGATCTGCAAAAAAAGGAGCAGAAAAATTACTAACACTTACACCTGATACATTAAAAACAGAATCTACATAAAGCCAGTTTTGAGCAAAAAGATTTGATGATATAAAGAAAACAACAAGAAGAAGAAATTTTTTCACAATGTACTCCGAAATTTTTTTTAATGTATATACAAAGATACAAAAAAGATTTATGAGGCTCGAATTTCTGAATGGATATAGTATGCTATACTATATTATGATTGTCAGAAATCTGAAAAGAGAAAAAATTTTTTTGAAATGGTTTAATTTTTAGTTAGTAACTATAAAAAAAATCCACCATCAATGTTTTTGATAGTGGATTTGCAAATAAGAAATTCAAAAGACTATTCTATCAATATCATTTTCTTTGTTTCAACAAAACCTTTGCCCGAGCTTGTTTCAGTACCGGTAGCCCGCAGCTGATAAAAATAAACACCGCTTGATAGTTTAAGACCATCATCAGAATTAGCAATGAATTCAACCTCGTAACTTCCTGCATTTCTGAAATTATCAACAAGTGTAGCAATTTCATTTCCAAGGATATCATATACCTTAAGCGTAATATGCAAACTGCTTGAAATATGATAGCGGATTTTTGTAGAAGGATTGAAAGGATTGGGATAGTTTTGCTCTAACAAAAAATCAAGAGGTGAAATGATTTCAACTTGAATTGTCTCAGAATATTTAAAGCTGCCATTAAAATCAATCTGCTTGATTCTGTACTGATATTTTCCCTTCAAAAGATTTTCATCATTAAAAGAATAAAAATGTTTTTCCGTTGATGAACCAAATCCGGGAACAAAACCAATCTTTATCCACTCATTACTTTTATCACTTTGCATTATTCGTCTTTCAATATCAAATCCCTGATTATTTATTTCTGTTGCAGTAATCCAATTTAGCTGCACATTTTTTTCATTTACTGAAGCAGTAAAAGAAATCATTTCAACCGGTATAGGATTCTGATTCAGAAATACAACAACGGGAGCTCTTGCTGTTCCAACAGCTAAATCAAGGGCGCCATCGCCATTAAGATCTCCAAATGCAATTGCAGTAGCAGATGAGCCGGCAACATAAACCCAAGTTGGATTAACATCTAACACACCGTTTCTGTTTTTAAATATTTCAACTCTTCCGCCGCCGAAATGAACAACGGCAAGTTCCGGATAACCATCTCCATCAATATCACCAGTTATTAATTCCTGTGCAGAAGTAGTTGGAGAATTAGACGTCCAGATTGGACCGGTTAAAACACCGTTCTGGTTTTTATAAATAACAGCCTGAGTACCGCTTCCAGAAATTGCAAGATCCTGATAACCATCTTTGTCAAAGTCTGCCCAAACAATACCTTTCTGACTTTGAGTATTACCAACAGTCCATCCCGGTAAAGTATTAATCACACCATTGTTATTAAAATAAACACCGCTTTCATAGTTTACCCATTTTGATGCGGCAAGGTCTCCTTTTGCGATGTAACGATAGGAAATTTTAATAGTTATACCAGCCTGCGGTTTGGTACCTAAAGAAATCCATCCGCTTACCGGATCGTAGCAATAAGCATTATAGGGCTGATCATCTATCAAAACAGTATCAATAGAATAAACGGGAAACAAAGGAAGCGCAAAAACAGATCTTGTTCCATCGCCGTAGTATTCGAGGAATTTATATTTTAACTGTTGATTATCAAGATCTCCGAATGCAACGGAATTTGTAATCATTGCATCAGCAGAAAGCCAGTTTGGTGTAGTTGGAAATGTACTGCCATTGTTGTAAAAAATGCAGATAGGTTTTGTCGGGTTACTGGTGTTTCCCTGATTACCGAAAGCAAGATCAAGATCGCCGTCATCATCAATATCACACAATGCTTCACCAACTGTCCAGTTATTATCCTGCGAAATCCATCCGGGTGAATTACTTAATCCGCTTTCACCGTTAAAATAAATTACAGACGAAGCAAATGACTGATCGCCATTAGCAGCAATCAATTCAGGTTTGTTATCAGCATTAATGTCAGCAAACTTCAGATCAGTAGTTGATCTCATATCTGTTGAAATCCAGACAGGTGTTGTTGTTAAAACTCCGTTATCATTTCTATAAATCAGCACTTCATAATCAGGAATTGGCGGATAAGACTGACTAAAATAACAGCCGGTTGCTAAATCGAGATCACCATCATTATCATAATCACCCCAGGCAATTCCTCCGATTTGTCTTTCCAGAGTAGAACTCCAATCCGGAGTAGTACCGTAAGGAATATCGTCATTTAAAGTAATTACCTTACCGGATAAAAACTTTCCGTTGTGTGTATAAGTTGAAGTTGTTTTTCCGTCAGGTGAAATGTCTTTGAAAGTTTTTATATCTTCTTGCGATAGTAAAATAAATGGATAGAGTAGGAAAAGAACCAGTGATAATTTGTTTTTCATTTCATCACCCTAATAAGTTAAAATTGTTAACGTATGATAAACTTAAATAAAATGAAATGAAAGTACGGGAAGAAACTAATGAGTAACTATCAACAGGATTAAGATATACGATTTTTTCAAATTAGAATTTTTTTAATCTGTCAAATTTATCCTTACCAAAGTTTGTAGATGGTTCGAACTCACTCCAACCTCTCTCTTGCTAAGAGAGAGGCTTATTGTCATCATAGAACTTAACATTAATATTTCTATCGGCAGAAAATATTTTATGATAACTTCTTCAAGTCCTTCTCTTTTTAAGAGAAGGATTTAGGATGAGTTCAAATTACCAACTCCCCTTTAAACGCTTTCTGCATTAAGCTCTGAAAAAGATTTTCCAGCTCCTGCTCTGATTGTTTTTGTTTTTCTTTTAATGCTTCTGTTTTGATTGTAGTTGTTATGCTCTTTTGTTTATCATTATCATCATTATAGTAAATGTAGTAGTAACTATTTTTGTGTTTTGAGATGAACAACTTTTGCATTGTAATTCCTTTCAAAAGTCATTCATTCAGAGCTTGATCAGAGTAGAGAAAATTTCTGACTAAATTTCTGATAGATTAGTCAGAAATCTGGAAATTTCTGACTAAAGTGAGTCTAGTCTTTAAAACAAAAAAGGTTGAAAACATTTCATTTTCAACCTTATCTAGTAGCGGGGGCAGGACTTGAACCTACAACCTTCGGGTTATGAGCCCGACGAGCTACCAATTGCTCCACCCCGCGATGTAATATTTTTTATTTAGCGGTTATGAGTCCGATATGAGTTACTCCCGATTTATTGGGACTCCGCCCCGCGTTCATTATTTCTTTAAGTATTTAGAACTTACTCAGTTTCAAAATTTGATGCACAAATATAGTTAATCAAGCCAGCGTATGCAAGTTACTTAACCTAACCGTCAATATTATTAAAGCTTGACGCAATTCCATCTAATGTCTGCGAACGAACGTGTATTTCATTCAGTTTCTGGATAAGACTCAGGATAACTTTTCGTTTATCTTCAACTAATCCAGATATAAATGAGTTTACTTCCGGGATGTTGCATTCGTCCAAAGTGCTTTCATAATATCTTACCATTGCAGTTTCTCTGCGCAATGCTTCATTTAAAGTTGCACAGGTGTTTTTACAGGCGTGCTGGCATTTTATATCCAATTCAGTCATAACTTCCTCAAATAATAATTATTAATTATACTGAAACCTGATCAGCAAGTTTTGCCAATTCTCTTCCACGTAACAATGCCTGCTCATTTACTGGTATCAGATTATGTCTTCGTGCAGGTAAAGCATCTTTTAATGCTTCAACAATTGTTTCATTCTTTAATATCGGACGTTTTTCTAAAAACGCACCAACCATAAACATATTAGCAACTTGTTTTACTTCAAGTTTATTTGCTTCTTCAATACCGGAAATACTGATAATATCAATATCTGTTCTTGTAGGAGGTTTAACAGCAGTTGACTGTTCATAAATTAATAGACCTCCTGGTTTTACAGCATTTTCAAATTTATCAATTGATGGCTGATTTAATAATATTGCAGTATCAAACTTGGTAACAATTGGTGAACTGATTCTTGAGTCAGAAACAATAACAATACAATTTGCAGTTCCGCCTCTCATTTCAGGCCCATACGAAGGCATCCAGCTTACTTCTTTTCCTTCTATCATCCCTGCGTAAGCTATTAACCTGCCCATAGAAAGCACACCCTGTCCTCCAAATCCGGCAAAAATTATTTCATGTTCTTTAGTCATTTCTAAAATTCCTTTTTTATTTCATTTTAATTTTTTGGGACTTTAAGGTCACCAAGCGGATAATAAGGAAACATTACTTCTTCGAGATATTTAATTGTTTCAACAGGTGTCATCTTCCAGCCCGAAGGACAGTTTGAAACAACTTCGATAAAACAGGTTCCCTTTTTCTGCTGCTGATATTCAAAAGATTTTGTAATTGCTTTTTTAAGTTTTCTTACAGCATTTGGATTATGAGCAGATTGTCTTGTAACATAATATGTAGCTGGTAATTGCGCGATCAAATCTGTTATTTTTAACGGATAGCCAGCCATTACAACATCTCTGCCATAAGGTGAAGTTGAAGTAACCATTCCAGGTAAAGAAGTCGGAGCCATCTGTCCGCCTGTCATTCCATAAATTCCGTTGTTGATAAAAACTACCAGAATGTTTTCTCCCCGGTTTGCAGTGTGAATAGTTTCTGCGGTACCGATAGCTGCAAGATCACCATCGCCTTGATAAGAGAACACCAGTTTATCAGGCATAACCCGTTTAATCCCTGTTGCAACAGCGCCAGCCCTGCCATGTGCAGCTTCCTGCATGTCAATATTCATATAATGATATGCGAATACAGAACATCCAACAGGAGCAACACCTATTGTTTGTTCCTGAATATTCATTTCTGCAACTACTTCCATCAGGACATTATGCACAACACTGTGTGAACAACCCGGACAGTAATGGTATGGAACATCAGTAAGGGTTTCAGGTCTGCGATAGACTTGTTCTAATTCAATTCCATCATCAAGTATTAATTTTTCGTTCATTTGTTAACCTATTCTTTAAGAATAATTTATTTTGATTATAATCATTTTCTTGGCTGAAGTAAATTCTCCAGCTTAAATACTGTTTATATAAATTCCGCAGAGTAAATCGTATGTATTAAATTCAACTTTATAATTTCCTGCAGATATAATTTCATTTACAAGAGTTCTTACTTCCTTACCAAGAGAGTTAACTATTTTTTATATCACTTTCTCTTAAACATTAGCTGTAGTTAGTGATTTCTGAATCGATTCAACCTTATTAAGGATATCTTCAGGCGTTGATATCATTCCGCCCATTCTTCCTGTAAAATGAACAGGAATTTTTCCTTCAACTGCAAGACGAACATCTTCAACCATTTGTCCGGCATTCATTTCAACATCAAGTATAAAATCTACTTTTTCTGAAAGCTCTGAGATACGTTTATAAGGAAACGGGTAAAGAGTAATCGGTCTTAACAATCCTATCTTTATTCCCTTTGCTCTTCCAAGGTCCATAACCTTTTGGCAGATGCGGGCTGATAGTCCGAATGCAACTAATAATATTTCAGCATCATCGGTCTTAAACTCTTCCCATCTTACTTCACTTTGCATAGCAGCATACTTATCCTGAAGCTCAAGATTAACTTTTTCCATAACTTCAGGTTGTATAAACAGTGAAGTAATAATATTCCGTTCACGGTCTTTAGTTTTACCGGTAGTAGCCCAGGATTTAGCAACTTTTGGAAGACTGTTTTCAGCAGGTAATACAACTTTTTCCATCATTTGCCCAAGTGCTCCATCAGCAAGAATCATCGCTGGGTTGCGATATTTTTCTGCCAACTTAAAAGCATCAAAAACAAAGTCAGCAAGTTCCTGCACTGAAGATGGAGCTAACACAATAAGATGGTAATCTCCATGACCACCTCCCTTTGTAGCCTGAAAATAATCACTTTGTGAGGGTTGTATAGTTCCTAAACCCGGACCACCACGAACAACATTTACAATTAAACAAGGAAGCTGAGCAGAAGCAATATAGGATATTCCTTCTTGCATCAAACTTATTCCCGGTGAAGATGAAGAAGTCATAACTCTGGCTCCTGCACCGGCAGCACCATAAACCATATTGATTGAAGCAACTTCACTTTCTGCCTGAAGCACTACAGTTTTTTTATCTTTTCTTTTCGGTACTTCAAGCATAAGATACTCAATAACTTCTGATTGAGGAGTTATCGGATAACCGAAATAAGCATCTATGTTTGCTCTAATAGCCGCTTCAGCAAGTGCTTCGTTTCCTTTCATCAAGCGAGGTTCTTCTTTCCTGATTTCTTTTTCCATTTTAAAACCTTTTATTAAAAATTATTTAAACGTTAGTCTTAGTCTTTTTTGCAGGCTTAGGTTCCCTATAAACAGTTAATGCTGCTTCAGGACAGACTAATGCGCAGTTTACACATCCAGTGCATGCACTGCTGATTAGTTCTACAAAACGATAACCTTTATCGTTAAAATTTACAGATAATGCAAGCACATCCTGTGGGCAGGCAACAATGCAAAGCTCGCATCCCTTGCAAATTTTAGTGTCAACTTTTATTGTTCCTCTTATCATAAAAATTCTGAAGTTATTTTTGGAATATGTAATTTGCTGCAAAATCTCAATCTTAGTGCCATTTGTTAGTGAGTGATAAATCATATAAAAGCAATTTTTAACATAGCATTATCAGATTTAGGAAGTCATAAAGTGCAGCTATTCTTATTTGTGAGAAGGTATTGATAGTTAGCAATTATTGAATGATTGTTATACGTGAATAACCTGTGGTAATAAAATCATAATGTATTTTGATGATCAGTATGCTGTTGGTTTTTTGATTTCTGAAGTATGAAGATGTATTTATCAATTTATCAATCATACAATTGAACTTTTAACACAGCAATTTTAAGATCATTAAAAATTAAATAATTGTTTATTTTGCAAGAGGTTCTTTGTTAACTAATTCTTCAATCATTATTCAAGAAGAAAGATTATGAAAGTATTAAAAGACTATCTTGGACTTTATACGGATATGTATCAGCTGTCTATGATGGATACCTACCTCAAAGAAGAAAAACATAATTGCCATGCATCTTTTGATTATTTTTTCAGAAAGATCCCTTATGAAGGCGGATTTGTTGTATTCAGCGGATTATCAGAGCTGCTTGAGAGTTTAAGTGAGTTTAAGTTTGGTAAAGATGACATTGATTATCTTCACAAAAAGAAATTCAATGCTAACTTTTTAGATTACCTGAAGGATTTTGCATTTACTGGAAATATTTACTCAGTTGAAGAAGGCACAGTCGTTTTTCCGAATGAACCGATTGTTACAGTTGAAGGAAAACTTGCTGAGCTGCAGCTTTTGGAAACTTATTTACTCAATACGCTAAACTTCAATTCTTTAATCTCTACTAAAGCAGCAAGAATTAGATTGATAGCGAAAAATAAAATCCTAAGTGATTTTGGATTGAGGCGTGCACAGGGATTCGGCGGTTTACAGGCAAGCCGGGCTGCAATTATCGGCGGCTTTGATTCTACTTCCAATGTCCTTGCTGCTAAATTGTTTGATCTTATTCCTGTTGGAACAATGGCGCACTCTTTTATTCAAAGTTATGATGATGAGTTAACTGCTTTCAGAAAATATGCTGAATCAAATCCTGATAAAACTGTGCTGCTTATTGATACTTATAATACTTTAGAATCTGGTTTGCCGAATGCAATTATCGTTGCTAAGGAACTTGAAAAAGCCGGTTATAAATTAAAAGGGATAAGATTAGACAGCGGCGATCTTGCATATCTTGCAAAAGCAGTTAGAAAAAAACTTGATGAAGAGGGATTAAGTTATGTCGAAATTGTTGTTTCAAATCAGTTAGATGAACGGGTAATTAAAAGTCTTTTAGAACAGCAGGCACCAATTGATATTTTTGGAGTGGGAACAAATTTAGTTACTGGTAATCCGGATTCTGCATTGGATGGAGTTTTTAAACTTTCTATGTGTAATAATAAACCAAGATTAAAAATATCCGAGAACATTAAAAAAGTTACTTTACCAGGATTAAAAAAGATTATCAGATATACTGATAATAACGGATTTATACAGGCAGATGTAATTGCATTAAATGATGAAGAAAATATTGTTAAGATGTATCATCCGTTTGATAAAGATAAAACCAAAAACCTGACCGGATTGAATGAAGAAAATCTTACTAAGCTTGTTGCTGAAAACGGGAATATCAAAATCAAAATTGAAAGTGCAGAATTAATCAGAGAGAAAGTAAAGGAGAATCTATTAAAACTGCCGGAAGAATATAAACGATTTGAGTTCCCGCATATTTATAAAGTCGGTATAAGCGAAAAACTTATGAAATTAAGAGAAGAATTAAAAAATAATTTTACAAACAATAAACAGACTTGATATGAAAGCATTAATAATTATTGATATTCAAAATGACTTTTTGCCAGGCGGTGCACTTGCAGTAAATAAAGGTGATGAAGTAATTCCGGTTATTAACAAACTTCAGGGTGCTGATTATTTTGATTTGATTGCTGCAACACAAGACTGGCATCCTCAAAATCACGGAAGTTTTGCCTCTAATCATCCAGGCAGAAAACAATTTGATAAGATTTTACTTGGCGGTTTAGAACAAATACTCTGGGCTGATCACTGCGTTCAGGAAACTAGCGGTGCTGAATTTTCCGATAAGCTTGATACAAAAAAGATTGAAGCAATTTTCAGAAAAGGTATGAATCCGGAAATTGATTCCTACAGCGGATTTTTTGACAATGGTAAAAGGAAGGAAACAGGACTTGCTGCCTATCTTAACGGAAGAAATATTAACGAAGTGTTTTTTGCAGGATTAGCCGGTGATTTTTGTGTTTATTTTTCTGCTTTAGATTCTGCTGATTATGGATTTAAAACTTACTTCATTGAAGATGCAGTACGCTCAATTGATAAAAGTAATTTTGAAAAAGTTGTTAAAAAAAATCTAATTGATAAAAATATTTCTATTATTAACAGTGCTGATATTAGCAGTTGATTAAATAATTTTTTTCATCTGTCAGAATTGAAAGATTTATAACATAAAAAACTATTTAGGATTATTGCTCAGTTGATTGTTCTAATTCATCAATAATTATTTCTGCCTGTAAGAATTCAGAACATGGAACCATAAGCTTTATTTCATTTAATAACTTTCCCCGGGTATCACTGCTTGCATTGAACAAAGAATAATCAACGCCGCCAACTGATAACGGAGTAGTTTTTCTTGTATAAATAAACGGATGCAGATTATTTTCTTCAAGTATAGATTTGTAATAATTTATCTGCTGTTCGTCCGAAGAGCCGAATACACGAGCCATACCTTCATAAATTTCATGGTTGGAATGTTGATCGCATAGAAAAACGCCATTAACCCGTAACCCGCACTTTTTGCAGTATGCTTGTTGACAAATTACACATACACCTCTGGCATTATCATCAGGATGGTTAAAACAATGTATATCATCAATAAAAATTGTTCCGCATTTTAAACAAAACTCGGTTTCTTTGGATATTTTCGCACCACAATATTCGCACAAAACATTTTCTGACATAAATCCTCCTTAATTCTGATGTGTTAATTTCCGGATTTTACAGTTGATGTTTACTTTAACAGAATAATAAAAACCCGGAATTGAACTAATTACTATAGTTTAAATTAAGATTAAGAAATTCTACTCAACAGATAAACCTCCACGATGTACTCGGATTATTCTTGAGCAGAGTGATTCAGGATGTGCTGTTAAAACTATCCGCATTCTTTTCTTATGTAGATTTGGAAATTCAGAGAACAGAAAATTTTTCTTTGCGGAAGTCATTTTAAACTGCCTTTTAATAATTTGACATTTTTGACTAATCAAAGTTACGACAATTATATTTAAAATGTCTGCCGATTTATATTATTAAAAGAATTACAGGGGAAGAAAATAAAATTTTTAGAAGGAATAATTTTATAGTTGTATCAAAGGTATCTTTAATTGTTGCAGTTGAAACAAAATAAAATTATTAAGAAAAGAATACTGAAATTTGAAATGTTTTGAACTTAAAAAAATAAACCTGCCTATTACAAGTCAGGTTATGGATAAAGATTTTTATTTTAGGATTATCATTTCACGATTCTCAATAAATCTACCACCTTCGATTTTGTAAAGATATATTCCACTTGGTAATCCCTCCCCGCATTAAACATAACAGAATGAGTACCAGCCTCCTTATTCTCATTTACGAGCGTAGCGACTTCAGAGCCCAAAACATCAAATACTTTAATTGTAACTTTTTCAGATTGCTCCTAATTTTAATTTGGTAACGCTTTACAAATTAGAGCTAAACATTGGCGCATCGCCGTTAAGCCAAATGCCTAACGCCGTTGCCGATAAGCGGCGCTGAACGGTTTACGACTACAATAAATTGATTAACTGATAATGTTAATAACTAAGAACAATGATTTAAAAAACTTAACCATTTTAAACTGCCAATGTTAAGACCCAATGAAGCGTTCGGCTTGATTGGCTTGTTATACTTACGGCTCACTTCAATAAAATCATTTTTCTATTTCGAATGAAATTATTTATATGCAAAGAATATACATACATTCCGCTTGGTAAATTACTGCCATTAAATTTAACTGAGTGATTACCTTGTGTTTGTTCTTCTTTCACTAATGTTGCAACTTCTTTTCCCAATACGTCATAAACTTTAAGTTGAACTAATCCTCCCTTCTTTATTTGATATGATATTGTTGTAGTCGGGTTAAATGGATTAGGATAATTTTGTGAAAGGAAATAATTCATTACTTCGGAATTTCCCTCATCAACTGATACCGTACAGGTATCTTTTATAGCAATTAATGTTTTTTGCTGCCCGGGTAAGAGAGAAACATCATGAACACCTAAATATAAAGTGCCGTCTTTTGAAATCGCACCAGTATTATCTACTTGCTGTTGTTGTTCAATTAAAGGTAATTTCCATTTAGGTTTTCCGTCACTTGAAATAGCATAATAGTTATAGCCCAGTGTCGAGCCTACATAAACTGTTCCTTCTGAATCACAAATGAGTGGTTGCCAGAAATCATCACTCTCTTCATCATCAAAAGAATATTTCCATCTATAATTTCCATTAAAATCTAAAGAAATCAATAATTTGTAATATGGAGGTATTGTATCAGTTGCTATAGCATAAATATTTCCCTCATAATCTATAGTTGGGATTGAATAGGAACCGAAATAAAAATAGGAGAACTCCCATCTAATATCAGAATTAGGATAAATTGAGAATAAACTTTGTTCATCTATAAAATATATATTATCATAAGAATCAACCATAGGCGCAGTCAGTATTCTACTACATTCAAATTTCCATTTTATAGTTCCATCTAAATTTAATGCAAATAGATTAGAGTCTTTGCCAGCGATATAAATTGTATTTCCATCAGTTGATAATACCGGAGATTTCAGGTTAAATCCACTTTCATAAGTTACACTAAAATTTAGATCACCTGAAGGATTAAACGAAAATAGCTTACCACCATTATTAGTTGAGTAAAGATTTCCTTGAAGATCAATATTCATTAAAGTAGGTCCAAAAAAATCCAAAGTTTCGTATTCCCATTTAAATGTACCATCGCTATTAAGTGCATATAAATAATTATCAGATGATCCAAAATAAATCGTATTTGTTGAGTCAATTAAAATACCTGAAGCAGGGGATTTTGATCTTCCAAGTGAATAATCCCATTTTAAATTGCCATCTTGAGTATAGCAATAAAAATTATCAGCAAAAGAATAATATGAACCAAAATATAAATTATCTTCTTTTCCTATAACTGGCCCTGAAAAGATTCCATAAGGCATATCAACTGTCCATATTACAGTTGGTCTTTGCGGTCCTCTATAAGGCGATCTTCCAGTAAATTGGGGATCATGCTTTATCATCGGCCAATCGGTATTTGCAAGTGTTGGCCAGGGTATATCAGTTTGTTGTTGAGCATAATTTAATGCTGTTAATAAAAGTATAATCATTATTTTTTTTATCATAATTCTTCCTAACTCTAAAGTAAATAATTGAAAGATTATCCCGGATTCGGGATAATCTTTTGTTAAAAGAAACGATTACTTTTGCAATAATGATTTTCTTGTTTTAGAATATTTACCCGCCTGAATTTAATAAAAATAAATTCCACTTGTTAAATTTGTTGCATCAAAATTGATTGTATATGTCCCCGCTTCTTTTTGCTCATTTACAAGTTCTGCAGCTTCCCTTCCCAAAACATCAAATACTTTAATTGTAACTTTTTCAGATTGCTCCTAACTTTAATTTGACAACGCTTTACAAATTAGAGCTAAACATTGGCGCATCGCCGTTAAGCCAAATGCCTAACGCCGTTGCCGATAAGCGGGGCCCCATAACAAGAGTGCCGAACTATACCAACAACTCTTTATTTATTAAAAAAATTATTTGACAGAACAACTTTGAACAAGAAACTTTACACGGAACTACAAAGCCAATAATTACAAAAATGCCAAATGCGAATACGGCGTCCGCTTGATTGGCGGGTTATACTTACTTCCTCATCTCAGCAAAATCATCTTTTTATTTTCAATGATTCCATTTACTCTTAAAGAATATACATACATTCCGCTTGGTAAATTACTGCCATTAAATTTAACTGAGTGATTACCTTGTGTTTGTTCTTCTTTCACTAATGTTGCAACTTCTTTTCCCAATACGTCATAAACTTTAAGTTGAACTAATCCTCCCTTCTTTATTTGATATGATATTGTTGTAGTCGGGTTAAATGGATTAGGATAATTTTGTGAAAGTGAGTAGTCTTTAATTATAATATTATTTTCATAAACTGATACAGCCCCCGTATCTTTAATAGCTATTAATGTCCTAGTTTGATTTGTAACTAGAGAGATATTATGGACACCAAGATAAAGTGTACCATCCTTACTTATTGCTCCAGTGTTATCAACTTGTTGGCTATTGAATTCCAAAGGCAACTGCCATTTAAGTGTTCCATCACTTGAGATAGCATAATAATTATATCCAAATGTAGAACCGACATAGACAGTTCCTTCTGAATCACAAATGAGTGGTTGCCAGAAATCATCACTTTCTTCATCATCCAAAAGATATTTCCACCTGAATTCACCAGTATTAGTGAATGATGCTAATGCTGGATAATAAGGACAGCAAGCAGTATCAATTGCCATAGTATAAATATTTCCTTCTTTGTCTATCGTAGGAACAGTTCTAGTAGTAAAATAAATATCATTTTTTTTCCATCTTAATTGACCACTTGAAAAGATTGAATAAAAATAATAATCCCCAGAGAGAGTTGAGAAGAAAATGTTCCCATACGTATCAACTAAAGGTGCCTTTATAATATTTCCGCAGCTAAATTTCCATTTTAAGCTTCCATCAAGATTTAATGCGAATAGGTTTGAATCTCTTCCTGCTATATATATAGTATTCCCATCAGGTGAGAACACAGGTGATTTTTGAAAAAAACCATTTTCATAAGTTGTATCCCAGTTTAAAGTGCCATTATGTTTTATAGAATACAATCGCCCTAATCCATTTGTTATATAAACGTTGCCTTGTAAATCAATATTTGGAATCGCTAATTCAACTATAGGTGCAGATGTTTCAAACTCCCATTTAAGTGTTCCGTCCGGATTTAGTGCATATAAATATTTGTCAAGAGAACCAAAGTATATTGTATTGCTTGAATCTATTAAAATTCCTGATTGAGGTGGACGATTTCTACCAAGATTATATTCCCAAACATAATTTCCAGCAGAGTCGTAACAATAGAAATAATCTGAAAATGCTTGAATTATGGGGTAGTCATAGTAAGTACCAAAATATAAATATCCTTCATCCCCAATTACAGGACCTGAAAAAATACCATCTTCCAGATCTTTTGTCCAAATAACGGTTGGTGTTTGTGGTCCTTTGTATGGTGATCTGCCTGTAAACTGTGGGTCGTGTTTTATCATCGGCCAATCGGTATTTGCAAGTGTTGGCCAGGGTATATCAGTTTGTTGTTGAGCATAATTTAATGCTGTTAATAAAAGTATAATCATTATTTTTTTTATCATAATTCTTCCTAACTCTAAAGTAAATAATTGAAAGATTATCCCGGATTCGGGATAATCTTTCGTTAACAGAAACGATTACTTTTGTAACATTAATTTTCTTGTTTCAGAGTATTTGCCTGCTATTAACTGATAAAAATAAATTCCACTCGTTAAATTTATTGCTTCAAATTTAATTGTATATGTCCCCTCTTCTTTTTGCTCATTTACAAGTTCTGCAACTTCCCTTCCTAAAATATCAAATAACCTGATTGTAACTTTTTCAGATTGCTCCTAATTTTAATTTGGTAACGCTTTACAAATTAGAGCTAAACATTGGCGCATCGCCGTTAAGCCAAATGCCTAACGCCGTTGCCGATAAGCGGCGCTGAACGGTTTACGACTACAATAAATTGATTAACTGATAATGTTAATAACTAAGAACAATGATTTAAAAAACTTAACCATTTTAAACTGCCAATGTTAAGACCCAATGAAGCGTTCGGCTTGATTGGCGGGTTAGGCATTTAACGTAACAAAATCATCTTTTTTACTTGTGTGAAATCGTCTACTCTCATTTGATAAAAATAAATTCCACTTGCTAATCTGCTAGCATTAAAGACAACTTGATAGTTACCTTTGGTTTTAAATTCATTCAATATCTCACCAACATTTTCGCCAAGAAGATTGAATATTGTGATATAAACTTGCCCGGGAAATTCTAAACTATATTCAATCGTTGTAATTGAATTAAATGGGTTCGGATAATTTTGTGCGAGTGAATAATTATAAACACTATTCCTTAAATATTTAGCCGAGTCAAGTGTGTTTTTTGATCTGTAAATTCCATCGGAGGCTACATACAAATAACCAAGACTGTCATATGCCATTGCTGAAACACCAAATTCTAAACCGTCATTAACGCCTGTTAAACTGGAATCCTGGATATTATATTTAAATACACCATAAAACTGTGAACCAAAGTAAACCTCATTATCATTTATTGGAATTATGGATGCTCCCCATCTAATAGTATCTGAATTACTTACATATTTCCAATTATATCCGCCATCAGTGCTATAACGAATACCTCGAAATCTATCCGCACCAACGATGAAAATTATTTCATCATTCGTTGTACCTTTAATATATGTTATGTCTCCACAATCAAAATATCCGGTTCTTGTCCAATTGTAACCGTTATCCTCTGACAAAAATATACCACAATGAGTACCCGCGAGCATATTGCCTTCTGAAGTAATATAAAATGACCATATGTATAGGCTATCTTTTAATTTGCTCCAGCTTTTGCCCTTGTCAGTTGATTTATGAACAGCAACCCAACCAGCATATATATTTTCATCTTTATCCATAACTAAAAAATCTATTCCGATGTTTGAAGAATCTCCGCTCCAAGCAAGTCCACCATCATTTGTATATAGTATTCCATCAGTACAACTGATAAGCAATTCATTCTTACCAAGTGGTAAAACATTAGAAACGTATGTATTAAAACCAATGGTAGGATATAAATTTTTCCAGTTCACTCCTCTGTCAGTTGAGCAGAGTAAACCACTATCTGAAGCAACATAAAAATTCCCAAATGAATCGAACTGAAGACCGTAAATATGACCTGTGAATTCGTATTCATAAATTCTTTCCCAGGTTTGTGAATATAGAATACTACTGCGGAAGGATAAAATGAAAATCAACACTATGAATAACTTTAATTTCATAATGAAATGCCTAACGGCATTGCCAATAACCCGCCGCCCATAACAGCAATACAGATTAAAAAGACAAAGCCAAAAATTTAGCAAACTGCACTTATCTTTCTTTGCAAGTGCAGTTTGCAACAATGTTAATTAATAGAACTACATTGAACAACAAACTTAAAACGGAATAACCAGCCCAAGGATTTTAGAATAACCGAATGCGAAAAGGCGGTCGGGTTGATTGGCCGGTTAGCCCTTACGACTAGAACAATTTGTAACCAAGGCTTGCGCCAAAAAATGTTTGGAATCTTTCACTATAATTTGAATAGTACAAACCAGAAACATCTAAAAATAAATTCGATAAAATATCCGCTCTGACACCTAATCCAAGTGAATGAACAAATGTATTTTTTACTTGTGAATCTCTGATGTATGTAACATTACTTCCTTGCATCATATTTAAGTATTGCGTTTTGATTGTACCCAAATCTTCAACGACTACACCGAGACCGGAAAGTATAAAAAACTTGAATCTGTTTTGAGGGAAAGGAAAATATTTAGCTTCAATTGATGTTCGCCATAATTTTGTGTTTTCTCCTTCAGCATAGAGAAAAATAATTTCAGGAAAACTAACACCGGTATTTGCATATTTATCAAAGCTATAATTAGAATAATGAAATAGTCCAGAGATTATAAACTTTTCTGAAATTGAATAATCAATATTTGCTCCAATTGAAATCCCATTATTCCAGTAAGCATTATATCCATTAGTTGCTGTATGACCGTAAAGTGATATTTCTTTAGGGTCTATTCCAGCAGAAAGACTTATAGATAATTGTGCAAAAGAAGAATTAACTAAAATAAATGAGAATACTATTATTAATTTATACATAAAAACCTCACATTTATTTATTGAGGGCTAACTATTAATTAACCCGCCAGTGTTTATCATTTATTGGAATGATATCTACCGGCAAATTGTTTATTTACTTTGTAAAAACTCATTTCTATGCTTGCTATAAACCCAATCTAAATTAAGTTATCTATCGGACTTTTTACACCCATAACTGTTTTTAATGTTCTTACAAAAACCATCGAAATAAAAACTTATTTCAAACTTAAAACAGGTACAATTGAAAATCAATCGTTAATTAGCAAGCATTCGCTCATCTTCTCCGCCTTAGGCGGATAATTTTTATATTTGCACAGTATCAAACAATGAAGGTTTATTATGCAAAGTGTATCCCGAAAACTTTTCCTATTAATAATTTTCAATTTTGTAATCCTGCAATTCTGTAATTTTAAAATTTGGTCACAAACAATGAAAAAAGCATTCATCAACGGAAAAATATTTACTGTTAACGAAAAGCAGCCTTACTCAGAGGCAGTTGTAGCGGAGAAAAATGAGATAAAATTTGTTGGTTCAGCAAGTGAAGCAAGAAAATTTATTGATGCTGATACAGAAGTGATTGATCTTGAAGGTAAATTATTGCTGCCGGGTTTTAATGATAGTCATCTTCATTTTATCTCAGGCGGAAATTATTTGCTCGGGATAAATCTTCGTCCTGCACTCAGCAAGGAAGAGTTTGCTGAAATAATTCAATCATACATTATAAAAAGAAGTCTTCCCATTTCAACCTGGATAACCGGAGGAAGATGTGACCACGAACTCTGACAGGATAAATCTCTTCCGACAAAAGAATTGATCGATCCTGTGTCTGAAAATACTCCTGTGTTTGTAAGCAGGATTGACGGACACGTTGGTCTTGCAAATTCAAAAGCACTTGAGCTTGCAGGAGAAAGAAAAAAATGGATGAGCTTGCAAGAAAAGTTTCTTTGATAAAGGGTGTTTCTTCAAAACTAATTGATCTGAAAATTCCTAAAGATAAAAAACCTGTTAAGACTGCTGCTTTAAAAAAGGCAGAGTAATTTTAACACAAGTTCCGGGATATTTGTTTGTAGAAAGATGCGATGGACTTTGAATATCAATAGTGCCGTTGTGTCTTTCTACAATTTGTTTAACAACAGATAACCCTAAACCAGAGCCTTCTACATTAAATTGTTTTGTGTTGCTTGCCCGATAAAAATCTGTAAATATTTTCTGCAGATCTTGTTTAGGTATTCCAATTCCGTTATCGCAAACTTTAATTATCAGATTTGCACTCTCTTCCTCAACATTGATTTCAACAAGTCCATCCATATTATTGTATTTAATTGCATTGCTAATAATGTTTGATAGTGCAATCTGCAAAAGAAACGGGTCTCCCTCAATTTTATGTTTGCCCTTGCGTTTGTTATTTAAAGTCAGCTTAACTCCTTTTGCATCTGCATTAACTTTTGCAACTTTAATTGCCTTTGCCAGTATTGATGCAATATCAACTTCTTCTTTGTTGAAGGAGTCTTCTAATCTTAATTTTGAAATCTTCAGCACATTATTGATAAGTTCAATTGCTTCTTCAGATCTTCTTCTTGCCCGCACAAGTTTCTCTTCAACAACTTCATCAAGCGGACCCAAAAATTTCTGAAGAACAAGGTCAAGATATGAATGAACTGCAGCCAGCGGAGTTTTGATCTCGTGAACAATTCCGGAAATATATTTCTGCTTCTCTTTTTCTGCAGCGTTTATTTTATCAATTGATTCAAGCAGCTGTTGTTCGCGGACATACAACTGATTAGCCATCTTGTTTGCAATAAGGACGATTATAAAAATCAGAAAAGCAAAACTCGCATTTATTGCCAGCACATAATTAAACTGCTGATGAAGCGGATATGATAAAAAACCGGCAATGTGATTGTGAGATATAATAGAGTAATACTCTCCGACTGTTATTCCCCAGAATGACAATACAATAATTACAGCAAAGCTATAAACAACAAACCCCGGTAAAATCAAACTTCCAACTATCATATGTATAACAAAAAATAACAGAAGAGGGGATTCAACACTTCCGGTAAAATACACAACAAGCATCAGTGCTAACAAATCCGAAATCATTTGAAGAACAGAAAGATGGAGCGGATTAAATTTGTCGGCATCGTGTTTAAGAAATTGTCTTAAGTAATGAAAAATAAAATTGTAAATAAGGATTGAAAACGTAATGATTAATAAAGCAGTTTGTTGTTTGGCATCAAGCACGATACCCAAAAAATATTTGGGAAAGATAATAAAGAAAAGCAGCATTGCTACGGCACCGTAGCGCAGTTTGATAAACCAAAGATTTCTCTTTCGTATTGTTAACCAGAATTCTTCGTAGTGTTTTGCCCAGAGTGGAACAAGATTAAACATTGCAGTCTCTTATTATTCTATGTAAAAATAAAAAAGGCAGATGTCAATTATGAGCATCTGCCAATTTAACAAAAGAAATTATGCTATGTATTTGCCCCTTTTTATATAATGTGTATGAAGAAGCTTATGTGAAATATGCCCGCAAGGTCCATCGGTTAAAAAGATATCATAAATTTCTGCAACGTGTCTGTTTTCGTGAGATTTTCTTACAGGCAGTGAATTATCTTCATCATAGATTGCCTTTGCACGCATTTTTCTGATCTCTTCATCAGTAGGAATCGGTTGACCGCCGCCGCCAATACAGCCGCCGGGGCAAGCCATAAATTCAATAAAATGACATTCGCTGAATTTACCGCCGGCTTTAATATCATCCATAATTTTCTTTGCATTTGCGGTACCGTGTGCAACTGCAATTTTTAATGTTGCTCCTTTCAGCCAATTCCAATCAGGTACCAAATGCTGCAAAATTTTAGGAACAGGACCAACTTCTGTTATTGGTATTTCAGCATATTTAATTCCCTCAAACCCGCGGACCGGAGTTATATCTGCATTTGCAAATACATCTTCAACTTTATTGCCGGTTATCAGTTCGATAACTGTTCGAAGTGCAGCTTCCATAACACCGCCGGTTGCACCAAAAATTAAACCAGCGCCTGAAGCTTCTCCAAACGGATCATCAAAATTTGATTTAGGCATTTCAGGCAAATATATTCCTGCTTCCTGAATCATTTGTCCAAGTTCGCGTGTTGTTAATCCGAAATCAACATCCTTATAACCCGAATCCACCATTTCAGGGCGGTTGCATTCAAACTTTTTAGCTGCACAAGGCATTAACGCAACAGATACAATATCTTTTGGATCAATTCCCTTTTTCTGTGCGTAAAAAGTTTTAATCAATGCGCCAAACATTTGCTGAGGCGATTTTGCAGAGCTTAAATTATCAATGTACTCTGGATAAAAATGCTCAAGATATTTTACCCAGCCGGGTGAACAAGAAGTAAATTGCGGAAGAGCCGTTTGTTCTTTTTTAACTAATGCTTTGTAAAGTCTTAATATTAATTCTGTACCTTCTTCAATGATAGTTAAATCCGCAGTAAAGTTTGTATCAAATACAACATCAAAACCGATACGGCGCAAAGCTGTGTTAAGTTCGCCGGTAAAAGATTTACCCGGTTCAAGACCAAACACTTCTCCTATTGCAGCACGCGGTGATGGTGCTGTTTGAATAACAACATGCTTTGTAGGATCGTCAATGGCATTCCAAATAACATCGGATGGATCATTTGCTCTTAGCGCACCGGTTGGACAGCGGTTTATACATTGACCACAATTAATACAAATAACATCTGCTAACGGTTTTTCTAAAAATGTACCGATATGTGTTTTATCGCCGCGGTCAATTGCTTCAAGAACTCCAACTTCCTGTAAATCAATACAGGTTCTTACGCATCTTCTGCAATTAACGCATTTGTTCATATCGCGGACAACAGAATAAGATGAAAGGTCCATTTCAAAAACAGGTTTCTGAACATGACCAAAAGTATATGAATCAACCCCGTATTCTTTGGCAAGTGTCTGAAGTTCGCAGTTATTATTTCTAACACAAGAGTAACATTCACCATAGTGTTCGCTAAGTAAAAGATCAATTATGTGTCTTCTTGCTTTACGAACCATCGGGCTTGATGTTTTAATTTTAATCGGAGCAGTTATCGGAAATGAGCAGGCTGTCTGAAGAGTTCTCATTCCTTCAACTTCTACTACGCATATTCTGCAATTGCCTGCAATACAAAGATCGGGATGATGGCAAAGAGTCGGAACGTGGATCTGATTTTCTTTACATGCATCAAGTATTGTTTGTCCGAAAAAAACCTGTACTTTCTTTTCATTAATTTCAACTGTAACCTTGCTTCCGATTCCATCTTCTAATGCTGGTTTTTCAACTACAAGCGGCTGTTGAGATTTTGGTGCTCTTAATTTTTCTTTCATCACTTACCTGCCTTTCCATTGTATCCATTATTTCCTGTTATGTGAAAGATTTCATCTTTGAAATTTTCAAGTATTGAGAGAAAAGAATTAGGGCTTGATTGTCCTAATCCGCACTTAGAAGCAACTTGCATGGTTTTTCCCAGCTCTTTAAGTGTATTGATATATTTAAATGTAAACTCACCGCGCTCGATCATTTCTACTCCTTCAAGGAGCTTTATATTTCCGATTCTGCAAGGAGTACACTGCCCGCAGGATTCTTCCACAAAAAACTCCATAAAGTTTTTAAGAACATGCAGCATATTTCTTGATTCATTAAATACAATTACAGAGCCGCCGGTTGGGATATCTTCATAACCAAGTTTACGATCAAATTGTGATTTTGGGATACAAATACCTGAAGCACCACCTACCTGAACTGCTTTTGTGTTTCTTGCGTTTACAATTTCAAGTAGTTCATTTATTGATGTTCCCCAGGGAAGTTCATATACACCGGGTTTTTCACAATCACCTGATACTGAAAATAATTTTGAACCGGTTGATTTATCTGTTCCGAATTTCTTAAACCAGCTTCCGCCTTTTGTAATAATATGAGGTACAGCTGCAAGAGTTTCGACATTATTTACAGAGGTCGGATAACCCATATAACCAGTATTAACAGGGAAGGGAGGTCTGTTACGCGGTTCACCTCTGTGTCCTTCAAGTGATTCTATAAGTGCAGTTTCTTCACCGCATACATAAGCACCAGATCCTAATCTTATAGAGATATCGAAAGAAAAATCTGTTCCAAGTATGCCTTCACCTAACAAATTATCTTCTCTCATATTTGCCAGATAGTTTTCTAACTGTTCAAGCAGATATTCATACTCAGCACGAAGATATACTATTCCTGTTTTTGCACCGATGGTATATCCGCAGATTACCATTCCTTCAAAAACTAATTGAGGATATTCCATTAAAAGAACCCGGTCTTTAAAAGTTCCCGGTTCTCCTTCATCAGCATTACATACAATAAATTTTTTATCTGCTTTGGCAGCAGCTGTTAACATCCATTTAGTAGAGGTTGGAAAACCGGCACCGCCTCTTCCTTTTAAACCTGAATCTTTTATTTCAAAAAGAATATCTTCTCTTTTTTGTTTAACTGCTTTTTTTACTGCTTCTCCTTTTTTATAAGAAGAAAACAGAACAGGACCGGTTCTTTCAGTTTTTATAATACTATTTTCTAATTGTGTTTTCATTTTTTCTCCCTACTTTATTTCATTAAGAATATTGACAGCTTTTTCGGGATCAAGTTTTGTATAAACACGATCATTAACTATCATAGCTGGTCCCTGATCGCACATACCAATACAGTTTGTAAACTCAAGTGTTATTCTGTTATCCTTGGTTGTTTCACCAAATTTTATTCCCAGTTCGCGTTCAATTGCCTGAACAATTTTTGATTTGTTAGCCATATCGCAGGATATAGTCTGGCACAATCTTACAATATTTCTACCGGTTGGTTTAGAATGAAGAAAGGAATAAAAAGATATCACACTAAAAACTTCGACAGGATGAATATCAAGCAATCTTGCAACTTCCTGCTGTGCAAAATCATTAATATAGCTGTGCTTTCTTTGGATTGCCTGAAGCACAGGCATAAGAGATGACCGGTCATTTCCGTATTTATTTACATAGCCCTCTATCTCTTCGGAGAGAGCATTTTTTTCAACTACAAGCATTTACTCTACTCCTTTAAATGGATTGCTAAAAGTTTTTCTACTTTATCAACCAATGTTTCAGGTGATATTGGTTTTTCTACGAAATCATCAACAGGCACCATTTCGCTGGCTCCGAATTCCATTCCCAATGATTTTGATACAGATGTGTACATAATTATTGGTGTGTCAACATTCATTTTACGGAACTTTTGAGCTAAGAAAAATCCATCATCAGGTTCAATCATCATTACATCCAGAATTATTAAATCCGGGTTTTGTTCCATAACGATTTTATAACCATCAGTTGGATTTGATGCTGTGATGACATCGTATCCTTTTGATGTTAATACCAAACTACTGGCATCAACAATATCAGGATCGTCGTCTATTATTGCTATTTTGGCCATTGTTTATCCCCTACAGATAAATTGATGGAAGATATAGTTAATTAGTAAATAAATAATGCATTACTCAATTAACATATTAAATGCCATATTACTTTATAGTAAATAATTATTTTTATTTAATTAGTGCGGGAATTAAATATTTTAGTATTGTAATTTTCTTATAACTAAGAACAATAACTTCTCAAATAAGATATGCTGTTTATTAGCTTTTGCTAAACAAAAAATGATGACAAATACTAAGCGAACTTAAGATTAAATATTGGTATTTGACAACATATTGTTAAAACGTATTTGTATTATAATTCTGTTATGAAAATAAATAATCTTTTTTACAGCTCAGCTTCAGTCTATTACGATAAGATGATAGATTTTAATTCTGCATTACAGAAACGAAAAACACTTTTAGTAAACTTTATAGATGATAAAATAAAACAAGCTGCAGATATTGGATGCGGGACAGGTGTTGATTCGATTTCACTGGCTCAAACAGGGCTTTGTGTTACTGCATTTGATCCTTCAATTGAGATGATAAATTCCGCAAAAGAGAATTGTAAAAAGACAAATGCACAAATTCAGTTCTTTAATTATTCTGCAGCAAACATTCCAAAAAGTTTTTTCAACAAATTTGATTTAATTGTTTCTCTTGGAAATACAATTGCTAATATTAATCCGGATCAATTGGAAAAATCATTTGGTAAATTTTATAAAATGCTGAAAGCTGATGGAAGAATTTTGATTCAGGTTCTCAATTACGAAAAGATTTTAAAAGGAAAAGAACGAATAGTAAACATCACAAAAAAGGATAACGAATACTTTATCCGGTTCTACGATTTTGGGAATAATGATTTAACTTTTAACATCTTAAAATTTAATGCGGATAAAACTCTTGATAAGGAATTAATATCAACAAAAATATTTCCATATAAATCAAAAGAATTAAAGCAGTTGTTTAAGAAAACGGGTTTTAATAAAATACAATTGTTTGGCGGATTAGATAAGAGTTTATTTGATTCAAGAGTTTCAAATGATCTGGTTATATATGCAGAAAAATAAAAAGGTACGGTTTTTCCGTACCTTAAATTACATATACTTATATTTCGATAAAATCAGTGCAGCAATTCTATTTTGCTAAAAGCATCTTACGAGTCTGAACAAAGTCTCCGGCTTTTAATTGATAAAAATATACTCCTGATGATAAGTATGATGCATTAAAAATAATTTCATGATAGCCTTCTTCCATCTCACCGTTAAATATTTCTGCAACTTCTTCACCAATGGTATTGTAAATATTTAAACTTAAGTTTGTTTTAACTGGCAAGGCAAATTTAATTGTTGTTCCCGGATTAAATGGATTTGGAAAATTCTGGTACAGTACAAATTCTTTTGGAGTTGATACTTCTACCTCAATCTCATTACTGTATTTGAAAGAACCATCAAAATCAATTTGCTTTAAGCGGTAAGCATATAAACCCGGAGTAACATTGTTTTCTTTAAACGAGTAAACTGTTTTTTCTGTTGATGTACCTTTTCCCTCAACAAAACCAACTTTCAGCCAATCAAAGTTTTTGCTTTTGTCTTCCGGCTTAATCTTTTGAATTTCAAATCCCGAATTATTTGTTTCAGTTGCCGTGCTCCAGTTAAACAAAACATTCTCATCTTTTATTTCTGCTATAAAGGATAAGAGTTCTACAGGAACCTCATTCTGCACTGTCATTGAAACAGGAACAACAATTATTTGATTTGCAGGATCATTAGTGCTGATTTCTATATCCATTGAATACTCACCCAATTCAAGGTCTTCAGTATTTATCATCAGTCCGATATTTACTGAGTTACCCGCGTAAATTGTTCCTGAATAATTGTTCAACACCAACCATTCAGGTTCTGCTGAAAACTGAAGTGCCAAATTATTTGCAACATAATTAGCATTATAGGCAACCATCAATCCATCATTGCCTGCAGCATTTTCAATTCCAACTGTTGCAGAGTTTAGTGTTCCGCTCATATTGTTATAGTAAACCATTATCTTACCGCTTGAGTAGAGAACTACCTGAAATGTTAAAGACCCCTGATTGGAATATCTGTGCCAGCCGGTAAACTGCACTATAAATCTGTTGCCGTCTTGTTTATAATGAACCGTACCGGAAGATACACCGTCAAGATCATCCCAGAATGGTGCGATAAATTCATTTGGTACTGCGGTACTTGGGATTGTAGCATTTGTATAGATGTTAGACGTTATTGGTGAAAATAATATTACTCCATTTGAACTGACATATATCTGAGTTTTAATATTTCCATAAAATTTAAAGTTAAAGCCTAATGGAAAAGGTCCTGCATAACCTTCATCTTTCGGGTTAAAAGTACTGGTTGCAGTCCAGTTTGTTACTAATGTCCCTGTAGTAGAGATATCGTTCCAAATATATTCTGGTCCGTTAGGTTCATTACTGTCAATCCATTTGTAGCCAAACGCATCGGGACCACCGAAACCTTCAAAACTTAATCCCGGCAGATCATTTGGAAAATCTTTTATTGATTTAATCTGGTTTTCGAAGCGATCATTAACACCTGTTAAAGTTACAATTACATTATCCGGGAAAGTATTGTTTTTTAATTCAATCAAATAATCAAGTGTTGAATTTTGTGAGGATGCATTTGACAACACAAGATATTCTGTAAAGGTTGTGTTTGGTATTGCAGTACAATGTATTGAATCAGCACTGACTGATGCAAGCGGAGTATATAGAGTGACACCGGTTGGCACATTGGACATAATTGATTTGTTGTTCCACATATCCATTGCTTTTGCAGCAAAGTAATAAGTTGTGTTAAAATTTAATCCATCAATTACAAATGATCTTGGTGTGCCGGCTGTATCTGAAACACCAGTTAATATTCTTTGTTCAGCATTATTAAAATCATCATCATTAGTAATCGGATTAGTTGAAAATCTCAGATCATAAGAGGTAACTCCATTAAAAGTCGAATCATAAGGAGCAGTCCAGTTTAATGACAGTGAATTTGAGGTTGCATCACCAACAGATAAATCTGTAATCTGATCAGGCGGAGTTGTATCAGGCGGAATCTGTCTAACAACAGGTAAAGAAGGATCGCCCATCAGGTTATACATTTCTAGATATCTTAACACCATTCCTGTAACACCGCCGTAATAATTTGCAAGATATATTTTTGCCTGATCAAACATAGGAGTAATACGGGTAATGTCATCAATAAACATCGCATCGAATAATCTTCTTTCAAGTATATCATCTTCATCCCAATAGGAGTTTACAGATGAGCCATAAAAACCTGATCCGCCGTTTGCGGCTCTTATCCAGGTTTCACCAAAACTTTCAGATATCTGATAAGAGCCGGTAACGCAAGAGAATGAGTAAATAAATGGATACATACCTGTATTGGTTAATGCTCTAACTTGTGATTGCGTTAATTGCGGACCATCAGCCCAGTATGTTTCTGCTCCATGCCCTGAATAAACTGCAAACCGCTGATTATCATTTAAAGCATTAATCAATTGTTGAGTAGTAGCGTTGTAAGTAACTGTGTAGAGTTTCAGATTTACCCAGTTGTTTGGCTGAAAATGAGTGTTGATACAATAATTGTGTGTTCCTTCAGAGTACTGATAATTATCAGTTGATGCCATCCAGATATTTTTTTTAGGCAATGTTGAGATATAAGTTTCCATATAAATGGATTTATTAAGTGCGTTTTGTAATTCCTGCAAAGTTGTAACAGAAAATCTTCCGATAAAAGCATCAGCAAATTTATCACCGCCTGCAAGCTGTACATAATTAAGATCAGTATTCGGACTTCCCGTTCCGCTTCCAATCCAGGATGGAATGTGCTGAACATCTCCGATCAGAATAACAAACTCCGGTCTTGTTGCCGGATCATCGTATCTGTTCTGAATAAAAGTTTTAATGGCAGTTGTAGTTGTTCCGGTTGCAGTTGTATTAAAAAGATCAATAGTAAAACCCTGCGAACCTTTATGTGTTACAAATGAAGATAACCCCGATTCAAATGTCGGTGCAGTAATAATAAGCATTCTCATTGACTTTATACTTTGCTGTGGCTGGTAGTTAACAAATATGCCTTTTAGAAAGTCATTGAATGAGTCTGATTTCTTAGCTTCAGTTTCAACAGGATCGTTTAAAATGATTTCAAAGGTACCTGATGAAGTTATTGCAAGTTCATTATCCTTTGGATTATAGTTAAAGGGATAAATCGTTATCATAATTCCGGAAACACCGCCAATATTAAAAGGTTCGGATAAACTAACTAACTGTCTTTCAATACCTCTTGAATTATAATAAGACTGGTTAATAGTAAAAGGTCTGTCATCAAGTGATTTGTTCTTTTCCCAAGGCATTTGTTTAGGATAAATTTGTTTATCTAAAGTGATAGTTTTAATATCCTGACTTAGTATGCGGACAGAAGGTGATTTTTCATTATCACCTATAAACAAATTAAAAGATATTAATGGTAAAGCCGGTAAACCAACATCTGGAGTAACCCCATAACCTGAAATTTTTATATCTAAAAACTCTTTACCATTACCAAATACCTGATTGTATTCAAATGGCATTAAAGAAAAGTTTACCTTATAACCGTTATTAGTTTTAACGATTGAGATTCCCTCTGGTTGAGCAAAAAGTGTTGTGTTAAAAAATGCTGCAGAAAGTAATACAACAAACACAAAACCAAAATAATGTTTCATAATAAAGCCCCTGCTTTAAGTGAGTTAAAATAATCCCTGTTTGAGGTGAGTTAATTAATTAAAAATATGATATGTAAAATTATATTAAAAATGATTACTTAACTAACAGATATAATTAGATTTTTTTTGTAATAACAAACTCAATTTATTTGAGAATCTGATTATGAAAACAAGAAAGAACTATTTCTTATAAATATAAGATACTCCTCCATATTTTTTTTGTAATTTTAGTTAGCTTTGAAATAACTAATTAAAGGAATTTACTTTGGATTGGAAATTACTCTTAACAGATGACCGTCTTGGCATTGACAAAAATCAGCAATCAAAAAAAGATGGACGCAGTCAGTTTCAAAAAGATTTTGATCGAATAGTTTTTTCTCCTGCTTTCAGGAGATTGCAGGATAAAACTCAGGTTTTCCCTTTACCGGAAAGTGATTTTGTTCATACAAGATTAACCCACAGTCTTGAGGTATCAGTTGTTGGAAGATCGCTTGGCAATCTTGTCGGAGAAAGAATAATTGCTAAACATCCAAAACTGAAAAAAGATTTTACACAATTCCATTTTGGAGAAATTGTAGCGGCAGCATGTCTTGCTCACGATATTGGTAATCCGCCATTTGGTCATTCAGGTGAAGATGCAATCTCTGAATACTTCAAGAATGGAAATGGTAAAAAGTTTAAAGAAGAAATTAATGATGAGAAAAAATGGAACGATCTGATTCGCTTTGAAGGAAATGCACAGGGATTTAGAATAATTACAAAGTTACAAAACCAGGATGTAGATGGTGGATTACAGTTAACCTATGCAACTTTATCTGCATTAAATAAATACCCAAAAGAATCTTTAACAGATCTTGAAATTAAATATGGGAATGGACATAAAAATATTTACAAGAAGTTTGGTTTCTTCCAGTCTGAAAAAGAAATATTTAAACACGTTGCTGAGAAAACTGGTTTGGGAAAACCTGAAAGAAACGAAAATTTTTTATGGCATCGTCATCCGCTTTCTTTTCTTGTCGAAGCTGCTGATGATATTTGCTACAGCATTATGGATCTTGAAGATGGCTTCCGTCTGGGATTATTATCTTTTAAAGAAACAGAAAATTTACTTTTGCCATTAATTCATCAGAGTGATTTATCAGGCTACAAAAAGAGAGATGATAATGAAAAGGTTGGTTATCTGCGGGCAAAAGCTATTAGTGATCTTGTAAGTCTTGTTGCAGAGGCTTTTATGGAAAATGAAAAAGATATTCTTACAGGAAAATTTAAGAAAGAGCTTGTAACAGTAATTTCAAAATCAAATACTCTTAAGAAAATTGAGAAAGCTTCTGTTGCAAAAATTTACAGGCATAGAAGTGTTGTTGAACGTGAAGCTGCCGGATATGAAGTTCTTGGCGGTTTGCTCGATACTTTTATCACTGGCTATAATGAATATTCCAATCATAATCTTACTCCAAAATATAGAGCAATAATAAATCTCGTTCCCAAAAGATTTTTCTATGGAGAAAAAAAATATCCCGAACTTTATCAGAGGCTTTTACGCATAATTGATTTTATTTCAGGAATGACAGATTCTTATGCTGTTTCGATCTATCGGAAAATAAAAGGGATTTCTTTACCGGGTGGTCGGGTAACAGAGTAACTGAATCGCAATAGAACGCGGATGACACAGATTGCGCGGGTTTGCACAGATTAAAAACAGGAGGATTTATATGCTGCACGAAAATATTACAAAGAAAATTATTGAAGCTTATTATAAAGTTTATAATTCTCTTGGTTATGGATTCTTAGAAAAGGTTTATGAAAATGCTTTAAAGATTGAACTTAGGCGAGCAAATCTAAAAGTTGATCAGCAGAAAAATGTCAAAGTGTTTTATAATGAGTTTGAGGTTGGTGATTACTTTGCAGATTTAATAGTCGAAGATTTAGTAATAGTAGAATTAAAAGCTGCTGAAAGTTTATGTGAAGAACATGAAGCTCAACTGATCAATTATCTAAAAGCAACAAATCTTGAAGTCGGTCTATTATTAAATTTTGGAAAGAAAGCAGAATTTAAGAGAAAAGTATTTTCAAATGATCGAAAATCCGTGTGAACCAGCGTAATCTGCGCTATCCGTGTTCTATTGAATTTTGTGTTAATGTCTTTCGGTTTTCATATCGCGGGTCATAAGATCGGTTGTTGCTTTTACCGGGTCTTTATCTTCAAACAATATCTTATAAACTTCTGTAGTAATAGGGACTTCAATTTTATGTTTATCAGCAAGTTTAGAAGCAGACCGGCTTGTCTCAACGCCTTCAGCAACCATATCCATACTTTTTAAAACTTCTTTAAGAGTTTTACCCTTACCAATTTGTTCACCAACATAGCGATTGCGGCTATGTTTGCTCATACAAGTAACTATAAGATCGCCAATTCCTGAAAGTCCGGCAAAAGTTTCAGGTTTTGCCCCCATTGCTAAACCAAGTCGAGAGATCTCAGCAACACCGCGGGTCATTATTGCAGCCTTTGTATTATCACCAAAGCCGGCACCGTCAATTATTCCCGCACCGATTGCAATTACATTTTTAAATGCACCGCCAAGCTCAACACCAAGAATATCAGTAGATGAATATACTCTGAAATAAGAATTCATAAATGCTGCTTGAATAGATTTGGAAGTATCATGATCAACTGATGCAGCAACAACCGCAGTTGGGATTCTTCTGCTTACTTCTTCAGCATGCGAGGGCCCGGAAAGAACACCAATTTGATTTTTGTTTAACTGAGGATGAACATCTTTTAACATTTGAGACATTGTCATTAGATGTTTATTCTCGATACCTTTTGAAACACTTACAAGAATGGAATTTTTAATTTCAGAATACTTAATCTGTTCAACAACAGAACGAAGAAACTGTGAAGGCACTGCAAGAACTATAATATTTTTTTGATGGATTGAATCTTCAAGATCATGGGTGATTATAATCTCTTCAGGGATAGACACACCGGGAAGGTAAAGAGAGTTGATTCTTTTTTTAATTAGTTCCTTAACGTAATTTTTTTTGTATTCCCAAAGTGTAACCTGATGACCGTTATAGTGTAGAAGAATACCAAGTGTAGTTCCCCAGCCGCCTGCACCAAGCACCGTAATTTTCATTATTACTTTTTCTTAAAACTTAATTTGTTTTCTGTTCCGTTAAATAAACGAACAACATTTTTTCTATGTGTAAATACTACAAGTAAAGCAACACCGGCAACAAAAGGAAGCAATGTGCCATAACTTTGAATGTGATCGTGTAAAATATTTTCTCTGAATATTAGAGTAAGCGGAACTGATAATGCAGCTATAATAGAACCCAAAGAAACATATCTTGATATTGAAACTACAAGAATAAATATTCCAACTGCTATAAGCATATCAACAGTGATGATCATTAATAACATACCCAGAGCAGTAGCAATTCCTTTTCCACCGCGGAAGCCTGCAAAAACAGTCCAGATATGTCCGATAACTGCAGCAATACCAGCAATGATCTGAACTAAAGTAAAATCATCAAATGGAGAAACGTTTTGAAATGGTAATCCGCCATAATGTAATCTTGCAACAATTACTACAGCAACTGCTCCTTTAAGAGCATCAAGAATAATAACTAATAATCCTTTCTTCCAGCCCAGCACACGCATAACATTTGTACCGCCGGCATTACCGCTGCCATGTTCACGTATATCAATCCCATGAAAATATTTACTAATAATTAAACTTGTTGGTATAGAGCCAACTAAGTAAGAAAGAATTATGATTGTTGCTAATAAAAACATTAATAAACCTTAAAGTTGATGCAAAACCTAAACAATATTTAATAAAGAATCAACGAAAAGAAACAATTGATATTTATAAAAAAATTCATCTTTCCCGCGTTAGATATTTATAATTATCGTAAGATTCATTTATTTGTTAAATAATTGAACCATTATTATGCCAGTAATCGGAGTATTTTTCCAGATATTCACATTTTATCGATTTTTTCACATCTTCAACATAATTAACGCTTTTCATCCCGACTAATGTACTTGTAACCTGAGGTACACTATTAATTAATAATATAGCTTTTTGAGATAAAGACAATTTTTGCTGCTCAATATTGGCAAATTTATCTATTGCTTTATGAAAAATGAGATTTTCTTTGTTTTTATTCTTAGCCAGATTGCTGAATATTGAGTCCAGCAAAATGTTGGTTGTTACAGCATAATTCCTTAGTGCACGTAAAATATTTTCATCATTTGAATAATTTCTGCCGATTTCATTTATTGCATAATTAGCACGCGGTATCAAATAAGTTGTTTTAATTTCTCTGAATTTTCCGGGATCATCAAAGTTTTTGTAATTTGTTTTTAAGATGTTTGAAACAGAAATACAATCAATAAGATTTTTTTTCCCGCTTACACTTAATCCAATATAGTTGATATACTTTTCTATAATCAGATTTTCTTGTTTGTTTAAATCATCTATCAAATTGAAAATTTCTTGTTCATTTCGGTCTTCAGTTACAGAATAATCTGCTAATCTGATAAGTTTATTTTTATTGATTGCATTTAATGGACGATTAACCAGCACTCCTAAATTATTTTCAGCAGCTGTATCTAAAAAAGTCTTAGATTGATTTTCCTGATTTAAAATATTCAACCCGCCATTTTCAATTAAATTCATTGGGAACTGTACAACAGCAAAATGATTATTATCAGAAATTTCATTTGCAATCTCAACAACCCTTTCAAGTGAAATAAAGTTTTGCTTTGATTGTTTCTCGGCAAAAGTGTTTGATGAAATTCCGAAATATGAAATCCTTCCGTTATCAACTTCTTTTTCAAGATGGATAAATGCAGATTTAATTCTTCTATAAAATTCCCGCTCTCTTCTGTTTGAATCTGAAATGATCGAGTATGTTAAAAAGTATTCAGGATTGTGAAGCAGATAAACATCAATCTTCTTAAGGTTTAATCTTTGCAAAGAAAGCGTGATCTGATTTTCAAGAAAATCCGGACTGATACAATGCCAAAGATCCTGCCCACACTTAACTACTTCATTAAATGGCTTACCCGATAGTTCTCTATCTATTGCAAGCTTAAGATTTGAGCCTTGTAAATATCCGCCTTTAGAAACAACAACAATATTTCCTAAATCAATTATATTTTCTAATACAAGCCTGTTTAAAACTTTTCCAACAAGGATTTCACTTCCGCCATCAGAATAATTTGATGAAGTGTCAACTAAGTTAATTCCCGAAGTAAGTGCAAGCTCTAAAGCATTTTTGTGCTGTAATACTTCGTTATCAATTCTGTATCCGCCGAACCCGCATATCGAAACTGTTAACCCTGTTTTACCCAATACTTTGGATTTTATTTCCGGATATTCAATAATATATTTTTTTGTTCCTTCAACTGTAGCCATTATGCAAAGATTGAAAAGTTATGTTCAAAACTAAGGAAAAATGTAAGATTCTCAAGATTTAGAAATATATTAAACCTTTTCTTTAAAGCATTATTGCTATATATTTACAGCCCGAAATTAGAAATTAAAATAACAGGAAAATAAAATGGCAAAACAACAAACCTTTTCTGATAAAGCTAAGGGCAAGAAAAAAGTTGAAAGTGTTACTGTAAAGGTTATTAAAAGCGTAAAGACAAATGGCGGTGCTTACAAGTTTAATGAAAAATTTGTGAAGCTTAATGATGTTAGTAAAGTAACAGACATTAAATAATCTTTATTCAAACAAATCCGGACTTATTACTCCTTCCAATAGAAGGAGTTTTTCTTTTATATCCAGCCCGCCTGCATAACCGGTTAAACTTCCGTTACTTCCAATTACACGATGACAAGGAATAATTATGGCAACAGGATTTTGTCCGTTTGCTTTACCTACTGCACGGATTGCTTTTACATTACCAATTTTTTCTGAAAGAGTTTTATAAGAAATAGTTTTTCCATAAGGAATTTTTTGTAATTCTTTCCAAACTTTATTTTGAAATTCTGTTCCTTCCAAATCAAGTGGGAGGTTAAATTTTTTTCTTTCGCCTGAAAAGTATTCTCTTAATTGGTTAAATGCTCCGAATAAATACGGATCATCGTTATGCAGCTTTGTTGAAGAAGATAATTCAGGAATATTTTCTTTCGGATTGAGGGATAGTTTTTTTATTCCTTTTCTTGATACCAAAACAATTATTTTTATTCCGCCGATTGTTTCTTCAGAATAATATGTTTTATTCATTTTAATCCTTGAGATAAAAAAAGGCTGCATCAAGCAGCCTGAAATTTCTTAGGAAAATTTCATTAAGCCGGAATTACATTTATTGCAGGGTTTATATCACGCTTAAGTAATCCTTCGATTGCCATTAAGGTTCCGCTGATAGCACTCGGGCAGCTGCCGCAGGCACCCTGATAACGAATCATAACTGTATAACCGTCTAATCCTAAAACTTCTAAACCACCGCCATCTCCGGCTAATGCAGGTCTTACTTTTTGATCTAGTAAAATATTTATTTGCTTTAACAATTCATTTGATTCTTCATTGCTGACATTTACTTCCTGCTCGGCAGGAATCAGATTTTTGTCAAATGTTTTCAAGAAATTAATGAAAGGTCTTTGTATTTGTCCCCAATTATTTTCAGGTGATTTTTCAATTGTTACAAATCTATCCATATAAAAAACAGAAACCACACCTGGGATTTCAAAAATACCTGTTGCAAATGGATCGTTTTGTGCAGATTCTTTATCTGCATATTGACGGGTTTCACGATCTAATAGTTTTTCATTCAATATAAATTTTAATGCATGAGGGTTTGGAGTTAAATCAACATCTTGAACCATTAACATAGTTGTTCCTTTCTAATTAAATCTCACCGGAAAAATAACCTTTAAATTAAAACTCTTCAAGTCAGTTTAATTCTGTTATCACATTTCACAAAGAATTCTTTTTATAATGTTTTACTAAGGCTATTTTTAGAAGAAAATTTTGAGAATTTTATGAAAAAAATATTAGTTGTATTTACCGGCGGGACTTTTTCTATGATGATTGATGAAAAAACCGGTGGTGCAGTCCCAAAGTATTCCGGAAACGAACTGCTCGCGATGATTCCCGAAGCAAAATTATTGGCGGAAATTGAATGCTTTGATTTTGGAAAATATCCCGGTCCGCATGTTACACCGGAATTAATGTTAGACCTGTCAAAAAAAATAAATACAAAACTTAAAGCAGATAAATATGATGGTGTAATTGTAACACACGGAACAGATACACTTGAAGAGACTGCTTACTTTTTAGATTTAACTATTAAAACAGAAGTGCCAATTGTTGTTATCGGAGCGATGAAGAACAGCTCTGAACCGGATTGGGACGGACCAAAAAATTTAATTGATGCTTTAACTATTTGTATGAATGATAATTCAAAAAATCTTGGTGTACTTGTCTGTCTGAATGGTGAAATAAATGCTGCCAGTGAAGTAACAAAAATTTATTCTGATTCAGTCGAGTCCTTTAAAAGTCTTGACTTTGGTACTCTTGGTTTTGTTCAGAATGGAAGGGTAATATTTAACCGTTTACCCAGAAGGCTTGAAACAATTGAAACACAAAAGATAAATTCTAATGTAGATTTGCTGACTGTTTATGCGGGAATGGATGAAAAGTTTTTTAAATTTTCTGCTGACAGCAGTGTTGATGGAATTGTTGTTGAAGCGCTCGGAGTAGGCAATGTTCCACCGCCTGCCTTCGAAGGAATAAAATACGCAGTTGAAAAAAAGATCCCAATTGTTCTGACATCCCGATGCCCTGCAGGCGAAACAGATGATATTTACAGTTATCCCGGTGCAGGAAAACATCTTCATGATCTTGGAGTTATTTTCTCTGATTATCTGAATGGTCAGAAAGCCAGAATTAAACTTATGATCGTTCTTGGTTTAACAAATAAATATGATGAGATAAAAAAGTATTTTGAATAAAAAAGTTTATTGCAAACAAATCTTTTGGAGTAAGGCAATCTTTTAACTCAGCAGATCACTCAGTCACATATTTTGCAAGTGAATTAAGTTTTAGTCTTAAGCAATTCTTCTATATCAACCTTAACTACTTCATTGATCTGTTTGCCTAAAAATAATTCAGCAACTTGTTTAAATGTTGTTGGAATATCACTCACATATAAATCAAGATTTCCCGGAACAGCAGAATTAGTTTCAAATCCTATTCTGTTTATTTCGTTTCTCACAACTTCTGCAGTGGCAATACCCGAATCAATCAGTTTAACATCTTTACCAATTACATCCTGAATTACATCGGCAAGAATTGGATAATGCGTACATCCGAGTACTAACGTATCAATATCTTTTGCTTTTAATTCTGCCAAATATTCTTCTGCTATATTATAAGTGGCTTTGTGATGTATCCAGCCTTCTTCTGCAATCGGTACAAACAAAGGACAAGCTTTTTCGTAAACCTTAATTTGATCATCAATTTCTTTTATTGCCTTTGAATAAGCCTGATTTGATATTGTTGCTCGTGTTCCGATAACTCCGATCTTTCCGTTTTTTGTTTCGCCTACTGCCATATCAGCGCCCGGCAGAATTACGCCAATAACCGGAACATCAAATTTTTCTTTTAATGAAGGAATTGCAATTGATGAGGCAGTATTGCACGCAACAACAACAGCCTTAACATTTTTACTTAGTAAAAAATTAGTATTCTGGATTGAGTAATCAATAACAGTTGAATTTGATTTTGAACCGTAAGGCACACGTGCGGTATCACCAAAATAAACAATACTTTCTTTCGGCAGCACTGATGATAATCTTTTTACCACAGTTAAACCGCCGATACCGGAATCAAATACACCGATAGGTTTTTCCTTTTCCATAAAATTCAAAATTGTGCCTTTAGTTTTTAAGTTTTAATAATAAACTTTTAAGATTTACGATAAGAATAATGAGCTACAAAATTTGTGTAATTGTATCAGTTAATTCTGAAATTATAAATTGATAATCATTCTGCGATACTTTATGTCCGTTTCTGTCAAGCACATAAAATGAATCCACAATATCATCGCCTTTTGTAGAGATTTTTGCATAGTAAATTATCAGTCCAAGTTGATTCATTTTATTTGTGATATGATATAAAAAACCCAATCTGTCAGGTGAGTGAATATCAATAATTGTATAACGGTCATGTTTCTCAAAATTGATTTTAATCTGCCCGCTTCGTTTGAATAACTTGTTCTCAATTCTCCACCATCGTGTTTTTAATTTAGCAACCTCTTGATGAAGCTCTAAAAAACCATTTATTACAGAGTAGAAATCTTCCTTTATCTTTTCGTATTTATTGGTATCAATATGTTTGTGGGTTCTGAAATCAGTAACAAGAAATGTATCAATTACAATTCCGTCTTTACGTGTAAATATCTTTGCTGAGTGAATGTTAGCATCGTTAATTGCAAGCACACCGCAAAGCTTTGAAAGAAGAGATGGGAAATCTTTTGTAATTACAGTTACATTTGTAAAGTCATCAAGATCTTTAAATAAAACAGAAACACTGTCTCCTCGTAATATTTCTTCTGTATGCAGAGCAATTTCTTCGTCAGTAAAATGGTTTACATATCCCATATCATCGTGCAAAGAATCAATATGATCTTGAACGTGGTCTTCAGTGATCTTATCAGAATGTTTGGAAATATCTTTAGGGGTGGAATAAATTGTTGAATAAAGAAGCTCTTCACCGGATATTTTATCCTGAATCATTCTTTTACTTTTACTGTAAAGTTCAGAAAGTAATTCCGCCTTCCAGGAAGTCCAGACTACAGAATTAACAGCTGAAAGATCAGCATAAGTAATAAGGTAAAGTAAATCAAGTTCTTCAACTGTATTGAATTTAGCTGCAAAGGAATCAAGTGTTTCTGGGTCATTTAAATTTCTTCTGAAAGCTACTTGTTCCATTGCAATATGGTTTTTAACAAGGAAACAGACAGTATCAATTTCATTTTCTTCATAACCAAGCTTTATCATAATTGATGAAGCCATTTCGGCACCGATTATTTCGTGTCCTGAAATATCAATCGGTTTTGCAATATCATGAAAAAGCAAAGCTAAGTTAAGTATCTCTTTATCTTTTATTGAATTATAAATCCTGCCGAGCAGTGAATTATCATTAGCTAATTTTTCCAGGTTTTTAATTGCCATTATTGTATGTTCGTCAGCAGTGTAGCAGTGATAAACACCGTGCTGCATAAAACCGTTCAGCTCTCCAAATTCAGGTAGGAAGGTACCAAGAACACCAAGTTCATTCATGATTGCAAGTGTTGAGCCGACGTGTCTGGAAAACTTAAGTATCTCTCTGAAAAAAACTGATGAATCTGGCTGCAGCCAATTGTTTTCTTCAGCATTTTCCACAGCCTCCATTATTTTTGTCCTAAGATGATCATCAAAACCAGCATTGTAACGAACTCGGTAATAAAACACCCGGAATATATCTGACAAAGTAGGTTCTTCTTCTTTCTTAAGATAGATAACCTTATTTTTAATATAAAAGTCAGAGTCAAGATCGTATGAAAGTGAATCCGGCACAGGGTTAACATACTGAACTTTATATTTTTTGATTAATGTATGCGATACTCTAAAAATAATATTAGCTGCACTAAAATAATTTTTCATAAACAGCATCAGTTCAGATTCAGAGAAACCAAAAAGCGCTGCAAGCTTTATCTGATCAGAAAATTCGAATCTATCAGTTTTGATTTTTGTAGTTAAATGCAAAAGATGTCTGATCATTAAAACATATTTATAACTTTCTAAAAGTCTTTTACATTCTGCAGGTATAGCAAGATTATTTTCTTTTAAGTAATCAATAAAAATCTCAGCCTGTGTCTGTTCGTATTGTGAATTTAACAAGCGTTTACTGCTTATCATCATCATCCATTCGATTGACTGAAAATCCCGCAAGCCGCCTGCTGACATTTTAACATTTGGCTCGAGTATTTTTTGTGATGAGCCGTATTTCTGATGACGCCGGTTTATATCTTCAATATAATTTGTAATAAGAATTCTTTTTGAATCATCGCTTATTGAGTTAAGCAGTGTAGTATTCCAAAAGTTATATAAATCTACATTGCCTGAAATTAATCGTGTTTCAAAAAACTGAGTAAAAGTATGAAGATCAGTTGTAAGATATTTCTCAATATCTGAAACATCACGCACTGTATGGGAAGATTCTATGCCGCTATCCCAAAGGTTGGTTATAAAAGATTTTATTTCTTCATTGTCTTTTTCAATTGAATCTGAAATAATCATAAGATCAATATCAGAAAAAGGAGAAAGCTCGCGTCTGCTAAAACTTCCGGCTGAAGCTAAAGCAAAAGGAATTGTTTTTCCATCCAATATTTTTCTGACAGCATTTTCAATAAGCAAGCTATAATTTTTGCTGAAGATGAAAGCATCAGATCGGGCATTAAAGGATGAAAAGAGTTTATCCCGCTGATTTATAAATTCTTTTTTTATTTCGGAAAGCTGCGGCATAAAAAATAAATTTTAATTTTTAAGAAAATCATCTTTATAATCACCATCTTCAAAATCATCATCCTCATCCTCATCAAAGTCATCCTCGTACCAATAATCTTCATCTTCATAATCTGCTTCAATTACCGAAGAAATACCGCCGCGGGTATGAAAGTTAGCAGTAATTTTCATCCATCTTGGCTGCAGCACTTCAACAAGATCATCAAGAATTTTATTGGTAACACTTTCAAAAAAAATACCTTCATTCCGGTAAGATTGGAGATAAAATTTATATGATTTTAATTCCACACAAAGATTACCGGGTATATATTCAAGTGTTATTGTTGCAAAATCCGGCTGTCCGGTTTTAGGGCAGAGAGAAGTAAACTCAGGTGCAATGTGTTTAACTTTATAATCTCTGTCTGGATATTTGTTTTCAAATGTTTCTAAGATTTTTGTTTTGTTGTTCATTGGTTTCTTGATTTCTTTCTTCTTTTTCAATTAATTCGTCATTTGTTGGTAGTTGTAATTACATAAATGCAAAACTGATAACTTCATCCCATTTAATATATGGGGGAACTATATCAATTACTTTTTTTAAGTTCTTCTTTTTAGTTCTCTTTCCAGATCTTGGTCAGCGATTCCCTAAATATCTCTTATATCTAAACTGAAAAATAATTCATGTTTTTTCATTTTTCATATTTGAAAATTCTAATTAAAGATTCTTAAATTTCTTGAAAGATAAGTCAATTTGCTCTCGCATCTCCTAAATATATTTTTGAAGTTTTATTCATTCTAATCAATACTTTGGTCTGATTTTATATTTTATCGGATCTTCAAATCCTGACTGCTGAAAACCACGTAAACGTAATGCACAACTATCACAAACACCGCACGCTTCATCTTCGTTTTGATAACAACTCCATGTTAAATGTAAGGGAGCATCAAGTTCAATACCTTTTTTAACGATTTCAGACTTGGATAAATTAATAATCGGAGTAGTAATCTTTATACTTGTCTCTGGTTTTGTTCCAAGGTCAACCATTTTATTATAAGCAGAAAAAAAATCAGGTGTACAGTCCGGATAGCCCGAGGAATCCTCATAAACAGCACCGATAAAAACAGCTTTTGCATTTAAAACTTCTGCCCAGCTGACACAGGCAGATAGTATGTTTGCATTTCTAAACGGCACATAAGAAGTAGGAATACTTTTATTATTCAAATCTGCTTTGGGTATTGATATATTTTTATCAGTAAGAGATGAACCGCCGATTTTTGCTAAATGTGTTAAATCAATTATTAACCTTTCTTTAACACGGTAATGATCCGCAATTTGATTAAAGGCTTTTAATTCTCTTTTTTCAGTTCGCTGTCCGTAATTAATGTGTGCAAAAGCAAGATTAAATTCCATATTTGCAATTGCAGCAGTTACACAACTATCCATACCTCCGCTTACAGCAATAACCGCAGTATCTTTATTATCAGTGTGCATTTTAAATATTTATTAATGAAAACTTTAATCACAAAATACGAAAAATGAACAAAAGATTTTGATTCCGTGTAAGCTTTGTGAGTAACTTTTTGTTATTTGTTAAGTGCAAAAATTACACTGAATTTATTCTGGCATCTTCAAGATCAAGAAAAACTATTATATGCTCTTTTGTAAAAAAGACATTCATATTTAAACAAGCCTTTTAGTGGTTTCAAAAATGGATAATATTTTAATCAAACTAATTCTTGCTTAATTTTGCATATATTCTTTATTAAAAAATCAGAGGAAGCAATGCGCAAAAATGTAATAGCTGGCAACTGGAAAATGAATAATGATTTAGTTCAATCAGAAAAATTGATTGCTGAATTAATAAGTCTATTGCAAAATGAAAAACCAAACTGTGATGTAATTATATGTCCACCTTTCACTTCACTTTCAGAATCATCAAAACTTATAAAGGGAACTATGATAAAACTTGGTGCCCAAAATATGTATTTTGAAGACAGCGGCGCATTTACCGGTGAAGTATCTGCTTCAATGTTAAAATCAGTTGGATGTGAATATGTGATTCTTGGTCATTCAGAACGCAGAACAATATTTGAAGAAAGTGATGAAGTAATGAATAAAAAAATTAGGAAAGCACTCTCAGCTGGATTAAAGCCAATTTTTTGTGTGGGAGAACTACTGAGTGAGCGTGAAACCGGAATAACAAATGATATTATTAAAAGACAGATTTTAACCGGATTACAAGGTGTAACTGAAGATGATATGAAAAATATTATCATTGCTTACGAACCTGTGTGGGCAATTGGAACCGGAAAGACCGCTACACCATCTCAAGCTCAGGAAGTTCATGAATTTATCCGTGATTTAATTCAGATTGATTACTCCTTAGAAACAGCAAATGATGTAACAATTCAATATGGCGGAAGCGTAAAACCAGAAAATGCAAAGGAACTTCTTTCACAAAAGGATATTGACGGTGCTTTAGTTGGCGGTGCCTGCTTAAGAGCTGATTCGTTTATGGGAATAATAAAAAGCACTTAAAGATTTCTTATTTGCTAAAATGCAATTATTAAATTTTACATAATCAATTAGAAGTTATCATTGTTCTTTATTTAAATCTTTGTAAATGTTTAATAACGAAAAATCGTTTTAAGACAAGCGAGTTTTAGATGAAATTTTTTTTAGATTAAGAGCTTTATTAAGCATTTTCCAATATTAAAATGCACGATTTTTTGCTCAAATCAAGCCTTCCTTTCATTGCAATCCCTTCGTTTTGAGGTTATATTTGTAACTTATTTTTTGAGGAGTTTTGTAGCAAAGAATGATTTTCCACAAAAGTGTATTTTATTATCTGTTTATATTCGCAACTGTTTTTTCTCATTTAGCTTTTTCACAGGTTATTTTCAGAGATCTTCCAAATTATAAACTTAATTCTTCCGATCAGTTTTTATTTGATATATCCAGTTCAAGAGACATTATTTCATTAAATGGAATATGGAAGGTTTATACTGCTGATGATAAGAAAGAAGAAAAAGTTAAGATTACTATCCCTTCTGTATTTGAAGGGAAAGGTGAATTTGTTTTTGAAAAGAGTTTTGATTTAACAAGCGAACAAATAAACAATCACAAAATTTCACTAAACTTTTTTGGACTTAATTACTCTGCTGATATTTCTGTAAATAATGCGATCATTTACCGTCATCCCGGTGGTGAGTTTCCTTTCTCGCTTCCGATACCAAGAGATCTTTTAAAGTCTGATAAAGCAAACATTATTTCAGTAAAATTGTTTTACGCACTTGATGCATTGAATACAATTCCATTAAAGCAAAGATTTCTGTTCCCTAAGAATTTAGGCGGTATTATTAGAGATGTATATCTGCACCTGACACCAAATGTCAGTATAACTGATTTTAATTTCAAAAAAGATATTGATACTAAAAACAATAAAGCACTTATTTCCATACAAACGGTAATTGATAATAAAGAGTTCAGAAAGATACCTGATTCACTTGGTTCAAAATCTGATTTTGTATTAAAGGCACAGATTCTCTCTAAAGATGGAATAACTATTGTAACTTCTGAACAAAATGCTTTTCGATTAGACCCAAGTAAACGAATAGAAATTAAAAACAATCTGACAATTGCTTCGCCGGTTTTATGGTCACCCGATAATCCTGTTAGTTACATTGTAAGATTGGAATTATGGCAGGGTGACAAATTAGTGGACAGAAGCGATAAGAGCGTGGCGCTTTACAATCTTCAATTATCTGAAAATAATTTTATTCTAAACGGAAAAGATTTTCATCTGTATGGTGTTACTTATTCTGCATCGGATTTTCAATACGGAAGTCTTTCTTCTTACGAAAGAATGGAAAGCGATCTTACTTTAATTAAGCAGGCAGGATTTAATGCTGTAAGATTTTCACGCGAACTTCCTCATCCATATTATTTAAGACTATGCGAGAATCTTGGACTATTAGCATTTGTTGAACTGCCAATATCCAATTTACCAGAGGATCTGGCAGCATCACAAAATTTTGTTGAAAGAAGTAAAAACTATTTATCAGGACTGCTTTCTGCTTATAGCAGCAGTTCTGTTATTGCCGGAATCGGTTTTGGATCAGGTTATCTTTTTAGCTCTGACAAGCATCGTTCTTTGCTCTCAAATTTAACCGGACAGGTAAAGAAAAATAGAAATATTATTACTTATGCTTCATTCTTTGACTTTGGTTATCAGGAAATAAATGATCTTGATATCTACGGAATTGAACTGCTCAACAAGCAGCCAAATGATGTTCAGGATGAAGTTGAAAATCTTAAAACATCAGTTGGTAGTGGTAAATTATTTATTGGCGAAGCAACCTATATTGTAAATATCGGGCAGACAGATGGTTATGTAAATAAATTTTCGTATGAAGCCCAGGCTAAATTTTTTGATGATATGTTTAGTTTTTATGAAGAAAATAATCTTAGCGGATTTTTTGTAAACACAATGTATGATATCAGGGGGGATTACCGTTCAATAGTTTCAGGATATAATACAGAAAATGTTTACAACATTGGGCTGATCAGCGAAGACAGAAATCAGGAAAGGCTTGCATTTAAGATACTTTCAGCACGAATGAAAAATGCTGAAAAGGTTACAATCCCAATAGGCAGCGAAAAAGATGACGCACCAATGATATTTATTATAACCGGATTAGTGCTTGCCTTATTGATGGGTGTACTTGTTAACTCTGGAAGAAAATTCAGAGATGATGCTTCCCGCGCACTTCTTCGTCCGTATAATTTTTTTGCGGATGTTCGCGATCAAAGAATAATTTCCGCATATCATTCGTTGTTTTTAGGAGCAGTAATTTCATTGGTAATATCTTTAATATTTGCGAATTTATTTTATTATGTAAGGAACAATATTTTATTTGAAAGAATTATACTTTCTTTTGGAAGTGCTGATTTGATTGCGGGAGTAAGCTATCTTGCATGGAATCCGGTTAAAGCATTGATATGGTTATTTGTTATTTCAGTTAGTGTTATGTTTTTGTTAACAATAGTAATAACTGCATCATCCTTTTTTGTAAGAACAAAAGTTTATCTCTCAAGTGTTTTCTTTACAATTGTATGGTCGTTGCTTCCGGCAGTTCTATTAATTCCGCTTGGTATTGTCCTATACAGATTACTTAATGCAGGCGCAGGAAATATTTATATCTATATATTTTTGATTTTATTTTCATTTTGGATGCTCTATCGTTTATTAAAGGGTGTCTCAGTTATATTCGATATTAATGCCGGCGGCATCTACTTTTATGGACTGCTTACAATTGCGTTAATTAAATTAATTATCTTTATTTATTTCGAAGTTAATAACTCGGTGTTTCAGTATTTAAGACTGGCATTAAAACAGTTTAATATATTTGGATAAGATTATTGTATTTATCAAAACTTGAAATATTTGGATTCAAATCTTTTGCGCAAAAAACTCAGATTAGTTTTAATCATGGAGTAACGTCTATTGTTGGTCCTAATGGCTGTGGAAAGACTAATGTTGTAGATGCATTGCGATGGTGTCTTGGTGAACAAAAAAGTTCTACTCTCAGAAGCGATAAAATGGAAAATGTTATTTTCAATGGTACTGCCAGCCGCAAACCAATGGGTATGGCAGAAGTTTCGTTAACTATTGAGAATACAAAAGGAATACTTCCAACCGAATACACAGATGTTACTATTACCAGAAGAATTTTCAGGTCCGGCGAAAGCGAGTATCTTCTGAATAAAAATATCTGCCGTTTAAAAGATATTACAAATCTTTTTATGGATACAGGAATCGGAGCTAATGCGTATTCTGTTATAGAATTAAAAATGGTTGAAACAATTCTTAGTAACAAAGCAGAAGAACGCAGGACGATGTTTGAAGAAGCCGCCGGCGTTAACAAGTATAAATTAAGAAGAAGATTGGCACTGCGAAAACTTGATGATGTAAAAGCAGACCTTATGCGTGTTAATGATATTGTGTCGGAGGTTGAAAGAAAAGTTTCGTCGCTGGAAAGACAGGCAAAACGTGCAGATAAGCATAATGTTTTAACCTCTCAGCTCAGGGAATCAGAAGTTGATCTTTCTGAAAGAGAGCTTGCTTTGTTTAATCTCAGAATTAATGAATCAAAAGCTTCAAAGGATGAGAACTTTAAAAAGAAAATTCAGTTTGAATCTGAGATTTCAAAAATTGAAGATGAAATTAATGATGCCAGTCAAAAACTCATTTCCATAGAAAGTGAGCTTAAAGAAAAAAGAAACGAAATTACACTTCAGACAGAAAAGATATTTAATGTTCAAAACTCTATTTCATTAAATAACGAGCGGAAAAATTCTTTAGCTAAAAACAAAGCACGGTTTTTATCTGAGCTTGAGGAATTAAATACTCAGTTAGAAAGAGCTAAGACAATAATTGAAAAAGGAAGCACAACAATTGCAGATACTGCCGAACAGATTATTCAAAATGAACAGGAAAAGAAGACACTCGATCACAATGTTGAAGTGCAGTTAGGATTTTTAGAACAGAAAAAAAATGTACTCAAAGAACAGTCTGATCTGCTGCTTGAAAAGTTTAAAGAAATTACCGGAAGAGAAAACGAACTTCGGAATACAATTGCTATACTTGAATCCAAACAGGTTAATATCAAAAAACTGAATGATAAGATTCAGGTATTAACAAATACAATTGCCAAAACAGTTGGATTTATAGAAGAATTAGGGGGTGAAAAAGATGAGATTCAAAAAAAGATTTCTCAGGCAGAAACTGAATACTTAATTCAACAAAAAGAAAAAGAGAATCTTGAACAGCAGATTGCTAAACTGAAAGAACTCGAACTTGAAAAACGAAGCCTGATAAAATCAATTAAAGATAAAATCGTATTCATTCAGAATCTTATTGATAATCTTGAGGGAGTTTCAAAAGGGGCTAAAGCTTTACTTGATAATAAAAGCTGGTCAAAAAATGGAAGTATGATTCTTGCAGATATTGGTGATTCTGATGAAAGACACCGCTTTGCTATTGAAGCCGCCCTTAAAAATAATCTGAATAACGTGCTTGTAGAATCTTTGGAAGAATTAAAAAAAGGAATTGAATATTTAAATAATAATAAAATCGGTAAAGCTTCATTTTATTATCCTCACTTTGATGAACTGAATGGAAAAGGTTTGATCAATAAGCTTCAGCGATTTTCTGACAAAAGGAAAGCGAAGAAACTTGAACGTGAATCCGGATTTGTTGTATGGGCTGACGATTCGATTAAAGCGAATGAAAAGTGGATGCCATTTTTCAAAAAGATTCTCAAAAATATTTGTATTGTAAAAAATCTTGATACAGCCTTTGCTTTATTTTCCCGTTATCCGTCATTTAGTTTTGCTACTCTAAACGGAGATTTTGTATCTAAAGATGGAGTTGTAGAAGCAGGCTCAGCACCTAGACCGGATGATTCATTGTTTGGAAGAAAGCAGTTTTTGGAAAGCCTTTCAATTGAATTTCCTAAACACGAATCTGAATTAATTTCAGTTCAAAAGGCAATAACTGATAAAGAAAATCTGCTTAATGCAATTGATCTGAAGATATTATCTGAACAGGGAAGACTTCTTGTAAATGATCTTTCGAATGTTGAAAAACAACTTGCACAATTTGAATTTGAAAAGAAAAAAGCTGAAGATGAAATAGAAAAAATTCAGAGTGAAATTAAAGAACACGCTGCCGAATCCAATCTTTTGGATAATAAGAAGATAAAACTTGAATCACTGTTGAATACAGAAATTGCTTTACGTGATTCTGAGGAGAGAAAAAGACAAACTCTTGAGAATGAATACAAGGAATTTGAAAGAGATTATAATCAGATATTAAACCGAAGAAACGAACTTAGCGTTAATATCGAAAGATTAGTTGGAGAAAAACGAAATACTGAAAATGCAATTAAACGTGCAGACGAATCTATTCTATCAATTACAAACTCAATTACTAAAAGAAAAGAAGATATTGAATCAGTTTCAGTTGAAACTGAAAAGATTAGTTCTGAACTCGAAAACTTACAGCATAATCTGACTGGACTTGAATCTGTAAAATCAACTCTTAATAACCAATTGGGCGAAGTTGAATTAAGATATCAAACATTAAGAGAGGAAGTAAACAGTAAAGAGTCATCATTGCGTGTTTTACGCAAAGAGCGCGAAGCAGTTTCTGAAACTATTCATAATATGGATATAACCATCAGGGAATTGAATATTAAAAGTGCTAATCTGATTGATCATATAAAAGAAAATTACTCTTTAACTCTTGAACAAAAAGATTTCGATGATTTATCATCTTTTGATTTTAAGCAAAGGGCTGATGAAGTATCAGAGTTAAAAAGTAAAATAAAAAATCTGGGTCCGATTAACCTTGTCGCTCATTCTGAATTTGAAGAAGAAAAGGAGAGACTTGAATTTCTTCATAAGCAGAGAGATGATCTGATTGAATCTGAAAAAGATGTGATTAAAACAATTGAAGAGATTAACAATACAGCTCAGGCACAATTTTCTGAAACATTTGAAAAAATTAGAAGTCACTTTATAAACATCTTTAGAACATTGTTTGATCCTGGAGATGAGGCTGATTTAAAAATTGAAGAGAATGCTGATCCGCTGGAAGCGAAGATAGAGATAATCGCAAAACCAAAGGGTAAAAGACCAACATCAATTGAACTTTTATCCGGCGGAGAAAAAACATTAACTGCAATTGCTTTGTTGTTTGCAATCTATCTTGTAAAACCAAGTCCGTTTTGTATTCTTGATGAGATTGATGCGCCGCTTGACGATGCAAATATAGATCGCTTTACGAGGATACTTAACGAGTTTAGTGAGAACACACAGTTTATAGTAGTAACACATAATAAAAGAACAATGGAAGCAGCAAGTGCATTGTATGGTGTTACGATGCAGGAAGAAGGCGTTTCAAAATTAGTAAGTGTAAAATTTAATGAAGATCTGGATTTTGTGAATAATTAATTTGTGTTGAGATTTATTGAAGAATCATACTTTACATATTTCCCTTTTTCTCATAGTGTCAGCATTATTATTAGTTTTTCCAGGGAATATTAACGCTCAATGGGTAAACGATCCTTCAGCTAATACCAAACTTGTTATTGGTCCGGTTGATCCTGTAAACATAACTGCTTACAGCGATTTAGAAGGCGGAGGATATGTTTTTTGGGAAGATAAAAAGGGTGTTTATAATAAAGATATTTACTACATAAGATTTGATAAACAAGGTGAAGTACGTTTCAGGGGTGATGGTAAAGCGATTTCCACAAGAGGCGGTGTGAAAGAAAATCCAATTGCAGTTGTTGGACCGTTTGGCAATGCACTTGTCTTATGGAGTGGTAAAGAAAAAAATAATTCAGAATTATACATCCAAAAACTTAGCAAAACTGGTTTAAGACTTTGGAAAAATGAAGGCATTCAGTTAACCGAAACCAAATTGGAAAAATCAGGTTATTCTCTTTGTGTTGATAAAAAAGGTAATATACATGTTGGTTATGTCAGTAAAACAAATACTTCTCCCGCAAAATACACTGTAAAATATCAGTCGCTGGATGTAAATGGAAAATTTTTAAGTGATTCGCTTAAGGGTAGTTTATATAATTCCGGAAACAGGATAACTGATACAGAAATAATTCCGGATAATAAAGGCGGTAAATACATTTTCTGGCTTGAAAGTCAAAAAAATAAAATGATGCTTTTCTCTCAGTACATTGATTCAACTGGTTCAAGAAAATGGGGAAACAAACCATTGAACATCTCAAAAGAGAATAACAGTGTTATTAATTATACTGTCGGAAAACTTGGTAATGGAATTTATACGGCATATACTTATCAGGGGACAAATAAGATTATCTATCAGAATTTAATTTCTGCAAACGGCACATTACTTTGGGGAAGTGAGGGTATATCATTAACACACAAAGCCGGAAGTCAGACGAATCCTCAGTTTGCATTTATTGATTCAACTGTTGTTGTCAGCTGGACTAATGAATTTGAAAAATCTAAGGATGTTTATATTCAAAGATTTGATCTAAATGGAAAAAGACTTTGGGGCAGCAATGGAAAACGTATTATTGATATTAAAGGAAATCAGTTCGGACAAAGAATTGTTCACAATCAAAAAGGAAGTATAATTTTAGCATGGATAGATAAAAAATCCAACTCATCAGCCACGAATCTCTTTATTCAAAAAGTTGATGCGCAAGGTAATTTACTTTGGGATTCTTTAGGTGTAACTATCTCATCGTCAAAAGAGATAGAAAATAGTTATTTAAATCTTATTTCTGACGGCGAAGGCGGTGCGATTGCTGTTTTCAAAGGAACGCTGAATAAGGAAAATGAAATTTATGGGCAGAGAATTTATAGTACAGGTACCTATGCTTCACAAATGATTGGATTTAATGCAGAAGTAATTGATGATTCAGTTAAGCTTAGCTGGTATGCTGCAAATGAAAACAGTGATGTAGTTTATGATATTTATAGATCAGACATTGAAGAAGCTGCTGATGACCAATGGGAATTGATTTCTTCATTAAAGAAGATAAACCAATCTTCTAATAACTATTATGAGTTCTTTGATAAACCCGATAAAAGCGGTGCACTTTATTATAAAGTAATACAAAAAATTATTAATAATAAACCGCGCTATTCTAATATCGAATGTGTGAATTATTTCAGTGATTCGGAAGTGATAGTGCTTGGACAAAATTCTCCAAATCCATTTTCAGACAGTACAACTATAAATTTTTATTTACCTGAAAGTGAAGAAGTAACTTTTGAATTTTTTAACAGCAACATTGAAGCTATAAAAAAGGTTGAAGGAGTTGAATGTAAAGCAGGTAAAAATGAAATTACTTTTAAAGCAGAAGATTTACCCGCTGGTGTTTATTTCTACAAGCTAAAAGCAGGTAAATTTATTGATGTAAAAAAAATGATCATTACTGATTAATGAAGAAGCGTGAGATAAAAATATTTGCCGATTTTGACGGCACCATTACTCTGCAGGATATTGGTGAGGCAATTTTTAATAAATTTGGAGATGCCCGAAAGGTAGATGAGATCATAACTAATCTGTTGGAAGATAAAATTTCGTCCAAACAATGTTGGGATGAGTTGTGTGATAGTGCCGGTACTGTTGATCTGAATGAACTTATTGATTTTGTAAATACAATGGAGATAGATAAAACGTTTATCACGTTTACAGAATTTTGTAATAAGAATGATCTTGAGATGATTGTGTTAAGTGATGGTTTTGATTTTTATATAGATAAAATGTTTGAAAAGTACAGATTAAAAGGATTAAAATATTATTCAAACAATCTTAAGATTGAAAGAAATGGACGCTTATCAGCCGGATATCCGCATTATGATGCAGATTCGCCTACAAGCGCAAACTGTAAAAGAAATCATATAATAAATCACAGCAGTGATGAAGATTATACTGTTTATATCGGCGATGGAAACTCCGATAAAGAAGCTGCACAATACTGCGATTTTATTTTTGCTAAAAAAGATCTTGCACGGTTTTGCTCAATGGAGAGAATAAGCTTTTATCCGTTCAACAGTTTCGATGATGTTCAAAATAAACTTGTTGAGTTAATGAATAAGAAAAATTTAAGAAAAAGACATCAGGCTCAATTAAAACGAAAGTCAGCTTATTTAGCGGAATAAAAAATGAGTAATATAGCAGCAAAAATATTTAAGTACAGAAGTTACACCCCCATTCCATTTTTAATTCTTATGCTGATTTATGCCGATGCTTCAATAGTCAGCTTTATTGTTGGATTTGTGATTGCTTTGTCTGGAGAGGCAATCAGACTTTGGGGAGTAAGCTGGGCAGGCAGTGAAACTAGAACAACCGGTGCCGGTGTTGGCGGAACTTTTCTTGTTATCAGCGGTCCGTTTGCTCATGTTCGTAATCCACTTTATGTGGGTAATATTTTGATCTATCTTGGAATTGGAATTATGTCTATGGCATTATTTCCGTATTTACAAATAATTGCCGCAGTATTTTTTTATTTTCAATATTATCTGATTGTTAAAGAAGAAGAAAATTTTTTAATAACCAAGTTTAAAGATGATTATCAGGATTATCTTAAAAATGTTCCAAGATTTGGATGGAGGTTTACTCCTTATAAAAATAATTCAGTAACTCAACCGGAGTTTATTTTATCAAAAGGATTAAAATCTGAAACAAGATCGCTGCAGGCTTTTGGAATAGCAGCTTTATTAATTGTTATTAAATCGTATTTAAGTTATAATAATTTATTGTAATGAGTAACAACGTCTTAATTATTGCTGGAGAAGCATCAGGCGATCTTCACGGTGCATCGTTAATACGTGAGTTAAAGAAACTGGATAGTTCTTTGAAAATATTTGGAATTGGCGGCAGTAAAATGCAGGCTGAAGGAATGGAACTGATCTATCACATTGATAAGATGGCGTTTTTAGGTTTTGTTGAAGTAATCAAACATCTGTCATTTATAAAAAAGATTCAGGCAAGATTGCTGGATGAAGTTAAAAGAAGGAAAATTAGTTACGTTATCTTAATTGATTACCCGGGCTTCAATCTTAGTATCGCTAAAAAAATTAAAACTCTTTTACCTGAACTTAAACTCACATATTACATTACTCCACAGGTTTGGGCATGGGGTAAAGGACGAGTAAAAAAAATTAAAAAATATTTTGACAAAGTTCTGGTTGTATTTCCTTTTGAAGAAAAGTTTTTTAAAGAAAAAAATGTTCAGTGTGAATATGTCGGTCATCCATTGATTGAAGAGATTAATAATTATGACTTTATTTCCAGAAACCTGCTCTATAATAAATTTAATCTTGATCCTGCAAAGGACATTTTACTGATTTTAGCCGGAAGCCGTAAACAGGAAGTAAAAAGTATTTTTCCGGAAACTTTAAAAGCAGCCGAAAAAATCTCTGATGATTTGGATATGCAGATTGTAGTGGCTTGTGCAGAAAATCTTAATGAAAATATTTTTTATGATTTAACTGGACTGAAGAATTTTAAAGTGATAAAAAACCATACTTATGATTTATTAAAGCATTCAAAATTCGGAATAATAAAATCCGGTACATCAACACTTGAAGCCGGATTGATGCAGCTGCCAATGGTTATTGTTTACAAAACAAGCTGGCTTACATATATAATTGGTAAAACCCTGGTTAAGATCAGTAATATCGGTATGACTAACATAATTTTGGATGAACAGGTTGTACCGGAATTAATTCAGAGTAACGCAAATGCTGATAAGATATATGACGAAGCTAAAAATATTTTGTCAGATGAGGATTTATACGAAAATATTAAAACAAGATTGGGAAGAATTAAGGAAATTCTTGGTGAAAAAAATGCTCCAAGAAATGCAGCAAAAAGTATTTATTCGATGATCAATGAACACAAAGCAAGTTAAACAAAATGCACTGCGATTTTTAGGCAGTCTGATTCTAACACATAGTTTAGATGCATTGTGCAAAACATTAAAGGTAAGCTATAAGAATAAGAAGTGTGTAGATAGTTTAAGAAAGCAAAAACAGAATTATGTTTTAGCGTTTTGGCATGATACAATGCTGCTTTCCTGGTTCTTACATAAAAATGATGGATTTGCTGCGCTAACAAGTAAAAGTAAAGATGGTGATTTGCTGGCTAAGCAATTAAAACACTGGAAGTACAAAGTTGTACGAGGCAGCAGTAGTAAAGGTGGAGATGTAGCTTTGGGTATTATGGTGGATCATGCAAAAAATGGTTATTCAATTGCTATTACACCAGATGGTCCAAGAGGACCGATTCATAAGTTTAAAGCAGGAGCAGTTATAACTGCTAAAAAGAGTGGTGTACCGGTTGTGTTGATGGGAGTTGGAATCAAATCAAAAAGAAAGTTAAATAGCTGGGATAAATTTCAGGTTCCGAATCCATTTACGAAAATAAATGTAGTGTACTCAGATCCAGTTTATGTTGATGAAAAATTAAGCTACGATGAAACTTCAACAATTATTGAAGAGTGTGAAAAAAAATTAAATGAACTTCAGCTTGAAGCTGAAAAATTTTAAGAGTTTGATAAAGTTATTAAAAATACTGCTTTCACCGTTTGTATTTTTATACAGCGGACTGATAAAAATTAGAAATTTGTTCTTTGATAATTCTGTTTTTAAATCTGTAAAAGTTGATGCAAAAGTTATATCTGTCGGAAATATTACAATAGGCGGATCCGGTAAAACTCCTCTTGTTATATACATAGCAGGATTGTTAAAGGATTCCGGTTACAAAGTTGGAGTGGTAAGCCGCGGATACGGAAGAAAGTCAAAAGGTTATAAATTAGTCTCCGATGGAAAGGAGATATTAACTCCGGTTGAAATTTGCGGAGATGAGATATTGCAGACTGTAATGGAATGCAGGGTACCTGCGGCTGTTTCAGAAAAAAGGGTTAAAGGAGTAAGAAGATTAATTAAGGAAACTAACGTGGATACGATTATTCTTGATGATGCATTTCAGCACAGATGGATTTTCCGTGATGTTGATCTTGTTGTTGTTGATCAGAATTTTCTTAATCATAAGTCAGCTCTTACTCATAATCTTTTACCTCTTGGTGATCTGAGAGAGAGCTTTGATTCATTAAAAAGAGCAGATGCTATAGTGCTTAACAGAAAGTTTTTTGATCAGGAAGAATTAAATCAGAGCCTTAAAAAATATTTTGAGGACAAAAAACTTTTTACTGCATTTTATAAAGCAATCAGCTTTGTTGATGTAATGAAAAAGGATGAGTATTCTCTGGAAGAGTTTAAAGGACAAGATAGTCTTGTTGTTTCCGGAATTGCAAATCCGCAATCCTTCCTTGATATACTTGAACAGGTTCATGTAAATACAAAAAACAGATTAATATTCAGCGATCATAAAAATTATACTGTTAAGGAAGTTCAGAAAATAAGGAAACAATTTTATTCAACTAATTCCCACTCTGTTGTAACAACAGAAAAAGATGCAGTAAAGCTTTCCAGATTTAAACGGGAATTGGATGATGTTGAAATTTTTTATTTGAAAATAAATTTAAGAGTGGATGATGAAGAATCATTCAAACACTATTTAATTAATAAAATAAACAATGCTTCGTAAAAAGAAAACTTATAACGGAGGAAAGGATAATATGGCTCAAAAAAAATATGTTTACTTCTTCGGAGGTAAAAAAGCAGAAGGTAAAGCTGAAATGAAAGCTTTGTTAGGTGGTAAAGGTGCAAACCTTGCTGAGATGGTTAATATCGGTCTTCCTGTTCCGGCAGGATTTACAATAACTACCGAAGTATGTACTGCTTATTATAAAAACAATAAAAAATATCCAAAGGAATTGGATAAACAAGTTAAAGAAGCTCTTGTTAAAGTTGAAAAACTAATGGGTGCTAAATTTGGCGATCTTGAAAATCCACTTTTGCTGTCTGTGCGCTCCGGTGCACGCGCTTCAATGCCGGGAATGATGGAAACAATTCTTAATGTCGGACTGAACAATCAAACACGGGAAGCGTTGATAAAGAAAACAGGTAATCCAAGATTTGTTTATGATTCACACCGCAGATTAATACAAATGTATTCTGATGTTGTTATGGAAAAAGCTGCCGGTATCGAAACTGAAGAAGGTAAAGGAGTAAGACAACAGTTAGAAAAAGAACTGCACAAAATGAAAGAAGACCGCGGTGTTCTTGCAGATACAGATCTTACTGCTGATGATTTAAAAGAATTGATAGAAATCTATAAAGCAAAAGTTCAGGAAGTTCTTGGCAGACCATTCCCCGAAGATCCTATGGATCAAATCTGGGGAGCTATCTCTGCAGTATTTCAAAGCTGGATGGGTAAACGTGCAATATCTTACAGAAGAATTGAAGGAATCCCGGATGATTGGGGTACAGCAGTAAATGTTCAATCAATGGTTTTTGGTAATATGGGCGAAACATCTGCTACCGGTGTTGCTTTTACGCGTAATCCTGCAACTGGTGAAAATTATTTTTATGGCGAGTGGCTAACAAATGCTCAAGGTGAAGATGTTGTAGCTGGTATCAGAACTCCAAATCCAATAAATGAAGTTGGAAAGAGTGAACATACAGCCCATTTACAATCACTTGAAACCGGAATGCCCGATACTTACAAACAGCTTCACGGTATGCAAAAGAAATTAGAGAAGCATTATCGTGATATGCTTGATATTGAATTTACAATACAGGAAGATAAACTTTATATGCTGCAATGTCGTGTTGGAAAGAGAAACGGACCGGCTGCAGTAAAAATGGCTCTTGATATGTATAGAGAAAAACTTATCACCAAAGAAGAAGCTATAATGAGGGTTCAACCTTCTCAGTTGGATGAATTGTTACATCCGATTATTGATCCTTCAGTTGAATTGAATACAAAACCAATTACTAAAGGATTACCAGCAGGGCCCGGTGGTGCTGCAGGACAAGTTGTGTTCTCAGCAAATGATGCCGTTGCCTGGGCAAGAGATGGGAAGAAAGTTATTCTCGTTAGAGATGAAACTAACCCTGAAGACATAGAAGGAATGAGAGCTGCTCAAGCTATTTTAACTGCACGCGGTGGAATGACTTCACATGCTGCTTTAGTTGCACGTGGATGGGGCAAATGCTGTATCGTTGGTGCCGGTGGAATTAAAATCAATTATGAAGAGCGTTCTTTTCAGGTTAATGGAATTACAGTTAAAGAAGGTGATTGGCTTACCTTGAACGGAACTAAAGGTACTGTTTATTCGGGTGAGTTACCAATGAAAAAATCTGCAGAAGAAAATCCAGACTTTCAGGCATTTATGAAATTGTGTGATTCTGTAAGAAAATTAAAAGTCAGAACAAATGCAGAGACACCAGAAGATGCTTTAAGAGCAAGAGCTTTTGGTGCAGAAGGTATCGGTCTTTTCAGAACAGAGCACATGTTCTATGGTAAAAATTCTGAAGAACCATTGTTTAATCTTCGTAAGATGATTCATTCAAATACTCAACAGGAAAGAATAAACGCTCTGAATGAGCTTTTTCCGTTTGTTAAAAAGGATGTTAAAGAAACATTGGAAGCAATGGATGGATTTGCGGTTACATTCAGAACGCTTGATCCACCATTACATGAATTTGTTCCGCACAGACGTGATGAAAAAGAAAAACTTGCTGCAAGCTTAGGAATCACTTTAGAAGAATTAAACCAAAGAGCTGATTCGTTACACGAAAGTAATCCGATGATGGGGCATCGCGGAGTAAGATTAGGAATTACTTATCCTGAAATTACAGAGATGCAGGTGCGCGCTATCTTTGAAGCATCGGCTGAATTATTAAAAGAAGGAAAGAAACCTTTTCCGGAAATAATGATTCCAGTTACTTGTGACGTTAATGAAATTAATCATCAGAGTGAAATTGTTGTAAGAGTTCATTCAGAAGTATGTGAAAAATTCGGATTAAAGAAAATTAATCACTTAACCGGTACTATGATTGAGATTCCCCGTGCAGCATTAACTGCTGATAAGATTGCAGAAACAGCACAGTTCTTCTCTTTTGGTACAAATGATTTAACACAGATGGGTTTTGGATTTTCACGTGATGATATAGGCGGATTTTTACCTGATTATCTCGATAAGAAAATTCTATCCGAAGATCCTTTTCAGTCAATTGATCAGGTAGCAATTGGTAAATTGATGGAAATTGCTGTTGAAGGCGGAAGAAGTACCAGACCAGATCTTAAAATTGGAATTTGCGGTGAACACGGAGGCGAAGCAAGATCAGTTGAGTTCTGCCATAAAATAGGATTGAATTATGTAAGCTGTTCGCCTTACAGAGTACCGATTGCCAGATTAGCCGCTGCACAAGCAGTTATTAAAGAAGCTAAGAAAGGTAAACCGGCTAAAGCTGTAAAAAAATCAGCCGCAAAAAAATCAACTAAAAAAACTGCACCTAAAAAGAAAGTTGTTGCAAAGAAAAAAGTATCTAAAAAGAAATAAATAATTTCATAGATCATTTTGTTGAGCGATGTGAAGAGGAATCTGTTGTTCAGATAGACTTTTCAGTCGCTCATAATGATTAAGTGAAAATTAAAATAATAAGTTAAAGGTTAAATTAATGAAACTATCAGATTTCAAGTACAATTTGCCCAAACCAGCAATTGCAAAATATCCCGTTTCACCAAGAGATAAATCGAGGCTGCTCGTGCTTGATAAAGAAACTGGTGAAATGGAAGATAAAAAGTTTTCGGATATTGTTGATTATATGGAAAAGGGTGATGTACTTGTTGTTAATGAAACAAGAGTGTTTCAGGCAAGATTATATGGGAAAAAAGAAAAGACACAGGCTAAGATAGAAGTATTTCTTTTAAGAGAGTTGAACAAAGAAGATTGTATCTGGGATGTTATCGTTGATCCTGCGCGTAAAGTTAGAATTGGCAATAAGATTTACTTTGATAACAATCTTTGGTGTGAGGTAATTGATAATACAACTTCCAGAGGAAGAACAGTAAGGTTTAATCAACCAGGCAATGTATTTCAGGCGGTTGAAAAAATTGGACTTACTCCTCTTCCGCCTTACATTAAGAGAGAACCAGAGCCAAAAGATAAAGAGACTTATCAAACCGTTTATGCAAAAGTTGATGGAGCTGTTGCCGCACCAACTGCTGGACTGCATTTTACTACTAAACTTCTGGAGAAAATCAGCAAGAAGGGAATTCATATTGTACCGGTTATTCTTCATATTGGTCTTGGTACATTCAGATCAGTTGAAGTTGAAGACCTTACAAAGCATAAAATGGATTCAGAGTATTATGAAATTTCTCCGCACTCGGCAGATGTTATCAATAAAGCTATGCAGGCAAAACATAATATAATAGTTGTGGGAACAAGTACCTGCCGTGTTTTAGAAACAAGTACTACTGCTGATGGATTTGTGAAGCCTGGAAAGGGATGGACTGATAAATTTATCTATCCGCCGTATATGTTTAAGGTAACACAAAAATTGATTACTAATTTTCATGCACCAGAATCAACTCTCTTAATGCTGGTTAGTGCATTAGGTGAGACTGATCATGTTATGAAAGCTTACAAAAAGGCACTTAAAGATAAGTATCGCTTTTTAAGCTATGGCGATGCAATGTTTATAAAATGAATTGTATAGCAATTATACCAGCAGGCGGTAAAGGTTTTAGGAGTGGTTTTTCCACTCCTAAACAATACTTAAAAATTAATGGCAAGGAAATAATTGTCTATACACTTCAGACATTTCAAAAAAACAAACTTGTAAATAAAATTATTGTTTCTGCTGAAGCCGCTTACTTTGATAAACTATTAAATCTTATAAAAAAGTATAAACTCACTAAAGTAAAACTTATTGTTGAAGGCGGAATCACAAGACAGCAATCTGTCTTTAATGCAGTTTACTCTTCTGAAGCTCAAGAGAATGATTTATTAATAGTCCACGATGCTGCAAGAGCACTTTTGCCCCGTAGTGTACTTACAAAATCAATCTTATCTGCTAAAAAAAATGGCAATGCTTTAGTATGTATAAAAGCTAAAGATACCTTAATTAAAGGTAGAAAGTTTGTTAATGAATATCTTAACCGTGATGGTGTTTATTATGTTCAAACTCCTCAGATATTTAAATATAAGGTCTTACTTAAAGCTTTGCTGAAAGCAGAAAAAGAAAATTTTGTGGGTACTGATGAATCAATGCTTGTTAGGAGATCCGGCAAAAGAGTAAATATTGTAGAGGGATCAGTTCTTAACTTTAAGATAACGACCAAAGATGACTTAGAACTTTTTAGAAAAATTATATCTGAAAGATAAACAGAAGTACTTAACCAATTTCTGATATTTAATCCTCTGTGATTTTTTTGAATATGAGTTAAAGTAGTGAAACTTCTGAAATATTTTTCCCAATCGGGAGTTGAAAACTCCAATCTTAATTCTCTTCTGTAATCCAAACAGGATTATTTTCAAAGACTCATTGTTTTAATTCCGAACCGGTTCTGAATAACAAAACAAAAAATTATCAGATGCCGGTTTCTTTAATCCTGAATTAATTACTATTTTGTTGAAAATGACATTGATAACAGACAATGTAAAATTTTGTATTAAATACAGATGAAAGTAAATTTGTTACTGCTATTTGTGAAATAAAACAGAGGAAAAAGTTGAAGATAAAGATTGAAAACACTGATTCTATATTCTTTACAGATAAAGAAGACCCTGCAAGTTTTTCGCTTTCAAATCAGTTTGCCGAACATCTGGAGTTTACTCTTGTAAAAGATAAAAATACAGCAAGCGGTGCAGATGCCTATTTTGCATTATCACTTGCAGTTAGAGATAGAATGGTAAGAAACTGGCTCCGCACTCAAAAAGTATATCACGATAAAGATGTTAAAAGAGTTTATTACCTTTCACTGGAATATCTGATGGGAAGAATTCTTGGCAATGCGCTGATCAATCTGGATTATTACAATGAATGCGGTGTTATTTTAAATCGTGATGGTTATGATCTGAATGAAATAATGGAACAGGAACTTGATATGGGATTGGGTAACGGCGGCTTGGGCAGATTAGCTTCCTGTTATCTTGATTCAATGGCTACACTTCAATTGCCTGCATTTGGATATGGAATTAGATATGAATATGGAATATTTGAGCAGGATATTGAAAATGGTTATCAGGTTGAAAGAGCCGATAATTGGCTGCGAAATGGAAACCCTTGGGACTTGATGAGAAGATCACTGACATATAAAGTACAGTTTTATGGAAAAACAGAAACTTATAATAAAGGAAACGGAGAACTTGGTTTTAAATGGGTTGACACTGAAAATGTTCTGGCTGTTGCATACGATGTTCCTATCCCCGGATATAAAAGTCAGGTTGTAAATAATTTAAGATTGTGGCGTGCAAAAGCAACTGTTGATTTTGAGTTTGCTGATTTTAACAAAGGCAACTATATCGAATCAGTCGCAAAGAAGGATGATTCGGAAACAATATCTAAAGTTCTTTATCCGAACGATACTTATGTTGAAGGAAAATTTTTAAGATTAAAGCAGCAATATTTTTTCGTATCAGCTACACTTCAGGATATTATACGAAAGTATAAAATCAAACACTCTGCATTTGATCAATTTGCAGACAAAACCTGCATTCAGCTTAATGATACACATCCCGTTGTTGCAATACCAGAATTGATGAGGATTTTGATTGATGATGAAAACTTAAGCTGGGATAAGGCGTGGGAAATAACTTCAAAAACTTTTGCTTACACAAATCACACTGTTGTTCCTGAAGCTTTGGA